>NZ_JBEXWC010000017.1:0-147782 GCF_040629635.1 Streptomyces sp. NPDC005898 | reverse complement strand
AACGCCCGGTTACATTCCGAACCCGGAAGCTAAGCCTCACAGCGCCGATGGTACTGCAGGGGGGACCCTGTGGGAGAGTAGGACGCCGCCGAACTCCTTTTAATAGCCGTGGTTCCTGGATTCAATTCCAGGAACCACGGCTTTTTTGTTTTTCGGCCACGGTGGTACCGCCACCCCTCCGCGCCCTCGTACCGCCGCTGAGGGTAAGGTCAGGGAGCATCATTGGCTCTTTTCCCCCAGGAGGCCCCCGGGTGGAGGTCCAGGAGACGCGCGTCCAGACGGACCGCGTCCTCACCATCCCGAACATCCTCAGCATGGCGCGCCTCGCCGGCGTGCCCCTCTTCCTGTGGTTGATCCTCAGGCCGGAGTTCGGGGGGCCCAACAGCGACGGGTGGGCCCTGCTGGTGCTGGCGCTCAGCGGCGTCAGCGACTACCTCGACGGGAAGCTCGCACGCCGCTGGAACCAGATCAGCAAGCTGGGCAGGCTGCTCGATCCCGCCGCGGACCGGCTCTACATCCTCTCGACGCTCGCCGGCCTCACGTGGCGCGAGATTCTCCCCCTGTGGATCACCGCGGTGCTCCTGCTGCGTGAACTGGTCCTGCTGGTGATGGTCTGGATCCTGCGACGTCACGGCTATCCGCCGCCGCAGGTGAACTTCCTGGGCAAGGCCGCCACCTTCAACCTGATGTACGCCTTTCCACTACTGCTCCTGAGCGATGGAAGCGGCTGGCTCGCTACTCTCGCTGCTATTTTCGGATGGGCGTTCGCTGGATGGGGTACAACGCTGTATTGGTGGGCAGGGATCCTGTATGTGGTTCAGGTCCGCCGACTTGTCAAGGTGGACAACATGGCCGATTGAGCCTGCCGATTCGGTGGCTGTAGTGGCGCCGTCGACCCGTACCTGACAAATGCGGGCCCTACCCGGTGGGCTGAGTCGGCCAGGTCGTCGTCTTAGGGAGGACTTTTCCGACATGAAGGCCGTCGTAATGGCCGGCGGCGAGGGCACCCGCCTTCGCCCCATGACCTCAAGCATGCCCAAGCCGCTCCTGCCCGTGGCCAACAGGCCGATCATGGAGCATGTGCTGCGCCTGCTCAAGAGGCATGGTCTGACCGAGACCGTAGTAACAGTGCAGTTCTTGGCTTCGCTCGTCAAGAACTACTTCGGCGACGGCGAAGAGCTCGGGATGGAGCTCACCTATGCCAACGAGGAGAAGCCGCTCGGCACAGCCGGCAGCGTGAAGAACGCCGAGGAAGCGCTGAAGGACGACGCGTTCCTCGTGATCTCCGGTGACGCGCTGACCGACTTCGACCTCACCGACCTGATCAACTTCCACAAGGAAAAGGGCGCGCTCGTCACCGTCTGTCTGACGCGTGTACCCAACCCCCTGGAATTCGGCATCACCATCGTCGACGAGGAGGGCAAGGTCGAGCGCTTCCTCGAGAAGCCGACCTGGGGCCAGGTGTTCTCCGACACGGTGAACACGGGCATCTACGTGATGGAGCCCGAGGTCTTCGACTACGTCGACCCCGATGTGCCGGTCGACTGGTCCGGCGACGTCTTCCCGCAGCTCATGAAGGAAGGCAAGCCCATCTACGGCTACGTCGCCGAGGGCTACTGGGAAGACGTCGGCACCCACGAGAGCTACGGCAAGGCGCAGGCCGACGTCCTGGAGGGCAAGGTCGACGTCGAGCTCGACGGCTTCGAGATCTCGCCCGGCGTCTGGGTAGCCGAGGGCGCCGAGGTGCACCCGGACGCCGTGCTGCGCGGGCCGCTGTACATCGGGGACTACGCCAAGGTCGAGGCCAACGCCGAGATCCGCGAGCACACCGTGATCGGCTCCAACGTCGTGGTCAAGGAGGGCGCCTTCCTGCACCGCGCCGTCGTCCACGACAACGTCTACATCGGGCAGCACAGCAATCTGCGCGGCTGCGTCATCGGAAAGAACACCGACATCATGCGGGCCGCCCGCATCGAGGACGGCGCGGTCATCGGCGACGAGTGCCTCGTGGGTGAAGAATCGATCATCCAGGGCAACGTCCGGGTGTATCCCTTCAAGACGATCGAGGCGGGCGCGTTCGTCAACACCTCCGTCATCTGGGAGTCCCGGGGCCAGGCACACCTGTTCGGCGCCCGAGGGGTGTCCGGCATCCTGAACGTCGAGATCACCCCCGAGCTGGCCGTGCGCCTCGCGGGTGCGTACGCGACGACCCTGAAGAAGGGCTCGACCGTCACCACCGCGCGTGACCACTCACGTGGCGCCCGGGCGCTCAAGCGGGCCGTGATCTCGGCGCTGCAGGCCAGCGCCATCGACGTACGCGACCTGGAGAACGTGCCGCTGCCCGTGGCGCGGCAGCAGACCGCCCGGGGCAGCGCCGGCGGCATCATGATCCGCACCACGACCGGAGTCCCGGACTCCGTCGACATCATGTTCTTCGACGGGCAGGGCGCCGACCTCTCCCAGGCGAGCCAGCGGAAGCTGGACCGGGTGTACGCACGTCAGGAGTACCGCCGGGCCTTCCCCGGTGAGATCGGCGACCTGCACTTCCCGTCCAGCGTCTTCGACTCGTACACCGGGTCGCTGCTGCGCAACGTCGACACCACGGGGATCGCCGAGTCGGGCCTGAAGGTCGTCGTCGACGCCTCCAACGGAAGCGCCGGGCTCGTGCTGCCCAGCCTTCTCGGGAAGCTCGGGGTGGACGCGCTGACGATCAACCCGGGTCTCGACGAGTCGCGGCCCACGGAGAGCGCCGACACGCGCCGAGCCGGTCTCATGCGACTCGGCGAGATCGTCGCGTCGGCGCGGGCCGCCTTCGGTGTGCGCTTCGACCCGGTCGGCGAGCGGCTGTCCCTGGTGGACGAGAAGGGCCGGATCGTCGAGGACGACCGGGCCCTGCTGGTCATGCTCGACCTGGTGGCCGCCGAGCGGCGCAGCGGGCGGGTCGCGCTGCCCGTGACCACGACCCGCATCGCGGAACAGGTCGCCGCCTACCACGGCACCCAGGTCGACTGGACGACCACGTCGCCGGACGACCTCACGCGCGTCGGGCGCGGTGAGTCGACGATCTTCGGCGGGGACGGCCGCGGCGGGTTCATCGTGCCGGAGTTCAGCGGTGTGTTCGACGGGACGGCCGCCTTCGTGCGTCTCATCGGGCTCGTGGCGCGCACCCAGCTCACCCTGAGCCAGATCGACGCGCGCATCCCGCGTGCCCATGTGCTGAAGCGCGATCTGGCGACGCCGTGGGCCGTCAAGGGGCTCGTGATGCGCAGTGTGGTGGAGGCGGCCGGCGACCGGTCCGTGGACACCACCGACGGCGTGCGGGTCGTGGAGGCCGACGGGCGCTGGGTGCTGGTGCTGCCGGACCCGGCCGAGGCCGTCACCCATCTGTGGGCCGAGGGCCCCGACGACGCGTCCGCCCAGGCCCTGCTCGACGAGTGGGCCACGGTGGTGGACAGCGCCGGCCGCTGACCGCGTCGGCCTGCCGGACGGTACCGCAACAGGTGCCGCCCGGCACGCCGGTGGGGCCATTCGGAGGTAGCGCCCGCGACGTGCGACGATGTGCGGCATGCCGCAGCAGCCCCCCGTTCGGAGCACCCCCTTCCGCCCCAGGCGTCCGGACGCGTCCATGTCGCTGCTCACCACCGTCATGGACCACAGCCTGGACGAGGGGTACGCGGAGGCCGCGGCCAGAAGAGAAGCCCAGGGCAACAGCGGTGTCCCTCGGCCCCTGCGGGCCAAACTGGGTCTCGCCGCGGGGCTGGTGCTCGCCGCGCTGGTCGTCACCGTCGGCGCCGCGCAGGCGCGTATAGCGGCTCCGGTGCTCGCCAAGGAGCGCGAGGAACTCATCGACCGCGTCGAGGACGCGACGGCCGGCGCCGACACGCTCGAGGACGACGTGGACGAACTCCGCGACGACGTGGGCGAGCGGCAGCGGGCCGCGCTGAAGAAGCACGGCGGCAGCCAGGGCGAGTTGGTCGGTCTCCTCTCCGGTGCCACGAAGGTGACCGGACCCGGCGTGAAACTCGTGGTGAACGACAAGAAGCAGGCCGACCAGGGCGGTGGCGGCCCCCGGGAGAGCGCCGGGTTCTCCGACACCGGGCGGGTGCGCGACCGCGACATGCAGCGCGTCGTCAACGGCCTGTGGGAGTCCGGCGCCGAAGCGATCTCGATCAATGACCAGCGGCTCACCGCCCTGTCGGCCGTCCGGGCCGCGGGGGACGCGATACTGGTCGACAACAGGCCGCTTGTGCCGCCGTATACGGTGCTCGCGGTGGGTCCCGGGCAACGCTTGAGCACCCGGTTCCAGAACAGCCGCGACGGTCAGTACCTGCATGCTCTGCAGGAGAACTTCGGCATCCGGACCAGTATTTCGGTGTCGGACGAGCTCCGGCTGCCGGCAGCGCCGAGTGTGACCGTACGTACAGCACAGCCGAAGGCAGGAAAGGGCACATCGTGATCGCCGTACTGGGCCTCGTCGTGGGAGTCGTGGCCGGATTGCTGGTTCGGCCCGAGGTTCCGGCGGTGGTCGAGCCGTACCTTCCGATCGCCGTGGTCGCGGCTCTGGACGCCGTCTTCGGCGGGTTGCGCGCGATGCTCGACGGCATCTTCGACGACAAGGTCTTCGTGGTGTCGTTCCTGTCCAACGTGGTGGTGGCGGCACTGATCGTGTTCCTGGGCGACAAGTTGGGCGTCGGCGCGCAGCTGTCCACGGGTGTCGTCGTCGTCCTCGGCATCCGGATCTTCTCCAACGCCGCCGCCATCCGCCGGCACATCTTCAGGGCGTGACGCCGATGAGTGCCGACGAGACACCCTCGTACGACCGCCGCAAGGAACTGCCCCCCGAGGTCCCGGCGGAACCCGGGCCCGCCGCCGAGCCGGTCCGGCGGGAGCAGCCGCCCACCGGCCGTCAGCGGCTGGCGAAGGGCCTGTGGCCGCCCCGGGTGACCCGCCCCCAACTCATCGTCGCCCTGCTCCTGTTCGTGCTGGGCCTCGGCCTGGCCATCCAGGTGCGTTCGAACAACGACAGCAGCGCGCTGCGCGGGGCGCGGCAGGAAGATCTCGTACGCATCCTCGATGAACTGGATGACCGCACTCAGCGTCTGGAAGAGGAGAAGCGGCGTCTCGAGGAGCAGCGGACCGGGCTGGAGAACAGCTCGGACCAGGCGGAAGAGGCCCGCAAGCAGACAGCCGAGCGGGAGAGGCAACTCGGCATTCTGGCGGGCACGGTGGCGGCCCAGGGGCCCGGCATCACGCTTGCCGTCGAGGACAAGAAGGGGGCGATCGAGGCGGACATGCTTCTCGACGCCATTCAGGAGCTGCGCGCCGCGGGCGCGGAGGCGATCCAGATCAATGACGTGCGCGTGGTGGCCAGCACGCATCTGTCGGACGCCGGCCGCGGCGGCGTGCGTGTGGACGGCCGCAAGGTCGGCAAGCCGTACCTCTTCAAGGTGATCGGCAAGCCCCAGGATCTGGAACCTGCGCTGAACATCCCGGGCGGCGTGGTGCAGACTCTGGAGAAGGAGCAGGCCACGGTCACCGTGACACGCTCGGAGAAGATCGTCGTGAGTGCCTTGCGACCCGCGAAGCGGCCTGACTACGCTCGGTCGTCCTCCCCGTGAGCGGCGGGAGCATGAGGGCCGCGGGTCAAGGGCATGAGGTTGCGGGGGGTCGGCGCACCAGATGTGTGGTGCGTGGTGGAAACTGTTTGGTGGATACGGACGTTGTGAGGATGTCTGGTTCACCGATGGATGTCGGTGTGTGCAATCAGGGTTCGTCCTGCCCCACGGGCGGGTCTGTTTCGGTCAAGGGGAATCGCCCGTGAAGTTGTTTGCGAAGTTGTTCGGCAAGAGCGCACGTGAGGACAGCGGCAATCCCGCCACTGCCCGGCACCGTGCCCCGCGTCATGGGGACGCGGAGGGACAGGGGGCCGAGCGCCCCATGTTCCGGGACCAGGTGGCTGGTCCAGGGGGTGACAATCCGGGCGGACAGGGCGCGTCGTCCGTTGACCCCGCCGGTCCCGGCCGCATAGGTTTCGGAGAACCGTCGACCTCGAGTTCGGGTGGAGGGTTCGCCTCCGGCCCGCACGGATCGAACGCCGCCGCGGGGCAGCCGCGGCAGGAGGACCCGTCCATGGCCCTGGTGTGTACGAGGTGCGGCAACCGCAACGCCGAGGCGAGCCGGTTCTGCTCCAACTGCGGTGCGCCGCTGCGAGCCGGTGCGGCTCCGGAGCGTGCGTCCGAGACGACGTCGACGATCTCCATTTCCGGTCTCGAGGCCTACGACGCCGAGGTGACGGGGCAGACGCCGTCGCCGGCGCTCTCCCCGGAGGCGCAGGCCGCCGTAGACGCCCTGCCGCTCGGCTCGGCGCTCCTGGTGGTGCGCCGCGGGCCGAACTCGGGCAGTCGTTTCCTGCTCGACGGCGAACTGACCACGGCGGGCCGTCACCCGCAGAGCGACATCTTCCTCGACGACGTGACAGTGTCGCGTCGCCACGTGGAGTTCCGTCGCCTTCAGGACGGTTCCTTCACCGTCGCCGACGTGGGCAGTCTCAACGGCACGTACGTCAACCGGGAGCGCATCGATTCCGTGGCGCTGTCGAACGGCGACGAGGTGCAGATCGGTAAGTACCGGCTGGTCTTCTACGCCAGCCAGCGGAGCGTCGGCATCTGACCCACCCCCCGGGCCTCGTCCGGGGGCCACCCCCCATGGAAGGTCCATGCTTCACACACCGAGTGGTGGTGCCGGCACCGGCACCACCGTCGCGGACCGTCGGCTGATGAGCATCGGCACCGTGCTGAACGTGCTGCGCGACGAGTTCCCCGAGGTCACGATCTCCAAGATCCGCTTCTTGGAGTCCGAGGGCCTCATCGAGCCGCAGCGCACGCCGTCCGGCTATCGCAAGTTCAGCCCGGAAGACGTCGAGCGGCTCGGGCATGTGCTGAGGATGCAGCGGGACCACTATCTGCCGCTGAAGGTCATCCGCGAGCACCTCGAGGCACTGGAGCGCGGCGAGAGGGCCCCGCTGCCCTCTCTGGGCCGTCAGCGGGGCGCGGAAGGCGCCGGGGGCCCGGACGAGGCCGAGAGGCCGACAGCGGCCCGTGTGGGCCGTGCCGAGCTGCTGGCCGTCGCCGAGGTGGACGAGCGGCAGCTCGACGAGTGGGAGACGTACGGCTTGGTCGTCCGCCTGGCGGACGGCGGGTACGACGCGGAGGCCGTCACGATCGCCTCGCTCGTCGTGGAACTGGGCAGGTTCGGCATCGAGCCACGCCATCTGCGGGCCATGAAGGCCGCCGCGGACCGGGAGGCCGGGCTCGTCGACCAGGTCGTCGCACCGCTGCGGCGGCACCGCAATCCCCAGACCAGGGCCCATGCGGAGGCCCGTACCAAAGAGCTGGCGAGCCTCACGGGAAAGCTGCATTCGGCTCTTGTGCAGAGCGCTCTCGGCGTCAGACTGCCCTGAAATACGGGCCCGCACGCGGCGGGCGGACCGTCCCCGGCCGGTACTCGACGGCTGCCCGACTACCCAAACCTGCCGGCCACGTCCTAGGGTTGCTGTGTGAACGAGCTCGACGTCGTAGGTGTCCGGGTCGAAATGCCCTCCAACCAGCCGATCGTGCTCCTGCGTGAAGTGGGAGGCGACCGGTACCTCCCCATCTGGATCGGACCAGGTGAGGCAACCGCCATCGCCTTCGCGCAGCAGGGCATGGCACCCGCACGACCGCTGACGCACGACCTGTTCAAGGACGTGCTGGAGGCGGTGGGCCAGGAGCTCTCCGAAGTGCGCATCACCGACCTGCGCGAAGGGGTCTTCTACGCCGAGCTGGTCTTCGCCAGCGGCGTGGAGGTCAGTGCGCGGCCGTCCGATGCCATAGCGCTCGCACTGCGCACCGGCACGCCCATCTACGGGAGCGACGGCGTCCTGGACGACGCCGGCATCGCGATCCCGGACGAGCAGGAGGACGAGGTGGAGAAGTTCCGCGAGTTCCTCGACCAGATCTCGCCCGAGGACTTCGGCACCAACAGCCAGTGAGCCGCTCTCAGCGGCTCGCTTCGGCCCATTCGGCTAGCCTTTCCCCGCGGCGGGGCACGCGAAACCACTCTCAGGGTGATTATCACTCGGCGTGGCGAGTGTGGCGATCGTTGACGAGCCCCTGGTGACTGCCTACCGTCGAGAAGGCAGGTCAAGGACGGAGGTCGGCGTGAGAAGCAGCGGCGACGGTACGGCGGTGGACGGTCCGTACCCGTTTCACAGCGCGGCCGATCACTCTCCGAAACCGATGGCGGTCCAGGGGAGCGGGGACGCGACGTTCGAGAATTCCGAGCAGATCGGGTATCGCGGTCCGACCGCGTGCGCGGCCGCGGGCATCACTTACCGCCAGCTCGACTACTGGGCCCGGACGGGCCTGGTCGAGCCCAGTGTGCGCGCCGCCGGGGGGTCCGGTACCCAACGGCTCTACAGCTTCCGGGACGTCGTCGTCCTGAAGGTGGTCAAGCGGTTCCTCGACACCGGGGTATCGCTGCAGAACATCCGTACGACGGTGCAGCATCTGCGGGAGCGTGGCTTCCGTGATCTGGAGCGGATGACGCTGATGAGCGATGGGGCGACGGTGTACGAGTGCACGTCGCCCGGCGAGGTCCACGAGCTGCTCCAGGGCGGCCAGGGCATCTTCGGGATCGCCGTGGGCGTCGTGTGGCGCGACGTCGAGGCCGCGCTGTCCCAGCTGCACGGCGAACGGATCGACACGGGGGAGACGCTCGTCGGGCACAACCCCGCCGACGAACTGGCCCGACGGCGCAACCGGGCGGTCTGAGCCCGCGACGGGGGATTGTCAGTGGCGTAGGGCAGCATCGGAGTTGTGAGAAGCGCGCCGACGATTCTGCATCTGGACATGGATGCCTTCTACGCGTCCGCCGAGCAGGCCGCGAAGCCGAGTCTGCGCGGGAAGGCCGTCGTGGTCGGCGGGCTCGGGCCGCGCGGTGTGGTGGCCACCGCTTCCTACGAGGCGCGGCGTTTCGGTGTGCACTCGGCGATGCCGATGGGGCAGGCGCGCCGGCTGGCGCCGAACGCCGCCTATCTCGTGCCGCGCTTCGGGCTGTACCGGGAGATCAGCGAGCAGGTGATGGGGCTGCTGCGCGAGCTGTCGCCGCTGGTGGAGCCGCTCAGCCTGGATGAGGCCTTCGTGGACCTGGAGGCGGGTGGCGTCGCCGATGACGAGCGCTCGGCCCGGGCGGTGGGCGAGCGGCTGCGGGCGGACATCAGAGCGGTGACCGGCCTGACCGGCTCGGTGGGCCTCGCCGCGTCCAAGATGCTGGCGAAGATCGCCTCCGAGGAGGCCAAGCCGGACGGCCTGGTGCTGATAGCCCCGGGCACGGAGCGGGCGCTGCTGGGGCCGATGTCGGTGCGTACGCTGCCCGGCGTGGGGCCTGCCACCGGAGACCACCTGCGGCGGGCCGGGATCACCACGGTCGAGGAGATCGCGGAGGCGGGAGAGGACGAGCTGGTGCGGCTGCTCGGCAAGTCGCACGGCGTCTCGCTGTACGCCATGGCCCTGGCGCGCGACGAGCGGCCCGTGGTCGCCGAGCGGGACACCAAGTCGGTCAGTGTCGAGGACACGTACGACGTGGACATCCACGACCGAGTGCGGGTCAGGGGAGAAGTGGCCCGGCTGGCCGACCGGTGCGTGCAGAGGCTGCGGGCGGCGGGGCACTCGGGGCGGACCATCGTGCTGAAGGTGCGGCGCTTCGACTTCTCGACGCTGACCCGGTCCGAGACGCTGCGGGGACCCACCGACGACCCCGCAGTGGTGCGGGAGGCCGCGGCGCGGCTGCTCGAGTCCGTGGACACCACGGGCGGGGTGCGGTTGCTCGGGGTAGGGGTCACGGGGCTCGCGGACTACACGCAGGAGGACCTCTTCGCCCAGGCGCAGGCGCAGGCGCAGGTCCAGGCGCAGGCCGCGGAGGCGGAGGTCTCGGCGGTGGAGGGTCCGGAGGGTGCTCCGCCGACGGGGGCGGCGGGGGAGGCGGTGCCGAGGGCTCCGCTTGGCCTAAAGGCCGACAGTGCGGACGCGCAGGAGTCGCCGGTGCCCGCCGAGCGGCGGTGGGCGGCCGGGCACGACGTGCGGCACGCCGAGTACGGCTACGGGTGGGTCCAGGGCAGCGGGCTCGGCCGGGTGACCGTACGTTTCGAGACACCCGGGTCGGCGCCGGGGCGGGTGCGGACGTTCCGGACAGATGATCCGAAATTGTGCCCTGCGGAGCCTTTGCCGCTGGTCGGAGCGGGCTCCTGCGGGGAGGAGGTGGAAGCGGCGGAGGCGGGGTGAGGCTCGGTGCCTCAGGTGGGGTCGGAGCCCGCGATGTGCCCGAAGTCGTGGTCGGGGGGTGGCGGGTGGGGGAGCGTGGTGTCCAGGCCGTAGTGGTGGTAGAGCTGGAGCTCCTGCGCGGGGGAGAGATGGCGGCCCACGCCGAAGTCCGGGGCGTCCTTGATCAGGTCGCGGTCGAAGGGGATGCGCAGGGTGCCGTCGTCGACCAGCTCGCTCGGCTCCAGGGGGACGAAGGCGTCGCGGCTGAAGAGGCCCGTGCGTATGGCCGCCCACTCCGGTTCGCCGGTGGCGTCGTCGAGATAGATCTCGTCGATCGTGCCGATCTTGGCCCCGTTGCGGTCGAACGCCTTGCGGCCGATCAGATTCCGCGGATCGATGTCGGTCTGCACGGGCCCTCCAGCTGTCGCGGGGTCTGGGATGTGGGCATAACTCATCTTTGTCCGCTCGTACTCACTACGAAAGAGCACTTCGGGGCGGGCGGCCACTCGAGGGAACGCCTGTGACCCTCGCTGGTAGGCTGACGAATGGCTGCTGACCCCGTGCGGGAGAGCTCTCCGGGTCACGATCGCCGGAGGCGCCGAAGGAGCAAATCCTCCCCGGAATCTCTCAGGCACCTGTACCGCACGGACGAGGTCACTCTGGAAAGCAGGGCGGGCGTACGGGCGGGCACGTCCCACACCCTTCCTCACCGACGGTGAAAGCCGGGACGGTGCCTTCACGGGCGCGCCCCCGGTGAAGCTCTCAGGTTGAGATGACAGAGGGGGAGGCCGTCCGGGTACCCGCGCCGTGGTACCCCTCGTAGGTCGCGCAGACCAGGAGGCCTCCGCAATGACTGCCACCAATCGCATCCCCCTCTCCGAGCTCGAACAGGGCATCCCCTTCGAGCAGCGGCACATAGGGCCCGATGCGGAAGCGCGGGCGAAGATGCTCGCCCAGGTCGGATACGGCTCGCTCGACGAGCTGACGGCCGCCGCGGTGCCGGATGTGATCAAGAACGCCGAGGCGCTGAAGCTTCCCGGTGCCCGCACCGAGGCCGAGGTCCTCGCCGAGCTGCGCTCCCTCGCGGACCGCAACCAGGTGCTCGACTCGATGATCGGGCTCGGGTACTACGGCACCTTCACGCCGCCGGTGATCCTGCGGAACGTGATGGAGAACCCCGCCTGGTACACCGCGTACACGCCGTACCAGCCGGAGATCTCCCAGGGCCGGCTGGAGGCGCTGCTGAACTTCCAGACCATGGTCGCCGAGCTGACCGGCCTGCCCACCTCCGGGGCCTCGCTGCTCGACGAGGGCACGGCCGCCGCCGAGGCCATGGCCCTGTCCCGGCGCATGGGCAAGGTCAAGGACGGCGTCTTCCTCGTCGACGCCGACACCCTGCCGCAGACCATCGCCGTCATCCAGACGCGTGCCGAGCCCACCGGCGTCGAGATCGTCGTCACGGATCTGCGCACCGGCATCCCGGCCGAGGTCGCCGAGCGCGGTGTCGTCGGCGTACTGGTGCAGTACCCGGGCGCCTCCGGTGTCGTACGCGACATCAAGCCGCTGATCGACGAGGCGCACGAGCTGGGTGCCGTCGTCACCGTCGCCGCCGACCTGCTCGCCCTGACGCTGCTCACCTCGCCCGGTGAGCTGGGCGCGGACATCGCGGTCGGCACGACGCAGCGCTTCGGTGTGCCGATGGGATTCGGCGGCCCGCACGCCGGTTACATGGCGGTGCGCGAGAAGTTCGCCCGCAGCCTGCCCGGGCGGCTCGTCGGCGTCTCCGTCGACGCCGACGGCAACAAGGCGTACCGGCTGGCGCTGCAGACCCGTGAGCAGCACATCCGCCGCGAGAAGGCCACCAGCAACATCTGTACCGCTCAGGTGCTGCTCGCGGTGATGGCCGGAATGTACGCGGTCTACCACGGCCCGGACGGGCTGAAGTCCATCGCGCGGCGCACCCACCGCTACGCGACACTGCTCGCCGCCGGCCTCAAGGAGGGCGGGGTCGAGGTCGTCCACGGCGCGTACTTCGACACGCTGACCGTGCGCGTGCCCGGCCAGGCCGAGCACTTCGTCACCGCCGCCCGTGAGAGCGGCGTCAACATCCACCGCGTCGACGCCGACCACGTCTCGCTCGCCTGCGACGAGACCACCACCCGCCAGCAACTGGCCGCGGTCTGGAGCGCCTTCGGCGTCGAGGCCGACGTCGACGCGCTGGACGCCACCGTCTCGGACACGCTCCCCCAGGGCCTGCTCCGCACCGACGAGTACCTCGCGCACCCGGTCTTCCACCAGTACCGCTCCGAGACCTCGATGCTGCGCTACCTGCGCAAGCTGGCCGACCGCGACTACGCGCTCGACCGCGGCATGATCCCGCTGGGCTCCTGCACCATGAAGCTCAACGCGACCACCGAGATGGAGCCGGTCACCTGGCCCGAGTTCGGGCAGCTGCACCCGTTCGCGCCCGCCCAGCAGGCGCAGGGCTACCTCACGCTCATCCGTGAGCTGGAGGAGCGCCTCGCCGAGGTGACCGGGTACGACAAGGTCTCGCTCCAGCCCAACGCCGGGTCGCAGGGCGAGCTGGCGGGCCTGCTGGCCGTCCGCGGCTACCACCGGGCCAACGGCGACGACCAGCGCACCGTCTGCCTCATCCCGTCCTCCGCGCACGGCACGAACGCGGCGAGCGCCGTGATGGCCGGCATGAAGGTCGTCGTCGTGAAGACCGCCGACGACGGTGAGATCGACGCCGACGACCTGCGTGCGAAGATCGCCAAGCACCGCGACGAGCTGGCCGTGCTCATGATCACGTACCCCTCGACGCACGGTGTGTTCGAGGAGCACGTCGCCGACATCTGCGCGGAGGTGCACGAGGCCGGCGGTCAGGTGTACGTCGACGGCGCGAACCTCAACGCGCTGGTGGGTCTCGCCAAGCCGGGGCACTTCGGCGGCGACGTCTCGCACCTGAACCTGCACAAGACCTTCTGCATCCCGCACGGCGGCGGCGGTCCCGGGGTCGGCCCGGTCGGTGTGCGCGAGCACCTCGCGCCGTACCTGCCGAACCACCCCCTGCAGCCCGCCGCGGGCCCGAAGACCGGTGTCGGCCCGATCTCCGCCGCGCCGTGGGGCTCCGCCGGAATCCTGCCGATCTCCTGGTCGTACGTGCGTCTCATGGGCGGCGAGGGGCTCAAGCGCGCCACCCAGGTCGCGGTGCTCTCCGCGAACTACATCGCCAAGCGCCTGGAGCCGCACTACCCGGTGCTCTACACGGGCCCCGCCGGGCTCGTCGCGCACGAGTGCATCATCGACCTGCGGCCGATCAGCAAGGCGACAGGCGTCAGTGTCGACGACATCGCCAAGCGGCTCATCGACTACGGCTTCCACGCCCCGACCATGTCGTTCCCGGTCGCGGGGACGTTGATGATCGAGCCGACGGAGAGCGAGGACCTCGCCGAGATCGACCGGTTCTGCGACGCGATGATCGCCATTCGCCGGGAGATCGAGAAGGTGGGTTCCGGCGAGTGGGCCGCCGACGACAACCCGCTGCGGAACGCGCCGCACACCGCGGCCGCGCTCGGCGGTGACTGGGAGCACGGTTACAGCCGTGCGGAGGCCGTCTTCCCGGCCGGTGTCGTCGCGTCCGACAAGTACTGGCCGCCGGTCCGCCGGATCGACCAGGCGTACGGCGACCGGAACCTCGTCTGCTCCTGCCCGCCGCTGGATGCTTACGAGGACTGATGACGGGGCCCGGGTCACGGGCATGCGTCGGGGCCGGTGCGGAGAGTCTCTCCGGGCCGGCCCCTCGGTCTTTCGGTGTGCTGTACGTGCCGTGTGCGGTGTCAGGCGGCCGTCATGATCCGGTCGGTGCCCAGCGGTCGGTGCGGGGCGATGATCTGGCCGTCCGGCAGCAGCTCACCGGTGTCCTCGAAGAGCAGGACGCCGTTGCACAGCAGGCTCCAGCCCTGTTCCGGGTGGCTCGCCATGAGGAGCGCGGCTTCCCGGTCGGCGGAGTCGGCTGTCGGGCACGGTGGTTGGTGCTGGCACATGGAAGGGTTCTTTCGCTGCGGTGAGATGGCTGTGACGTCGGTCCTGTGGCTCGATGCGGTATGCATGACCGCCCCCCCCGTTGTAGTCGGTCCGATCCCAGTGTTGCCCTCCGGGCGTCAATCCGCAGGGATTTTGCTGCAGCGGTTCTTACTGATTGATGACGTATCACCCGCCCGGCCGGTTCAGCCCAACTCCGGCTTCTCTTCGGGTGGTTCACCCATGGCCCGTCCGGGCTAGTCCACCTGGGTGGGGGCGGCGTCGTGCCCCGCGGCCGAGGGGGGGGCGGCGGGGCACGAGTGGGCGCGGGGGCGCGGGTGTCAGGCGGGCGAGCCCAGCAAAGGGGACGGGGTCGACGGGGTCAGCCGGTGGGCCAGGACGGGCAGCAACTCGGCGACGCGATGCGGGCGATGGGCGGCGATGCCGGGCGGGGCGGGGGCGAGGGGCACGAGCAGATCGGCGGCGTCGAGCGGGGCGTCGGTGCCCTCGTCCGTGCAGTCGCGGTGCAGCCAGAGGGTGAGCATGTAGAGCTCCGGCACGGAGAGCAGCCGGGGTTGGCAGGGCGTCGGCATGGTCTCGGCGTGCCGCAGGGCCCGTTCCGTGGAGGCGATGTAGGGGCCCTCGAAGAAGTGCGAGAAGGCCCAGCCGTCGGGGGTGAGCATGGTGTCCGCCGCGGCGAGGGCGCGCTCCCCGCCGCGGATCATGAAGCGCCAGCCGGTGAGGCGGGTGGGAGAGGTGCCATCGGCGGTGGCGCGGCCCAACACATGCAGGGGCAGCGGGAGTTCGGGGGCCACGGTTCCCTGGGCGGCACGCAGTGCCGGGGTGCGGGCTTCGCGTACGGCGGTGGGGGAACCGAGTGCCGCGAGAACGCTGCGCAGGGCTGGCGCGGGGGCCGGGAGGACATGCAGCGGCATGGTGGGTCGCCTCTCTCGTTCGACAGGCACAGCGGGGCGGGGGCAGGTGCGTGACGGCGCTGTCAGCTCTGGGTCAGAGGGGCGGGGGCCGGGGGACCGCGAGCGCCAACTCTCTGCCTAGATTGCGGAGTTTATACGAGACGTGTTCGAACCATGTTTCAGCTAGACGTACTCGATATTGCGGGCAAGGAGATATCCGGTCGCCCTCACGAGGAGTTCATCCCGATTTCATCGGGGCCCCACTTGTGTGACCTCGCATTTCGCCGGGGAAGCGGTCGGCCGATTCCCATCGGTCTTTTTGACCACACTCTCCGGAACGGAACCTGCGCTTTGCCGCATGCCGCGTGAATGTGCCTCGCGCCCACGCGTCGAGCGTACTGGTTCAACGGCCGGAAGGGGGCGTTATCGATCACATTGCCTGGGCATCATCCCCCGTACACAGCGGCCGGACCCTTGGCTGCCCATGCGAGGAGGGACGCTTCGATGGGGGAGAAGGTCGTGGCGGGCGCGTTCGACCTGTCCGATCGCCACCAGTACCGCGTCAAGCTCCGGGCGTGCCTGGCGGGGCTGGAGCGATTGTTGGAGGAGGAGCGCTTCGACCGGCCCAGGAATCTGATGGGCATGGAGATCGAGCTGAATCTAGCGGGGCCCGACGGTCTGCCGAGAATGTTGAATGCGCAGGTTCTCGAGCGTATCGCGAGCCGGGATTTCCAGACGGAACTCGGAATGTTCAATCTGGAAGTGAACATCGCCCCGCACCGGCTCGGCGGGCGCGTTCTCGACCGGCTCGCCGAAGAAGTGCGCACGGGACTCAACTACGCCCACAGGAAAGCGAACGAGCTGGGCGCCGGCATCGTCATGATCGGCATACTCCCGACGGTGAACCGAGCCGACATGGTCTCCGCGAACCTGTCCGACGTGGACCGCTACGCCCTGCTGAACGAGCAGATAGTGGCGGCGCGCGGGGAGAGTTTCGCCTTGGACATCGAGGGCGTGGAGCGGCTGACCTGCACCTCGGCCTCGATCGCGCCGGAGGCGGCCTGCACGTCCGTGCAACTGCATCTCCAGGTCACCCCGGGCCGGTTCGCCGATGTGTGGAACGCGGCGCAGGCCATCGCCGCGGCGCAGGTGGCCGTGGGCGCCAACGCGCCGTTCCTGTTCGGCCGCGAGCTGTGGCGCGAGTCGCGGCCCCCGCTGTTCCTGCAGTCCACCGACACGCGCCCGCCCGAGCTGCAGGCCCAAGGGGTCAGGCCGCGCACCTGGTTCGGGGAGCGGTGGATCAGCGGGCCCCTGGAACTCTTCGAGGAGAACCTCCGCTACTTCCCCGCTCTGCTGCCCCTGATGGACGTGGAGGACCCGCTGGGCGTCCTCGACGCGGGCGGAGTGCCGCAGCTCGGCGAACTCGTCCTGCACAACGGCACCGTCTACCGCTGGAACCGGCCGGTGTACGGCATCGCCGACGGCGTCCCGCATCTGCGCGTCGAGAACCGCGTGCTGCCCGCCGGGCCGACCGTCACCGACGTCATCGCCAATGTCGCGTTCTACTACGGGCTGGTGCGGGCGCTGGCCGAGGAGGCGCGGCCCGTGTGGACCCGGCTGCCCTTCGAGGCCGCCGCCCGGAACTTCGACGTGGCGTGCCGCCACGGCATCGACGCCCGGCTGCGGTGGCCCCGGCGCGGCCGACTCGGAGGGACCGTCGAGGTGCCTGCCGTCGATCTCGTACGCGACGAACTGCTGCCGCTCGCGGCCGCCGGGCTCGACGCGTGGGGGGTGGAGCCGGCTGACCGGGATCTGTACCTCGGGGTGATCGAGGAGCGGTGCCGGCGACGGGTCAACGGCGCGTCGTGGCAGGCGGCGACGTACCACCGCGCCCTGGAGGGCGGACTCACCAGGGAGGCCGCCCTGGCCGAGACCACGCGGCGCTACTGCCGGCTGATGCATGAGGGGGAGCCGGTGCATACGTGGCCCGTGGGGCTCCTCGGATCGGCGGGGCGGGCGGGCTGAGGGGGCGGTCCTGGTCCGCCGCAGCGACGTGTACTCCTTCGGTGGTTCCTGGCGGGACGATGCCGTATGCCTGAACGTCGGCGCTGATGGGGCTGTTGCCGGTGTGTCTCCCGTGACTGGTAGTGATGTCCTCCTGTCGTGCGGTCCTCGCGCCTCCTTCCGAGACCCTGGTGGGCGAGGATGGGCACGAGGCGGGATCACTCAATTGGAGGCGTAAGTGCACGTGGAGCCGGGGCCGATGGCCGGTTCTCTTTCAGCGGCCGGGCCGACGCGGCGGACCCTGCGGAACGAGACGCTGCTCGTCCTGGCCCTGTCGCTCGGGGCGAGTGGTGTGTCGGCCCTGATCAGCTTTGTCGGGTCGGTCACCAGGCCGGGTGGTCTGAAGGACCAGGCGGCCACGTTGAACGCGTCGGCGGCTCCGGGGCGGCCGTGGCTCGACCTCGCGTGGCAGTTGTTCGGGATCGCCAGCGCGTTGGTGCCGGTCGCGCTGGTCGCCCACTTCCTGCTGAGGGAGGGCGCGGGCTTCCGCACGATCGGGTTCGACCGGGCGCGGCCCTCGCCGGACCTGGGGCGGGGCACGGCGATCGCGGCGGTGATCGGCAGCACGGGGATCGCCTTCTACCTCGCGGCGCGTGGGCTCGGCTTTAACCTCACGGTGGTGCCGGAGGCGCTGCCGGACGTGTGGTGGAAGTACCCGGTCCTCGTGCTCTCCGCCGTGCAGAACGCGGTCCTGGAGGAAGTCATCGTGGTCGGCTACCTGCTGCGCAGGCTCGGGCAGTTGGGGTGGACGCCCATGGCCGCGCTGATCGGCAGTTCGGTGTTGCGCGGTTCGTACCATCTGTATCAGGGCGTCGGCGGGTTCCTCGGGAACGTGGTCATGGGCGTGGTCTTCGCCCTGCTCTACCGCCGGTGGGGGCGGGTCGGGCCGCTCGTCGTCGCCCATTCGCTGCTGGACATCGGGGCGTTCGTCGGTTACGCGCTGCTCGCGGGGAAGGTGGGGTGGCTGCCGACGCCTTCGTGAGGGGCGGCCCTACGGGGACACACGATTTCGTCGTACGTCCCCGTGAGGGCCATATGGGGATGCCGGGATCACCGGATGCTGGGGCCGCCGGTTGCCGGTGCCTCCGGTGGCCGGCGCCGTCAGGCGAAGAGCCGGCCCTCGATGACCGTGACCGCGCGGCCCGTCAGGAGGGTGCGGTCCCCGCGCAGCTCGGTGCGGACCAGGCCGGTGCGGGGCGAGGCCTGGAGGCCCGTCAGCTCGGCGCGGCCGAGGCGCTCGGACCAGAAGGGGGCGAGCGCCGTGTGCGCGCTGCCCGTCACCGGGTCCTCGTCGATGCCGACGCGCGGGAAGAAGCAACGCGAGATGAAATCGTAGCCACGGGACGGGTCCTCGGCGCGGGCCGTGGCGATGATGCCGCGTTCGGAGTGGCGTACGAGGGCCTTGTGGTCCGGGGTGAGCGCCCGGACCGTCTTCTCGTCGGCGAGCTCCACCAGCAGGTCGCCGATGTACGGGCCGGTGTCGAGCGCGGCGAGCGGTTCGGCGCCCAG
This sequence comes from Streptomyces sp. NPDC005898, assembly GCF_040629635.1. Lineage (NCBI taxonomy): Bacteria > Bacillati > Actinomycetota > Actinomycetes > Kitasatosporales > Streptomycetaceae > Streptomyces > Streptomyces sp. NPDC005898. The sequence continues at coordinate 128,974 of NZ_JBEXWC010000017.1, read as the reverse complement.
CGCTTCGGCGACGCCGTCCGGGATGGCGGTCGCGGTGAGCGGGGCGGTCGGGAAGTCGAGGGTGAGGGAGCCGTCGTCGTGGGCCGTCGCCGTGAGGACGCCGCTGCGTGTCGCGAAGCGGACGGGGCCCGGCGTGTCACTGGTGGCGCCGGTGGTGTTCAGGACGTGGGCGGTGGCCAAAGTGGCATGGCCGCAGAGGTCGACTTCGGTGGTCGGCGTGAACCAGCGCAGCGCCCAGTCCGCTTCACCGCCCTCGGGGAGGCGGTGGGCGAAGGCGGTCTCGGCGTGGTTGACCTCCCTGGCCACGTGCTGCAGCCAGGTGTCGTCGGGGAAGGCGTCCAGGAGCAGGACCCCGGCCGGGTTGCCGGCGAAGGGGCGGTCGGTGAAGGCGTCGACGATGCGGAGCTGCTGGGAAGTCGGCATGGAACTGACGGTAGAGGGCCGTCGGGGAGGAGGGGTAAGGCCAATTGGGGGTGGGTGGACTGGATTGTTGGACTGGTTTGGTGGTGCGAGTCGGTGGGGTGGGGAGGCCGGACTGCGTTAATGGGCCAGTTGAGGCTGCGGCTGCGCCCGTGGTTGCTGCTGCGGCTGACCGGCCTATTGCGGGGCGAGGGGCCCGCCCATTCGTCAGGAGAGGTAGTGCACGCGTCCCTCGTCATCCATGTCGAGGGGCCCGTCGGGGATGACGCAGAACTCGTTGCCCTCGGGGTCGGCCATCACCAGGAACCCGCCGTCGTCGTACTCCTCCAGGCGGCGCCCGCCGAGCGCCTCGATCCGCTGTTGCTCGGCGGCCGGATCGGCGGAGGTGAGGTCGAAGTGCAGGCGGTTCTTGCCCGGCTTGGGCTGCTCGCCCTGCTGGAAGCCGATGCCGAGGCCGTGCTCGCGCCGCAGCCACACGTAGGGGCCGATGCGGCTCACGATCGGCCTGCCGAGCAGCTCGGACCAGAAGGCGGCGAGCCGCTCGGGGTCGGCGGCGTCGACGATGAGGGCGTGGATCTGCGGGGGTGAGTCCGTCATGCCTCGATCTTCTCAAGGGAGGGGCTTGGTGGGATGGGAAGCGGGATTGGTCCGGCTGGACCAAGCTTCAGCGTGAACCGACACGGGGTGCGGCCGCCGAGTCACCAGCCGGCGGCAAAGCTCGGCGCCGTCGGGGCGGCCAAGGGGGTGCGCGCATCGCGCCGTGAACATCGTGACGATCGGATTGGCTTGGGGCGAGGCTGGGCTGCGGGCCTCAGCTCTGGTCGAACGAGATCCAGACGTCGGGCGGCAGGTCCGGTCGGTGGCTCACTGGCCTGCGCTCCTCCGTCCACGCGTCACCAGCGACCTCCCTGGCGACGCGTCGCCAGAAGTGGACTGCTCCTGCGTTGGCGTCCTGAAAGGCGATCTCCCAGGGGCCCGGGTGTCTGGCCATCACCTGCGGCACAGCGCGCAGGCCGATCCCCGCCCTGCGGGCCCCGCGAACGACGAAGAAGCTGTTCAGCACGCGCTTCGGGCCGGTCAGGCCCCGGACGAAGGCAAGGCCCGCTGGGCGTGCGTCAAGTGTCAAGAGGTATGCCGCCCAGTCGGGGTCGGTGAGCACGACATGGGGCCGCTCGGCGTGGAACGTCCCGTCGGCATCGGGAAGGGCCTCGTCGAACTCCGACATGTCGTGGCGGAACATCAGCCATAGCCGCTGCACCAAGGGGCGGTCAGTGGTATCTACCAAGCGCACGGCCACCTCTGGCATCGGACTCCTCCGTGGGGGCGACGTCGGGGCGGGTCCACTGTCGCAGATCTGCAGCGGGCAGCGGGCAAGGGCTTGTCGGCGTAAGTGTTCCGATATATCGTTGACGCATCGCGATAGTGGTGCGATGGAACTAGACGTGGGAAGAGGAGTGATCGCTGTGCGTTCGCATGGTTTTGAGCATGGGCGCGAGCACGGACACCGGCATGGTCGTCGTGGTGGGCCCGGTGGGGGTCAGGGGCGAGAGGGCTTCCGGAGTGGGGGGTTCGACGGGTTCGAGGGGCGGCGTGGGGCGTTCGGGCCGTTCGGGCCTGGCTTCGGGGGGCCCGGGGGGCCCGGCGGACCCTGGGGTGGTCGCGGTGGGCGGGGCGGTCCGCGGGGCAGGGCGCGGCGCGGGGATGTGCGCGCGTCGATCCTGGCCCTGCTGCGGGACCGCCCCATGCACGGCTACGAGATGATCCAGGAGATCGCCGAGCGCAGCGGCGGGGCGTGGAAGCCCAGTCCCGGTTCGGTGTACCCGACGCTGCAGCTCCTGGAGGACGAGGGTCTGATCGTCAGCGCGAGTGAGGGCGGCAAGAAGCTCTTCTCGCTCACCGAAGCCGGGCGTGCGGCGGCCGACGAAGGGCCCGACGCGCCCTGGGAAGAGGCCGGGCGCGGCGTCGACTGGGACACCCTGAACGAGATCAGGCAGGCCGGCTTCGGCCTGATGGAAGCGTTCGGCCAGGTCTGGAAGACCGGCAGCAAGGAGCAGCGCGACAAGGCGGTCTCCGTCATCAACGACGCCCGCAAGAAGCTGTACTTGATCCTCGCCGATGAGGATTGAGGACTAGCGGGGTGCGGGATGCGGGGTGCGGGTGGCGGTGAGGGTCTCGCGGGGCGGGGCCTCGCCCCCTGTATCCCCGTAGCCGTCGCCTCCCGCGGAGTCTTCGGGGCGTGGGTCAGGAGACCAAGGCGCTCAGTTTGCGCAGTGATTCGTTGAGCGCGGCCGTCGCCGAGTCCTTCAGTTTGCCCGCCATCAAGGAGACCGCCGCGCCGACGAACTCGCCGTCGATGCGGACCAGTGTCCCGGTGCCGTCGGGCGTGAGGGTGTAGCGGGTGGTGACGTGGACACCCATGGGGCCCTTTCCGGCGATGGCCAGGGTGTGGGCCGGTGCCAGTTCCTCGATCGTCCATTCGACCTCGGCGGGGAAGCCCATCAGCTTCATGTTCTCCGTGAAGGTGCCGCCCTCCTCCAGCGTGGCCGGTGCGCCCTTGGGGAAGTTGGTGTGGGTGACGTTCCATGCGCCGTATGAAGAGAGGTCGGTGAGCTGGGCCCAGACCCTCTCGACGGGCGCCTCCATCCGTGCTTCCGCGCTGACTTCGGCCATGTGGACACCCCTTGGCGTCGGGCGCTGCGACAGCCGCAGCTGCGGTGTCGCGGAACGTAACCCCGAGGGCTTGAACATTCAATACTGATGAACCGTCAGGACTGGCCCGCCCGGTCGTGCCGGCCTTCGTGTCTCTCGTGGGGCGCGGGGCGGGGTGGGGTACTGTTCTGGTGCCCTGTGACGGACGCAGGCGACGTGTTGTGGAGGTGAGACCCATTACCGCAGTAGCAGGTCGGGCGCTCCCTTCTCGCGACCGCGCGGTTCACCCGGCATAGGTGATCCGAGGGAGTCCCATCGGGATCCCGGAAGGTTTTCTTCACATGTCGGTTTCTTCTTTCTCCGCGTTCGGTTCGTCTCCCGTCGGTTCGTCTCCCATCGGTTCGTCTCTTTCAGGTTCGTCTCCCTACGAGTCGTCTCCGTCCGAGTCGGCTTTCGTCGCTTCTCGGTCCTGGTCGCTCCTCGTGCAGCGCCCTTCCGTGGTCGCCGCCCTGCGCGCAGCCGGCTGCGTCTTCGCCGAGGACGAGGCCGAGTTGATCCTCTCCACCGCCCGCACCCCGGAGGAGGTCTCCGCCATGGTGGAGCGCCGGGCGGGCGGGCTGCCGCTGGAACACGTCCTCGGCTGGGCGGAGTTCCGCGGTCTGCGGATCGCCGTCGACCCGGGTGTCTTCGTGCCGCGCCGCCGTACCGAGTTCCTGGTCGCCCAGGCCGCCGCGCTCGCCGGGCGCGAAGCCGTCGTCGTCGACCTGTGCTGCGGATCGGGTGCCCTCGGTGCCGCCCTCGCCGCGCACCTCGACCGGGTCGAACTGCACGCCGCCGACATCGACCCGGCGGCCGTCCGTTGCGCTCGCCGCAATGTCGCCCGCGCCAACGGCGTGGTCTACGAAGGCGACCTCTACGCCCCGCTGCCCGCCGCCCTCCGCGGGCGGGTCGACGTACTGCTCGCCAACGTCCCCTACGTCCCAACCGGTGAAGTCGGCCTGCTGCCCGCCGAGGCCCGCGTCCACGAGGCGCGGGTGGCGCTCGACGGCGGCAGCGACGGGCTCGACGTACTGCGCCGGGTGACCGAGGGGGCGCCGCAGTGGCTGGCGGCCGGCGGCCACCTGCTGTTCGAGACGAGCGAGGGGCAGGTGCCCGCCGCCGTCGCCGCCGTCGAACGGGCCGGTCTGGCGGCGCGGGTCGTCGAGGACGAGGAGCTGTACGCGACCGTCGTCGTCGGCACCGCGCGGGGGTAGCCCTCCCCGTGGGTCAGCGGCACGGGTGCGCGGACCGGCCCCCGGTCACCTCACGCCCCCGCTACCCCACATGCCGTATGACCGCCGCGTCGAACAGGTCCGACGCCCTCGGCAGCGTGCTCTCCTCGTGGCAGTGCCAGGCGTCCCAGAACAGGTCGGCGGGCAGCGCGTCGTCGGGTGCGTAGACCCGATAGACGTACTGCCTGCCGTCGACCGCAGGCAGAGCGACCATCCAGAACCTGCTCTCCATGCATGTGTGACCGCTGACGCCCGCCCGGGGTTGCCCTCCGGGCGGCGGGCGAGTCGGCGCGCCGCACCGGGGGCGGCGAGTGGATCTCATCCGTAAGGAGGACAACCGACCCATGTCTGCCCAACCTGTGTCGGACACGAAGATGCTTCCCGCCGCCGATGCATATGCCAGAGCGGGTTGATGAGGTGGAGAGGTGCACAGCCGTACCCCTTCCGGCGCCGAATCCGGCCCGACCCGAGCAGAACCCGACTCCAGACTCAGCCCGGAGCTGGCCTCCGTGGTGGCCGGGGCGCGCCGCCGGGCGCTGCGCGACGGGGACCGGCAGATCGACACCGCCCACTTGCTGCACTCCCTCCTGGAGACCGACCCCGAGGTGCGCGCCGTCTTCGAGAACGGCGCGCACGTGGTCCGCCTCCTCGGCTACCTCGTGCAGCGCAGCATCGGCTACGGCCTCCAGTGGCAGGGCACCGTCGAGGACTCGGGTGCCGTGCCCGTGGTGACGCCCGCCGAGGAGCACGCGAAGGACACCGGCTGGTCGCCCGCCGCCCTGTCCGCGATGGACGCGGCCCTGGAGCGCGCCGACGTGCGCGGCGACCCGCGCGCCCTCGGCATGGACCTGCTCGCCGGGCTCACCGCCGACCCGGAGTGCCGGGCGGTCGAGGTACTGGGGCGCGCCGGGGTCGACGTCGAGGTCCTGCTGCTCCGCGTCGAGGCCGGCTGCCGGCAGTACGCGTCCGGAGGCCACGGATTCGCGGGCGGCCACGGCACGGGGCGCGCGACGCCGCAGGTCGGAGAGGCGACACCGCGCTGAACGGAGTCACGGCGTCCGCCGATTGAGACAGGGGTCAAGGCGGATGACGCTCGTGACACCGCCTGTCATGATGTGCCGGTGCAGGCGTCAAAGGGAATCTCAAACGCGACCAAGGGCAGTCAGGGCCGAGGGCTCGGGCTGGGGCTCGCCCTGGTGTCGGCGATGGCCTTCGGAGGCTCCGGCGTCGCGGCGAAGCCGCTGATCGAAGCGGGTCTCGATCCCCTGCATGTGGTCTGGCTGCGGGTGGCGGGCGCCGCCCTGGTCATGCTGCCCGTGGCCTGGCGGCACCGCCGGCTGCCGCCGCGCAGGCCCGCGCTGCTCGCCGGGTTCGGACTGCTCGCCGTGGCGGGCGTCCAGGCCTGCTACTTCGCCTCCATATCCCGGATCCCCGTCGGCGTCGCGCTCCTTGTCGAGTACCTCGCGCCCGCGCTGGTCCTCGGCTGGGTGCGCTTCGTGCAGCGCCGGCCCGTGACCCGTGCCGCCGCCCTCGGCGTCGTCCTCGCGGTCGCGGGCCTGGCGTGCGTCGTGGAGGTGTGGTCGGGCCTGAGCTTCGACGCCGTCGGACTGCTGCTCGCCCTCGGCGCCGCCTGCTGCCAGGTCGGCTACTTCGTCCTGTCCGACCAGGGCAGCGACGCGGGCGCCGACGCGCCGGACCCCCTCGGCGTCATCGCGTACGGCCTGCTCGTCGGCACCGTGGTGCTGACCGCCGTCACGCGCCCCTGGCGCATGGACTGGTCCGTGCTCGCGGGCGGTGCGGATCTGGACGGCTCGACCGTTCCCGCGTGGCTGCTGCTGGGCTGGATCGTGCTGGTCGCGACCGTCGTCGCGTACGTCACCGGGGTGCTGTCCGTACGCAGGCTCTCGCCGCAGGTGGCGGGCGTCGTGGCCTGCCTGGAGGCCGTCATCGCGACCGCCCTCGCCTGGGTGGTCCTCGGCGAGCACCTCTCGGCGCCGCAGATCGTCGGGGGCGCCGTCGTCCTCGCGGGGGCGTTCATCGCGCAGTCGTCGGCACCCGCGAAGGAGTCCGAAGCGGTCGGGGCAGCCGGAGCAGCCGGGGTGGCAGGGGCCGCTGAGGCCGTTGAGGCTGACGTGGTCGTTGAGGCCGGCGGCTCCGGCGCGCAGGGTGCGGTGCCGGATCCCGAAACGCGGTTGTCGCGCAGCGGCAGCGCGACCTAGTGTGCTGATCATGCATTCACGAGCACGCGTTCTTCCGCCCCCCGCCGCCTAGCGCGGGGTGCCCACGGAATCGCCCGGGCCGTTGGCCGGGCGGAACGGTGCTGCCCGCAGACGGAGTCAACCCATCCTTCTCTGCTGCGGAGAACTCACGTGTCGAATGCCGTACTCGGCCTGCCCGTCGGGCGAGGCCTCCTCTATCTGATCATCGCCGGGACCGCCTGGGGCACCGCCGGTGCCGCCGCCGCGCTGGTCTTCCGGTCCAGTGACATGGGGCCGGTCGGCCTCTCCTTCTGGCGGTGCGCGGGCGGGTTCGTCCTGCTGCTCGCCGCGCGCCTGGCGCGGCCGCGCCGGACCAGGCACTACGGGGCGACGGGCCGGGCCCTGAACCCGGTGCCGTTCGGCCGGCGGGTCCGGCGGATCGTCGTGACCGGCGTGGCCCTCACGGTGTTCCAGACGGCCTACTTCGCGGCTGTCGACACGACCGGCCTCGCCGTCGGCACCGTCGTCACCATGGGCGCCGGGCCCGTCCTCATCGCCCTGGGCGCGCGGCTCACGCTGGGGGAGCGGCTGGGCGCCGGGGGAGCCGTCGCCGTCGTGGGCGCCCTCGCCGGGCTCGTGGTGCTCGTCCTCGGCGGCGGTGACGCCGGCGGCGCGACGGTGCGTCCGGCGGGGGTGGCCTGGGGGCTGGTGTCCGCTGCCGCCTACGCGGCGATGACGCTGGTCACCCGGTGGTGGGGCCGCGACGGCGGCACCGACGCGGCCGACATCACTGTCTGGTCGTTCGCCGTCGTCGCGCTCTGCCTGCTGCCGCTCGCGGGCGCCGAAGGGCTGGTGCCGCACACCGCCGACCTCACGCGTGTGGCCGGCTGCCTGCTGTACATCGCCGCCGTGCCCACCGCGATCGCGTACACGCTGTACTTCGCCGGGGCCGCCGTCGTGCGGTCCGCGACCGTCTCCGTGATCACCCTCCTGGAGCCGGTCGGCGCCGCCGTCATCGCGGTCGCGCTGCTCGGCGAGGAACTGACGGCGACGACGGTCGTCGGCACGGTGCTGATGCTGGCCGCGGTGACCGGGCTCGCGGTCGCGGAGACGCGGGGCGCGATCACGGCCCGGCGAGAGGTGACGGCGCGGCGGGAAGTGACGCCGGTGTAGGGGCGGGGAGGCCGGGGCGGGGCGGCGGATAGTGCCCGTGTACCGGAGCGGCCGATGCGTGGGCGGGGCGGGGCGTGAAGTCGCTGGTCCGCCCCGCCACCGGCGTTCAGCCGTCGCGGCGGCGCAGGTGGTGCGCGAGGGCTGCCGCGTCGCCCGGGCCGTTCCGCTCGGCGAGCCCGGCGGCGATGCGCTCCCGCACCTCCTCCGACCGGTGGTTCGCGTACTTGAACTTGGCCCGTACGTCCGTCACCTCCAGGCACAGCGCGCGGATGCCCGAGAGCATGCGGCCGAAGGGGGCCTCGCCCACAGCGGCGTGCGCGGAGCCGCCGTCCGGCTGGAAGTGCCGGACCTGGCGGTTCAGGATGTCCGCCGTCTCCTCGGGGTCATCGACGACGCGGGCCGTGCAACGCAGTTGGACGGCGGCGTAGAAGCTGGTGGGCACGCCGTGCTCGGCCGGGCCGTCCGGTGCCGCCTGCCAGGGGCCCGGCACGAACACGTAGTCGTCGACCACGCTCAGGAGCACCTGCGGGTCGGCCTCCAGGGCGTGCCACAGCGGGTTCGGCCGGGCCAGGTGGGTCAGCACCCTGCCGCGCTCGCCGTGTCCGGCCTCGTAGGCGAAGTGCAGGGGCTGCACGTGCGGCGGCTCGCCGGGCAGGCCGTTGACGGCGAGCTGGCCGAAGTCGTGGGCGGCGAGCCACTCCTGCCACTCCGTGTCGCTGCGGGCGGCGTCCCAGGGGTGGATCAGCATCAGAGGTCGACGAGGTAATCGGGGACGTCGACGCCCGGCGCGAGATCGGCGGAAGGGATCGGGCCGCCGTGCCCCCTTTGCAGGGGGAGCACGCCTGCCCAGTGGGGGAGGTCCAGGTCCTCCGGCTCGTCGTGCGGGCCGCCGGTGCGGGCCTTCGCCGAGACCGCGTCCAGGTCGAGGCGGAGCACGGCGGTCGCCGCCAGCTCCTTGGCGTTGGCGGGGCGGGAGTCGGCGGCGCGGCCCGGCACGACGTGGTTCACGAGCGCGTCCAGGGCGGTCCGCTTCTCCTCGGGGTCCGTGACCTGGTGGGCGATGCCGTGGACCACGACGGAACGGTAGTTGATCGAGTGGTGGAAGGCGGAGCGGGCCAGGACCAGGCCGTCGACATGGGTGACGGTCAGACACACCGGGAGGCCCGGATCCTCCTGGCCCTCCTGGGTCTCGCCCGCCATGCGCAGCGGCCGGGAGCCCGTCGAACCGTGCACGTACAGGCGTTCACCGACGCGTCCGTAGAGCGTCGGCAGCACGACAGGGGAGCCCTCGCGCACGAAGCCGAGGTGGCAGACATAGGCCTCGTCGAGTATCGCGTGCACCGTCTCACGGTCGTACGAGGCGCGCTCCCGCGAGCGGGTCGGGACCGTGCGGTCGGTCGGTGTGTAGGCGGCGCTGTCCGGCGAGGCGGCGTCGGGGGTGGTCGGCGTCGTCTGCATGGTTCTCCCTGTACTGATCCGGTTACTGACGCGTGCGTGCTGAGCAGCCGTGGGTGCGCCGTCACGTCGTATTGCCTTGGCTATTGCACTAGTGCATACTCATCTTTGTGCTAGGAGACTATCGGATCGAAGGCCGGCGCGCAGCGGATATCGCGGCCAGCGTGGAGCGGGCCGTGGGGGACGGCGGTCTGGAGCCGGGGCAACCGCTGCCGCCCATGCGGGAGTTGGCGGCCCGGCTCGGGGTGAACCCCAATACCGTCGCGGCCGCCTATCGCACGCTGCGTGAGCGCGGAGTGATCGAGACGGCGGGGCGGCGCGGCAGCCGCGTACGACCGAAGCCCGCCACGACCGCGCGCGAGCTGATCCGGGTGGAAGCGCCGCCCGGGGTGCGGGACGTGTCTCAGGGGAACCCGGACCGCCGGCTGCTGCCCGCGCTCGCCGGGGCGTTCGCCGCGGCCGCCGCACAGGGCGACGAGCGGGCGGTCCTCTACGGGGAGGAGGCCGTCGATCCGGAACTCGAACGGCACGCGCGCGTGGCCTTCGACGCCGACGGCGTCCCGGCCGGACCCGTCGCCGTCACCTCCGGCTCGCTCGACGCCATCGAGAGGGTGCTCGCCGCCCACCTCAAGCCCGGCGACGCCGTGGCCGTGGAGGACCCGGGCTGGGGAAGCCTCCTCGACCTGGTCTCGGCCCTCGGGCTGCGGGCGCTCGCGGTCGGGGTGGACGACGAGGGGCCGCTGCCCGCCGACGTGGAACGCGCCCTGTCCGGAGGGGCCCGCGCGGTCATCGTCACGGACCGCGCGCAGAACCCCACCGGCGCCGCCGTGACCGCGGCACGCGCGCGTGCCCTGCGCGAGGTGCTCGCCGCACACCGGGAGGTGCTGCTCATCGAGGACGACCACGGCCACGGCATCGTCGACCTGCCGCTGCATCCGCTCGCCGGGGCGACCCGCAGCTGGGTGCTGGTGCGTTCGACCGCCAAGGCGTACGGGCCCGATCTGCGGCTCGCCGTGCTCACCGGCGACCCCGTCACCGTCGACCGGGTGCAGGGGCGCCAGCGGCTCGGTCCCGGCTGGGTGAGCCGGCTGCTCCAGCGCGCCGTGGTGCGGCTGTGGGCCGACGGCGCGGTCGACCCCGGCGTGGTGGCGGCGTCCTACGGGCGCCGGCGCGACGCGCTGATCGCCGCGCTCGCCGAGCGGGGGGTGCCGGCGAACGGGCGCAGCGGCATGAACGTATGGGTGCCGGTTCCCGACGAGACCGGGGCGGTGGCCCGCCTGCTGCACGCCGGCTGGGCGGTCGCCCCGGGGGCGCGCTTCCGGCTGAGCGCGCCGCCCGGGGTGCGGATCACCGTCGCGGCGCTCGCCGACGAGGACGTCGAGCGGGTGGCCGACGCGGTGGCCTCGGCGGTCGGGCCCGCGTCGCCACGACGCTACGAGTGACGGGGGTGGCCGCCTCCCCGCATCACGGCCGGGGTGAGCGTGCCCCGGCGTCCCGGGCGCCCCTCGCCGCGCGCGGCCGGGACTGGGTGAGCGCCGCACCCGCCAGTACGATCACCGCGCCGACCGGCGTCGACCAGCTGAGCGACTCGCCGAGCACGGCGACGCCCGCGGCGGTCGCGATGACGGGCACGAAGTAGGTGACCATCTGTGCGGTGGTCGGGCCGACGTCGTCCACCAGCGAGTACTGGAGCAGGAAGGCGAGCCCGGTGCCGAGCGCGCCCAGTGCCATGACCGCCAGCATCGGCGCCACCGGGAAGCTGGTCGGCACGGAAGTGAACAGCGGGGTCACCACGGCCAGTTCGGCCGTCGCGAGCAGCATCTGGGCCCCGGTCAGGGAGAAGTTCGAGTGGCCCGAGCCGGCCAGGGTGCGGCGGACGTAGATCCAGCCGATCGGATAGCTCAGCGAGGCGAGCAGCGCCATCGCCGTGCCCGCGAGGTCGACACCGCTGAAGCCCTGCCAGACGCCCAGCACCGTCAGCACGCCGAAGAAGCCGAGCCCGAGACCCGCGACGCGACGCCGCGTCGGGCGGTCCTCGGAGAGCGCGACGAGCGAGAGGGCCATGCCCCACAGCGGCGACGTGGCGTTGCAGATCCCGGCGAGCGTGGAGGGGATCGTCAGCTCCGCGTACGCGAACAGGGAGAACGGCAGCGCGTTGAGCAGCAGGGCGGCCACCGCCAGATGCAGCCAGGTCCGCGTCCCGCGCGGCAGCCGCTGCCGCTTGACCACGAGCACCGCCGCGACCACCAGCGTGCCGAACACGAGCCTCCCCAGGGTGACCTGGAAAGGCGCGTACGCCTCCGTGCCCACCTTGATCAGCAGGAAGCTGAAGCCCCAGATCAGCGAGAGGAGCCCGAAGCGGATCCGCCAGTCGAGAGCGGACGGCACGGGCGGCTTCGCGGTGGGGGCGCCGACCGGACCCGAGCGCTCGACGGCGGGTGCGTCGACGGATCCCGGGTGCTGCTGCCCCGGCCCGGCGGTGGGGGCGATCGAAGGGGTGGGGGGTGTGCTCATGCGGACCACGATGCGCCTCGATGATCTCTTAGCACAAGCGATATTTCATGCGGAGTATCGCGTAGCATCGCTTACATGTTGAACCTGGAGCGCCTGCGTACGCTCGACGCCCTCGCCCGGCACGGCTCCGTGAGCGGCGCCGCCGCGGGCCTGCACGTCACCACGTCCGCGGTGTCCCAGCAGATGACGAAGCTGGAGCGGGAGGTGGGCCAGCAGCTGCTCGCCAAGAACGGCCGGGGCGTGCGCCTGACCGACGCGGGGCGGCTGCTCGCCGAGCACGCGGCGCGCATCCTCTCCCAGGTCGCCCTGGCCCAGGCCGACCTGGAGGAGCAGCGCGGCAAGGCGGTCGGTGAGCTGCGGATCTCCGCGTTCCCCACGGCCATGCGCGGTCTGCTGCCCGCCGCGCTCTCGGCGCTGCGGGCCGATCACCCCGGGCTGCGGATCGGCTGCCGCGAGCTGGAGCCGGTGCCCGCCGTGTCGGCCGTGGTGCGCGGCGACATCGACATGGCGGTGGTCCTGGACTGGTACAACAAGCCGCTGCCGATCCCGGACGGCCTGGTCAAGACGCCCCTCCTCGACGACCCCGCCGACATCGCGATGCCGGCCGCGCATCCGCTCGCGGACCGCTCCGAGGTCGACCTGGAGGAGTTCGCGGACGACGAGTGGATCACCTGGGCGGAGGGCGAGTTCTGCGACGAGTGGCTGCTGTTCACGCTGCGCGGCAAGGGCGTCGAGCCACGGATCGCCCACCGCGCCGTCGAGCACCACACCCAGCTCGCGCTGGTCGCGGCGGGCCTCGGCGTCTGCGTGGCCCCCCGGCTGGGCCGCGACCCGATGCCGACCGGCGTGCGCGCGGTCCCGGTGCGGCACCGGGTGCGGCGTCACGTGTACGTGGTCTGGCGGGCGGACGCGGACCGCCGCCCGTCCATCAGAGCGGCGGCGGAGGCCCTACGGGCGGCGGGCGCGGGGCTGCGGTAGGCGGCCGTGGGGGAGTGGGGGCGGGGCCGTTGCTGGGCGCGGGGGTGCGTGGGCGCCGGGAGCGGGATCTCGGGCGGGCCCGTTCGGACGGGGGCCTGCGGTGGGGGCCTGTACGGGGACTGGGCGAGGCTTGGGCAGGCGTTCGAGCGGGCCCGGGCGTGCTTACCTTGGGCGGGCGTTTGCGCGGCCCCCGGCGCGCCTACCTTGGGCAGGCGTTCGAGCAGGCCCGTACGCGCCAACCTAGGGCAGGCGTCGCGCAAACCCCCGCGCGCCTACAAAGAGGCCAGTTTTCGGAAGTCCCAGGACGTGATCGCGTCCGGCGTCAGCCGGATCCAGGCGTGGCGGCCGTCGTGCGGCATCTCGTCCACCCCGAACAGCTTGCGGGCGAACAACCGCTCGGGGGCGTCGAGTTCCGGGCACGGCTCGCCCGTACGCGGCGCTTCCCCGACAAATTCCACGGTGCCCGACAGTTCGACGCCGCGCAGCTCGCCGTACTCCTCGCCCGTGTCGACCACCACGGCCACCCGCCGATCCCGGCGCAGATCGGCCCAACGCCTGCTGCGCGTGATCGAGTACAGCCACAGCGACGTGCCGTCCCAGGCGAACCAGAGCGCGCTGACATGCGGGGCGCCCTCGGCGGAGACCGTCGCCACCCGGCAAGTGCGCTCCGAGGAGAGGAACGCGTCGATCTCCTCCGCCGTCATCATGATCCTGCGCCCCCGGCGCTGTACGGCGGCCATGCGTCCTCCCGACTGGCGTGTACCGCCCACCGACTGACCGAGCGTCAGGCAAGGATGGCGGCTCTTCCTTCGTGACGCAATGGCCGTTAGCCTCGCGCGCACTTCGGAGCCGACCGCCCGCCGGGCGCCGGACACCCCGTACGGACGCGACAGGGGGAATCATGCCGTCGTACGAGCAGCTCAAGGAGATCCTCGACCCCGCCACCACGGCGCTGCTCACCGTCGAGTGCCAGCGGGGCGTCGTCGGCCCGGAGAGCGCGCTGCCCGCACTCGCCGAGCAGGCGCGCTCGTCCGGCGCCCTCGACAACGTGGCGCGCCTCGTGGCGGGCGCCCACCGCAGGGGCGTACAGGTCCTGCACGCGGTCGCCGAACGACGGCCCGACGGACGCGGGGCCGGCCGCAACGCCCGGCTCTTCCGCGCCGCCGAACGGCTCCCGGTGCGCCAGCTCCAAGGCACGTCTGCCGTACGCGTGGCACCGCCGATCGAGGTCGCCGACGAGGACCTCGTCGTACGCCGGCTGCACGGCCTCTCGCCCCTCGCGGGCACCGACGTGGACGCCTTGCTGCGCAACCTCGGCCGCCGCACCCTCCTGGTCACCGGGGTCTCGGCCAACGTCGCCATACCGAACGCCGTGTTCGACGCCGTGAACCTCGGCTACACCGCCGTCGTCCCCGCCGACGCCATCGCGGGAGTGCCCGCCGACTACACCCCCGCGATGGTCCGCAACACCCTCGCCCTGGTCGCGACCATCACCGGCACGCGGGAGATCCTCGACGTCTGGGAGTGACGGCGGCGGCTCAAGAGCGTCCCGGCCTGAGCCGCACCTCGGTCTCCTCGATGCCCACGTCATGGCCCGCCGCGCACCGCACGGCCGGGAGGAGCGTCTCACCGCATCCGGCGTGCGCGAGTTCGACCCCGCTCCGACCGCCGTCCGCGCTTCCCCAGTTCATCAGCGCGACGAACAGCGGGAACAGGGAGCGGCCCCGCTCGGTCAGCACGTACTCGTGCCGGGTGCGCGCGCCCGGCTCCCGGTAGGGGCGCCGTTCCATCAGGCCGTCGGCCACCAGCTGCCGCAGCCGCTTGGCGGCCGCCGTCTCCGCGAGCCCGGTGCGCCGGACCAGGTCGTCGAAGCGGCGCCCGCCGTAGAACGCCTCCCTGACCAGCATCATCGCCGAGCGCGTGCCGACCACTTCCAGGGCCCGTTCCATGGCGCACCAGCCGGCCGCCGTGAAGGCGTCGCGGTCGGCGAACTCGCCGGTGCGCGTGAACACCGTGTCTTCGTCGTATTCGTCGTGCAGGTCAGCGCGTTCCATGAACACATTCTAACCTGGCTAGCTTTTTCAGAAGTCAGGCTGCTACTTTCCTGGCTATGCAAAACAGCAGCCAGCTATCCGGTGTGCGCACCGCGCTCCCTCCCGCCGCCCCGACCGCCGCGACACCCGCCCACCCTTGGCGTGGCGTCTTCACCGTCTGCCTCGGCGTGATGATGGCGTTCGTCAACGTCTCCTCCACCATCGGCGCACTCGGCGCCATCCAGCAGGACCTCCACCCGACCGCGAGCACCCTGGTCTGGGTGACCAGCGCCTACTCCCTGGTCGTCGCCTCCCTGGTGATGTTCGCCGGCACCCTGGCCGACCTGGTCGGACGCCGCGCGGTCTTCCTCGGCGGAGCGGTGGTGCTCACCGCGGGCAGCCTGCTGGCGCACGCCGCCGACAGCGCGGCACTGCTGATCACCGCGCAGGCGGTCATGGGCATCGGCGGCGCGGCGGTCCTGCCCGCCAGCTTGTCGATCGTCAGCCACTCCTTCACCGACGCGCAGCAGCGGACCAAGGCGATCGGCGCCTGGGCCAGCTGCTCCGGCCTCGGGCTCGCGGTGGGCCCGCTCGGCGCCGGACTGCTGCTCGACGGCTTCACCTGGCACGCCGTGTACCTGATCGACGTGGTGATCGGCGCGGTCACGGTGCTCCTGACCCCGTTCATGGTCACCGAGACGAAGCACCCGACCCGGCGTCTGGACCTCGCCGGCGTGCTGACGGGCACCGTCATGATCGCGTCCGCGACCTACGCCATCATCGAGGGCGGCTCCTCCGGCTACGCTTCCGGCCGCATCCTCACCATGTACGGCGTCTTCGCCGTCTCCCTCGTCCTCTTCGTCGTCGTCGAGACGCGCCACCACGACCCGATGCTGGACCTGCGTCTGTTCCGCAACGCCCCCTACACGGCGGTGATGGGTGTGGCGGCGGCCTCGATGTTCGGCTTCGTCGGCACGTCCCTGCTCGCCGTCCTGTACATGGAGCGGGTCCAGCGGCTGTCCGCGCTCGCCACGGGCGTCCGGCTGCTGGCCATGTTCGCCACCTACATCGTCGTGAGCGCGCTCGCCGTCCGCCTCGTGCGGAAGACGGGCGTCACCGTCATGCTGACCGCGGGCCTCGTCATGCTGGGCGGCGGCGCGCTGGCCCTGCTGGCCGTCGGCCCCTTCACCGGCTACCACGCGCTGTGGCCCGGCCTGCTGCTCGCAGGCGTCGGCTCGGCACTGCTGACCGCCCCCTCGACGGCGGCGGCCGTCAACAGCGTGCCGCGGACGCAGGCCGGCATGGCCAGCGCGACCGTCAACATGTTCCGCCAGATCGGCTCCGTACTCGGCCCCAGCGTCCTCGGGACCATCGTCACCACCCGATTCCCCGGCTACCTGGAAGACCGGCTGATCACCTCGGGCATCCCGGCCCAGGACGCCGCCCGGATAGCCGACGGCGCCGTCCACGGCGGCAGCGCCACCTCGCTGCCGCCCCCGCTGGCCCACACCGTCAGCGACGCCGTGGCACGCGCCTTCACCGACGCCGTCCACCTGGGACTACTGGTCGGCGGCAGCGTCCTCCTCGTCCTCGCGATCCCCACAGCGATCTTCGTCCGGCACCGCAACACGCCCGCCCCGGCGCCGTCGGCACCCTGATCCCCGGCTCGCAGACCTCCCCTCGTCTCGTGGCGACCCAGGGCCGGACCGGGGCGAGGGCGGGCCGGTGCCTAAATCGGTTGACCGCCGTCGGCACCCGGTGCTGGAGTCGGCGCGTGGACAGCATCCCCGCCAACCGGCGGCTGTGGAACCGGATCAGCGGCGCCTACCAGCACGAGCATGACCCGCGCATCGGCGCCGCACCCCGGCTCTGGGGCATGTACTCCATTCCCGACGCCCACCTGCGCGCCCTCGGCGACGTGGCCGGCAAGCGCGTCCTGGAACTCGGCTGCGGCGCCGGCCAGTGGTCCAGGGCGCTCGCCGCCGAGGGCGCCGACGTGGTCGGGCTCGACCTGTGCGACGCCCAACTCGCGGCAGCCGCCCGCGCGATGGGAGCGGCCCGCTATCCGCTGGTGCAAGGCGCCGCCGAACAACTCCCCTTCGCCGACGACAGCTTCGACCTGGTGTTCTGCGACTTCGGTGGGCTCAGCTGGGCGCCCCCGCACCTGGCCGTCCCGCAGGCCGCACGCGTGCTCGGCCGAGGCGGGCGGCTGGTGTTCAACGTCGCCAGCCCATGGTTCGAGGCCTGCTACGACGAGGCCGCCGGCCGCGTGACCACGACGCTGCGGCAGGACTACTTCGGGCTGGACACCATTGCCGAAGGCGACGGCGCGACCAGCTTCCAGCTCACCTACGGCGACTGGGTCAGGGTCCTGCGCGGCGCGGGTCTCGTCATCGACGACCTCATCGAGCCGCGGCCCGAACGCGGAACGCCCAACGGCTACAACGAGACCGACCCACCGGACTGGGCACACCGCTGGCCGGCCGAACTGCTCTGGGTGACCCACAAACCGTAGGGTCCGCCGCGCCGGGACAGGAAGCGGGACCAGACAGGAACAAGACGGCGTCCCCTCGCCAGGCAACGGGCCTACGCCAGCTTGATCGTGTCGCCGTCCACGGAGATCTCGGCCACGGGCAGCGGGCTCGGCGCCGGGTTCTGCTTGACGCTGCCGTCGGCGATGTTGAACTTGCTGCCGTGGCACGGGCAGTTGATGGTGCCGCCCTCGACGCTCGACACCGGGCACTTCTTGTGGGTGCACAGGTTCGAGAAGGCCTTGAACCGCCCCTTGGTGGGCTGGGTGACCACCACCCCCTCGTCCTTGAAGATCTTGCCGCCGCCCACGGGAATCTCCGACGTCTTGGCGAGCACGGTCCCGGCGCCGCCGCCTTTCGGCGCCTGGGCGCCCGCCGGTTCGGAGGAGTCCTTCTCCTCGTCGCCGCACGCGGTGAGGGCGGCGGCCAGCCCCGCCGCGCCGATCGTGGCCACGACGGTGCGGCGGCCGGGCCCGGGGACGGTTTCTTCGGAAGTCGTCATGCCCAGGGGTACGGATCCACCGGGCGCCGCGTTCACGCGCCCGGGCGATCTCTCGCGAAGTCCGACTCCCGCCGCGACGGTGTGCGGGAAGTCCAGGGCGGGCGCTGCGGGCAGCGGGGCAGGTGATCGAACAGGCCCTTCGCAGACGTAACCTGGGGCCATGCTCACCGAAGTCACCGCGGTCCGCTACGTCACGCCCCTGCGGGAGGGCGGATCGCTGCCCGGCGTCGTCGAGACCGCCGACGCCGACGGCGCGTACGCGACGTACGTCATGAAGTTCACCGGCGCCGGGCAGGGCCGCAAGACGCTCGTCGCCGAGGTGATCTGCGGAGAGCTGGCGCGCCGCCTGGGGCTGCGGGTGCCCCGGCTGGCGCAGATCCTGCTGGACCCCGTGATCGGCCTCGGCGAGCCCGACCAGCAGGTGCAGGAACTCCTCAAGTCCAGCGGCGGGCTCAACCTCGGCATGGACTTCCTGTCGGGCGCGCTCGGCTTCGACCCGCTCGCCCACGACGTCGACCCCGGCGAGGCGGGACGCGTCCTGTGGTTCGACGCACTGATCAACAACGTCGACCGGTCCTGGCGCAACCCGAACCTGCTGGTCCGGCGGGGCGACCTGTGGCTCATCGACCACGGCGCCAGCATGATCTGGCACCACAACTGGCGCACGGCCCACAGCGCCGCCACCAAGCCGTACGACGCCTCGGACCACGTCCTCGCCCCCTTCGGGCCCGACGTGGCCTCGGCCGCCGCCGAACTCGCCCCGCTCGTCACCGAGGAACTGCTCACCGAGGTCGCCGCGCAGGTGCCCGACGTATGGCTGGTCGACGAGCCCGGCTTCGAGGGCCCCGACGACGTGCGCCGCGCCTACGTGGCGGCGCTGCTGCCGCGCGCCGAGACCATCCACCAGCGCATCGCCCTCGGCGAGCCGCGGCCGAAGGGGGCCACCAAGTGAGAGACCGGGACGTCTTCGAGTACGCGCTGGTGCGTGTCGTGCCCCGGGTGGAGCGCGGCGAGCAGTTCAACGCGGGCGTGGTGCTCTACTGCCGCGCCAAGTCCTTCGTCGCCGCCCGCACGCACCTCGACGCGAACAAGCTGCTGGCGCTCGACCCGGCGGCCGACGTCGGTGGCGTCAAGGCGGCGCTCGCCGCCGTCGAGCGGATCTGTGAGGGCGGCGAAGCGGCCGGCCAGGCCGAGCGCGACGACGCGGGGCGGCGCTTTCGCTGGCTCATCGCGCCGCGCTCCACGGTGGTCCAGCCGGGGCCCGTGCACACCGGTCTGACGGCCGACCCCGCGGCCGAGGTGGACCGCCTCCTCGACCTCCTGGTGAGGTAACGCGTCACAGCTCGCCCGGTGCCGTTGACACCCGGTGCCAGGGCTTCTAGCGTCACGTCCAGCTGAAGGTACTAAGCGGTCGCTCACTATCGGGCGTACCGTGGAGTGGATCACGTGGAGCGGCGTTCCGCGGGGCAGTGTTCCGTAGGGCCGCGCTCCATGGAGCCGCACTCCGGAGCGAGCGCGTTCCGTAGAGCCGCATCCCGTAGAGCCGCATCCCAAGGGCGAGGAGAACCAGCATGTCCACCACAGAGCAGCGCGTCGCGATCGTGACGGGCGGAGCGCGAGGCATCGGGGCGGCGACGGCCGTACGGCTGGCGGCCGAAGGCCGCGCCGTCGCCGTCATCGACCTCGACGAGGCCGCCTGCGAGGACACCGTCGAGCGGATCACCGCGGCCGGCGGCAAGGCGCTCGCGGTCGGCTGCGACGTGTCCGACGAGGCCCAGGTCGAGGCCGCCGTCGCCCGCATCGCCGCGGAGCTCGGCGCGCCGACGATCCTGGTCAACAACGCCGGTGTGCTGCGCGACAACCTCCTGTTCAAGATGAGCGCGGGCGACTGGGACACGGTCATGAACGTGCACCTGCGCGGCGCGTTCCTGATGTCCCGCGCCGTCCAGAAGCACATGGTGGACGCGGGATTCGGCCGGATCGTGAACCTCTCCTCGTCCTCCGCGCTCGGCAACCGCGGCCAGGTCAACTACGCCGCCGCCAAGGCCGGGCTCCAGGGCTTCACCAAGACCCTCGCCAAGGAACTCGGCAAGTTCGGCGTCACCGCCAACTCCGTCGCCCCCGGCTTCATCGTCACCGAGATGACCAAGACCACGGCCGACCGCGTCGGCATGGACTTCGAGGAGTTCCAGGCGGCGGCCGCCACCCAGATCCCGGTGCAGCGCGTCGGGCGCCCCGAGGACATCGCCAACGCCATCGCCTTCTTCACCGGCGACGCCGCGGGCTTCGTCTCCGGGCAGGTCATGTACGTCGCCGGCGGACCGCTCAACTGACCGGGAGGGCTCAGATCATGACTGGACAGGACAGCGGGAAGGCCGCGCTCATCACGGGCGCGAGCCGCGGCATCGGCTACGGCATCGCCGAGGCCCTGGTCGCCCGGGGCGACCGCGTCTGCATCACGGGACGCAACGAGGACGCGCTCAAGGAGGCCGTCGAGAAGCTCGGCTCCGACCGGGTCATCGGCGTCGCGGGCAAGGCCCACGACGAGGCGCACCAGGCGGCCGCGGTCGAGCGCATGATGGAGGCCTTCGGCCGCGTCGACTTCCTGATCAACAACGCCGGCACGAACCCCGTGTTCGGGCCGCTCGCCGAGCTCGACCTGAACGTGGCCCGCAAGGTCTACGAGACCAACGTCATCTCGGCCCTGGGCTTCGCCCAGCAGACCTGGAAGGCCTGGCAGAGCGAGCACGGCGGCGCCATCGTGAACATCGCCTCCGTCGCCGGCGTCTCCGCCTCGCCCTTCATCGGGGCGTACGGGATGAGCAAGGCGGCCATGGTCAACCTCAGCCTGCAGCTCGCGCACGAATTCGCGCCGAAGGTGCGCGTGAACTCCATCGCGCCGGCGGTCGTCAAGACCAAGTTCGCCCAGGCGCTCTACGAGGGCCGCGAGGCGGAGGCGGCCGCCGCCTACCCGCTCGGCAGGCTCGGTGTGCCCGAGGACATCGGGGGCGCCGCCGCCTTCCTGACCTCCGGCCAGTCCGACTGGATCACCGGCCAGACACTCGTGGTCGATGGCGGCATCTTCCTCAATGCGGGCGTCGGCTGACGAAGGCCCCACACCTTCGGGTACGCCGCGAAAGTGACGTACGCACGCATCAAGTGCCCTGTCGGCGCCAGCAGTTGGCCCGGCGGGGCACTGCGATATTGTCTGCCGACCCCATGGCATGGCCGATCGAGGAGCGTGCGCGTGTTCAGTGAAGTTCCCCTTGCGAAGCGTATGAGGGGTCTGCGTCCCATGGCGGCGCTCGCGTCCGTCTCGCTGCTCGCGGGATGCGGGGTACTGTCCTCCGACGGCCCGGACGGGGAGCAGCGGATCACCGTGGGCACCATGAGTGCGCCCACCACCCTGGACCCGGCCAAGGCCTGGGACAGCTCCTGGGAGCTGTACCGGAACGTCTTCCAGACGCTGCTCAGCTTCCCGTCGGGGGCCACCGAGCCCGAGCCGGACGCCGCGGAGTCCTGCGAGTTCGCCGACGCCTCCAACACCGTCTTCACCTGCGACCTGCGCGAGGGCCTGAAGTTCTCCGACGGGGACGGACTGGACGCGGCCGCCGTCAAGTACTCCTTCGACCGCATGCGCAAGATCGAGGCGAAGGGCGTGGTCAAGGGCGGTCCCACGGGGCTGCTCGGCTCGCTCGACCGGGTCGAGACCAAGGGCGAGCGGACCGTGGTCTTCCGCCTCAAGAAGGCGGACGCGACGTTCCCGTTCGTGCTGTCGACGCCCGCCATGTCGATCGTCGACCCGAACGAGTATCCGGCGGACAAGCTCCGCACGGGCAACGAGATCACCGGGTCCGGGCCGTACGCGCTTGAGGCCTACACGCCGAACGAGAAGGCCGAACTGGTCAAGAACAGCCACTACAAGGGTGCGGCCGACATCAAGAACGACGCCGTCACCATCCGCTATTTCAACAAGTCCTCGGACATGGTCGAGGCCCTCAAGGACAAGCAGATCGACGTCACCTTCCGAGGGCTGGCCTCCGAGGACATCGTCGCCATGCAGAACAAGGGCCGGCGCGAACAGGAGATCGAACTCGTCGAGGGCGCGGGCACCGAGATCCGCTACCTGGTGTTCAACACCAAGGACCCCTGGGTGCGGAAGCTGCCCGTCCGGCGCGCCTTCGCGCAGGTACTCGACCGGGGCGCCATCGCCCACAAGATCTACAAGGACACCGTCGAGCCGCTCTACTCCATGGTGCCGAGAGGCCTCACGGGTCACGCCACCGGGTTCTTCGACGACTACGGGGACCCCAGTGTCGCCAAGGCCAAGAAGATCCTCACCGACGCCGGCATCAACGAGCCCGTCCCGCTCACCCTCTGGTTCACCACCGACCGCTACGGATCGGTGACCGAGCGGGAATTCGCCGAGATCAAGCGGCAGCTGGAGGCTTCGGGGCTCTTCAAGGTCACGCTCAAGAGCCGCCCGTGGACACAGTTCCAGGAGGGCTACGGCAACGGCGAGTACCCCGTCTTCGGACGCGGCTGGTTCCCCGACTTCCCGGACGCCGACAACTTCATCGCGCCGTTCGTCGGCCCGAAGAACGCGCTCAGCACGCCGTACGTGTCCAAGGAGATCACCGAGCAGCTGCTGCCGCGCGAGCGCAGGGAGACCGACCGGGGCGCGGTCATCGACGAGTTCGAACGGGCGCAGGAGATCCTCGTCGACGACGTCAGACTGCTGCCGCTGTGGCAGGGCAAGCAGTACATCATGTCCAGCGAGGAGATCGCGGGCGGCGAGCGGGCGCTGGACCCCTCGGCGATCATGATGATGTGGGAGCTGCAGCGCAAAACCAGCTGGTAGGGGGGTTGGCCCCGGCCCGGGGGCCTTGTGGGGCGGGGTCGGGGGGCCGCGTCGGATGTCAGTGGTCACCGGTAGGTTCTCTCGTGAGAAGTGACCGCACACCGGAGGTTGTTGACGTGACCGACATCGCCATGCTGCCCGCGTCCTGGCGCGGAGTCCTCGGCGAGGAGCTGCAGAAGCCCTACTTCAAGGAACTCACCGAGTTCGTCGAGGAGGAGCGGGCGAAGGGCCCCGTCTACCCGCCGCGCGAGGAGGTCTTCGCCGCCCTCGACGCGACGCCGTACGACCAGGTGAAGGTCCTGATCCTCGGCCAGGACCCCTACCACGGGGCGGGCCAGGGCCACGGCCTGTGCTTCTCCGTGCGCCCCGGCGTGAAGACCCCGCCCTCCCTGCGGAACATCTACAAGGAGATGAAGGAGGAGCTGGGCCACCCGGTCCCGGACAACGGCTATCTGATGCCGTGGGCCCGCCAGGGCGTCCTGCTCCTGAACGCGGTGCTCACGGTCCGCGCCGGTGAGGCCAATTCCCACAAGGGCAAGGGCTGGGAGAAGTTCACGGACGCGGTGATCCGCGCGGTGGCCGACCGCCCCGACCCCGCCGTCTTCGTGCTGTGGGGGAACTACGCCCAGAAGAAGCTGCCGCTGATCGACGAGGGGCGGCATGTCGTCGTGAAGGGCGCGCACCCCTCGCCGCTGTCCGCCAAGAAGTTCTTCGGCTCCCGCCCCTTCACGCAGATCAACGACGCGGTGGCGGCGCAGGGGCACGAGCCGATCGACTGGCGGATCCCGGACATCGGCTGAGCCGCTCAGCCGCCGATCGAGCGGTCGAAGGTGTACGCGGCGGACTTCTCGCCGTGCCGCGCGGTGAACACGCCCTAGCTCGCCGGTGCCGGAACCGGGCAGCCGCCGAGGCTTGCGGTGGCAGCGTACGTGCGTACCGGGTGTCGCGGTTCTTGATGGCGACGGTGACGGAGGAGACCAGTGCCCGCCCCGCCGGGTTCGACCTGGCGGCGTACTGGGCGACGGCGTCGAGCGGCCTGGAGGCCCGGGTGCTGTGGGGAACGGCGCGGCTGAGGGTGTCCAGGACCGGGCTCCGGTTGCTGCCCGCGATGTTCGGGGCGGCGGGGGAGCGGGTTGTGTGGGCGGCGGCCGCGCCCGACGCCGACGGCTGGGTCGAAGTGGGGCTCGAAGTGGAGAAGCCGCCGGTGGCGGCGGGCGACGTGCTGCGGCTCGGCCTGGAGGCGGAGGTGCTCGGGCCGCCCGAGCTGCGGGCCGAGGTGGCCAGGCGCGTCACCGGGCTGGCCCAGCGCTACGCGTGAGCACCCCCGTCGGCGAACGTGCCTGACCGCGATTGCCGGTGGCTGCGGTTAGCGTCGTGAGGGATGGGGGCGATGGCCGTACGACCATGGAGGACCCGGTGGCGGAGCAGCAGGAGCAGACGGCGGAGGACGCCATGATGACGCGGATCGGACAAGCGGTCATGCTGCACCACGGCGGTGACCGCGAGGAGGCCCAGGACCGCTTCCTCGGTCTCTGGGGGGAGATCGGCGAGGACGGCGACGCGCTGCACCGGTGCACGCTCGCGCACTACATGGCGGACACGCAGGAAGACCCCTCGGTCGAACTGGCGTGGGACCTGCGGGCGTTGTCCGCGGCGGACGAGCTGACGGACGAGCGCCTGACCGCGCACCACCAGTCGCTCGCGGTGCGTGGCTTCTACCCCTCCCTGCACCTCAACCTCGCCGCGGACTACCTGAAGCTGGGCCGCCCCGAAGCGGCCCGCAGCCATCTGCGCCGGGCCCGCGGCGCGGTGGACGCCCTGGAGGACGACGGCTACGGGAACGGCATCAGGGCGGCCATCGCGAGGCTGGAGGCAGAGGTGGGGGAGGGGAGCGAGGTGGAGTGAGGCGCTGCGGCGGCTTCGAGATCCCGCTGTCACGGCTTCGCTCCCCGGTGGCCACTGCCCGAGGGGTCAGTTCTCCAGGCGGACAGGCATCAGTAGCGAAAAGGCGTCCTCGGTGTCGGTCCGGCGGATCGCCAGGGGCGCTGTGGGGGCGCCGACCTCCAGAATCAGCTGGTCCCGGGCCCCGGCGGCGAGGGCCTGCAGGAGGAACTCGCGGTTGACGGCGATGTGGTCCTGGTCGTCGTCACCGTCCTCGCAGACGGTCACCACGCCGTCGGCCGTCACCTTGAGCACGCTGAGATCAGCGGGCACGCCGTCCTGCTCGCGCACCTCGCTCGCCCGGACGGGGCCGGTCTCCACCATCTCCCGCAGAGCCGGGACATCGACAAGGGCACGGCGTCCTGCCGGCACGCGGACGAGGCGACGGTAGTCAGGGAAGTCGTGATCGAGGCACTGGCCGGCCGCCTGACGGTCCCCCGTCTCCAAGGCCACGCGGTCACCCTCGACAGTGAGCTGAACGGACGCGTCGTCACTCAGCAGCGCCCGCATCGCGTCGGCGAGCGGGGACGGCACGATGGCCTGCACCCGGGGCCCGTCATGGCCGGTGGCGGCGGCCTGTGCGACAGCCATCCGGTACCGGTCGGTGGCCACGACACGGAGCTGGTCGCCCTCGATGTCGAACAGGACACCGTCGAGCATCGGCAGCTCCGGGTCGGCGCCGGCGGCGAAGCGGACCGCGTCCAGCGCGGCGGCCAGCTCGGGTGCGGAGACGGCCGACCGGACGGTCGTGGTGCGGAGCGAAGTCATGGGGTTCTCCCTGCATGCGAGTAGTGCGCGGATCGTGGAGAACTCGTCGCGGGCATCGGACAGCCCGCGTTCGAGACGGCGCAGATGGGCCTGGAGCAACTTGTGCACCAGGTCGGTGTCCGCCCCGGGCCATCCGGCCAGTACCAGCCGAATGTCCGCGAACGGCATGCCGGCCCGGCGCAGCCGGGCCAGCAACCGGGACTCCGCAAGCTGCTCGGGGCCGTACCAGCGGTAGCCGCTCACCGGATCCACCCAGGCCGGGACCAGCACGCCGGCACCGTCGTAGAACCGCAGAGCGCTCACGCTCAGTCCACTGTCCCGGGCCATCTCACCAATACTGCGCATCTCGCTCTCCACACCCAGGACTCTGGGCCCTCCACCAAGTCGAGGGTCAACAGCCGGCCGACTCGAACCACTGCACAGCATGCGGGTACAGCGGCGGGACGGGCTCCTCTCAGGGCCTGGACGCGGTCGGTGCAAGGTGCGGTGGGAGTGCGATCACCGCTCTGCCAGGAGATGTCCGGACGAGGTGAGGCTCCATGGGGGTGAGGCTCAACGACCGTATGCCTTGTGGCAGATGGTCGACTCCGGGCTGCCCGGCTGCCAGCCCCCGTAGGTCTCGCCGAGCGCGCACACATCCGGGATCAGCGGCTTCACCACCGGTGGGGCGGGCCGGGCGGCGCCCGCGTCCCGCCGGGCCACGGGCGGCCTGCGTGCCGGGGGAGGCGGCGGCTGCTCGCGGCGGGGCGGCGGGACGACGGGCCGGACGTCGACGGCCGGTTTCCGAGGCGCGGGGCGAGGGGGCGGGGTCATGCGCTGCAGCACTTCCCGGCCGGGGCCCTGCTCGGTCTGCGGTCGGCTCTTCCCGTGGCCGGGGGAAGCGGAGGGGGACGCCGGTGTCGTCGTCGGCGCGGGCCCGCTCGGCCGCTCGACCCCGACGCAACCGGAGGCGGTGACCGAGACGGCCACGGAGACGAGGAACGCGGCGGTGACGGAACCGGCTGCGGACGATCGGTGCACGCGCCCAACTCTCCTGGCCGTAGACCCCCTTGGGGCAGGAACGCGGCAGAGGTTGCCCCGCACGGGTGACGGGGCGGTACGCCCTGGCTGACGCGACGGCGACTCCTGGGCACGCCAGCGACCTCCGCACGCCAAGCCCCCCAACGACCTCCGCACCCCCAGCGACCTCCGCACCCCCAGCGTCGGGGCGCCCCGGCAAGGCTCCGGCCCCGTTCCGTGCGCCTTCGGCGCCCGTGCCCGAGGGCGGCCCGCACGGGCACCGTATGCTGCGGGAACGGCCGGTGAACCCTCGTGCGGACGGGCGGAGGGCTCGGGACGTGGGCCGGAACAGCGGTGGACCCAGTGGTGGGCGGTAGGGAGACAGTGGTGAAGATCGGCTGCATCGGACTCGGTGACATCGCGCAGAAGGCGTACCTGCCGGTTCTCACCACCCAGCCCGGGGTCGAGCTGCACCTGCAGACCCGCACGCCCGCGACGCTCGCCCGGGTCGCCGGCGTCCACCACATTCCCGACGCCCGCTGCCACACCGACCTGGACACGCTGCTCGCCCAGGACCTCGACGCCGCCTTCGTGCACGCGCCGACCGCCGTGCACCCCGAGATCGTCACGCGGCTCGTCGAGGCGGGTGTGCCGACGTACGTCGACAAGCCCCTCGCGTACGAACTCGCCGACTCCGAGCGTCTCGTGGGCCTCGCCGAGGACCGGGGCGTCAGCCTCGCCGTCGGGTTCAACCGCCGTTACGCGCCCGGCTACGCCCAATGTGTCGAGCACCCGCGCGAGCTGATCCTCATGCAGAAGAACCGCGTCGGGTTGCCCGAGGCCCCGCGCACGCTCGTCCTCGACGACTTCATCCACGTCGTGGACACCCTTCGCTTCCTGGCGCCGGGGCCGATCGACCACGTCGGCGTGCGCTCCCGGGTCGTCGACGGGCTCATGGAGCACGTCGTGCTGCAACTGGCGGGCGACGGCTTCACCGCGATCGGCGTGATGAACCGGCTGAGCGGTTCGACGGAGGAGATCCTGGAGATCTCCGGGCAGGACACCAAGCGCCAGGTGCTCAACCTCGCCGACGTCATCGACCACAAGGGCCAGCCGAGCACGCGGCGACGCGGCGACTGGGTGCCGGTGGCCCGGCAGCGCGGCATCGAACAGGTCGTCCTCGCCTTCCTCGACGCCGTCCGCGCGGGCAAGGTCCTCAGCGCCCGGGATGCGCTGGCGACCCATGAACTGTGCGAGCGCGTGGTCCTCGCCGCTCAGGGACAGGCCGCCTGAGAGCCCGCGCCCCCTCGGCCGCACACAGCGCCACGAGCACGACGAGAGCGCCGCGCAGGGGCCAGTCGCCCCACCTGACGTACGCGGTGACGCCCCGACCGAGCGGTACGTCGTAGACGGCGGCGGCGCTCGCCGAGGTGCCCAGCGGGGCGCCGACGCGTGAGCCGTCCGGGGCGTGGACGGCCGAGACGCCGGTGAGGGTGGCGTGCACCATGGGGCGGCCCGTCTCGGCGGCGCGTAGCGCCGCCAGCGAGGCGTGCTGCTCGGGGGCCCAGCTGGCCTGGAACGACGACGTCGCGGACTGGGCGAGCAGCAGCTGGGCGCCGTCGCGGGTCAGTCGGCGGCTCATGTCGGGGAACGCCGACTCGAAGCAGACCAGCGGACCCACCCGCAGCCCGTGCCCGGCGTCCATCACCATCTGGCGGTCGCCGCGCCTGCGGTCCTCGCCGGCGGCCTTGCCGACGGAGGTGGCCCAGCCCAGCAGGGAACGCGCCGGTATGTACTCCCCGAAGGGGACGAGCCGCATCTTGTCGTAGCGGTCGCCGGTCGGACCGTCCGGGCCCACGAGCACGGAACTCTTGAAGATGCCGGGGCGGTCGGAGCGGCGGGCGTCCACGTTGACCAGGATGTCGGCGCCGACCTCGCGGGAGAGCGCGGCGAGGCGGCGGGCCACGTCGGGCCGGTCGGCCAGATCGACGCCGACGCTGCTCTCGCCCCACACGACCAGGTCTGTGTCCCGGCCCGCCAGCGAGCGGGTCAGCTCCTCCTCGCGGGCGAGCCGCTTGTCCGGAGCAGAGGCGCCCTCGATGACGCCGGGCTGTACGACGGCCACCCGGACCCGCCCCGCCGGCTCGGGCCGGGGAGCCCAGGCACAGGCCGCGCAGGAGAGGGCCACCACGGCGACGAGGCCGGCGAGAGCGGGACCGGAGGCGGCCCGCCAGGAGATACGGGAAGCCGCTCCCGCGCCGACCGGCCCGCGCCGGGCCCAGGCGACGGCCAACTGCGCGAGCGCGGTGTTGACGCACACCACCACCGCGCTCACCAGCCACACCCCGCCCACCGAGGCGAGCCGCAGGGCCGGGGGCAGCTGCCATTGGCTGGAGCCGAGCAGTCCCCACGGCCCGCCCAGGCCCTCCGATGACCTGACCAGTTCCACCATCAGCCAGCCGGACGGTAGGGCCACCAGAGCGGCCGCGGCCCGTCGCGGCGAGGGCGTGCCCGCGAGGAGCCGCCGCACCAGCCAGCCCCAGGGCGCCCACAGCAGGCCGAGCAGCGCGGCGATGACGACCGTGAACACATGCAGGCTCGGCAGCAGCCAGTGATGCACGGCGACCATGAAACCGAGGCCACCGAGCCACCCGTCGAGCATGGCCCGCCGCCCGGTCGGCGCCGTCCGGGCGAGCAGCATCCACGGCACCAGCGCGACGTACGCGAACCACCACAGGGACGGGGCGGGGAACGCGAGGGCGGGGAGCGCTCCCGCCGGGACGGCAAGGGCACTCCGCCACCGGGGTGACGCGAGCAGCCGTTCGACGCGGGACCGGAGCCGCCCTCGCCCATCGTCGCCGAACCGAGCCATGCAGCGCCTCCCCAGCTCCCCGAAGATCCCCGATGCCCGCAGGTGTACCCAGTGTGCGGGCCGCCGACGATCTCTGACAGTGGGCATTTGTTCGAGCGCCGGCGGGAGTGAGCGTCAGGGAGCGGTGGGGACGGTGAGTGACGGGGACGACGCCGGGCGGCGTAATGGGCGTGGCCGGTCTCAGCCCCCGGTGGGGGCCGCGCGGGCCGGTCCTCGGCGCGGCGCCACTTCTCCCGTACGGTCACCCCGCGCAGCCGCCAGCCTCGGGGGGTGCGCAGCAGCGTGAAGTCGTAGCGCCCGCCGCAGACGAAGTCCGGCGCCGTGGACGGCGCGTCACCGGCACGGTCCGCGAACCGCATGGGGTTCACATAGTCGGCCGCTACGCGCGCGGTGTCGCCGATGTCCTGGTCGAGCGTGCCGAACTCCAGGCGGCGGTTGACGATCAGATGCTGGCGCATCGGGAACACGCGCATCGTCTCGGCCAGCCAGGTGGCGATCTCGGCGGATCCTCCCTCGATGCCGCCCGCCGAGCGGTAGTCGGCGCGTCCTTCGGGAGCGAACAACCGCTGGTAGGCGGGCCAGTCACCGTCGTCGACGGTCACCGCGTACTCGGTGATGAGGGAATCGATGGCCAGCCGGTCGAGCACGGCGGCGAGTTCCACGCGCTGCGTCATCGGCTCAGTGTTGGGTACGACCGGGTCCGAGCCAAGGGCCGTGCGGAAACGAGGGGCTCGGCGCGGCGGGAACCCCTAAGCGGCCTTCACCATCTCCGCCCGGACCGCCTGCGCCCACTCCGTCACCAACTGCTCGTACTCTCTGCGCTGCTCGGCGGAGAGACGTCCGGAGGCGCGCAGCCACAGGCCGCGGATCCGCTCGTTCAGTTCGACAGAGGAGCGCACGGAACCATGAGGGGATGGGTTTAAGGGCATGGCGCCCAGCCTAGGGGATCGCTCTGACATTCGGAACTGTCAGCTACCACACACCTGCGCCCCGTGATCATCCCGACCGCCGGGCCCCTGTTCAGTGCGCGGCGCCGTCCGCTGCCTCTTGGGTGATGTCGGCGTAGAGGCGGAAGAGGACCGGGCGGGCTTCGTCGTGTTCTTGGTGGTGCAGGGCGGCCCAGCACCGGGTGACGAGTTCCCGGGCCTGGGTGCCGGGCCATGGCTGGGGCAGGAGTGGGGGCGGCAGGAGCGGGTCGGGCTCCATGGCGCGCGTGAGTTCGGCGGCCAGTTCGACCGCGATGGTGAGGAGTGCGGAGGGGGAGAGCCGCTCGGGGCCGGTGAGCGCGGCGAGGCGGGGCCGGGCGAGGCGGCTGAGGCGGTGGTAGCGCTCGGCGATCTCCTGCAGGGGCCACAGTTGGCGGGCGAGCTCGGCGGGTTCCTGGGTGGCACCCCTGCGCAGGTCCGTCGTGGTGAGGAGGGTGAGCGCGTCATGGGCGCCCAGGTGGTGGGCCGCTTCTTCGACGTACGGTTCCCAGGGGTTGGCGCAGACGTACAGTCCGCCCTGAAGTGGGGCGCCGCCGAGGTGGACGAGGGTCTCGCGCAGGGAGTCGCGGGCCGTGCGCGCCGATTCGGGCACCGCGAAGGCGGCGAGGTGCCAGACGCCGTCCCAGGGCGCGAGCCCGGCGTCCTGCTGGAAGGCGTGCCGCAGGAAGTCCGCGTTGGGGGCGAGGGCACGCATGGTGTCCGCGGTGGCGTGCAGTTCAGCCTTGCGGCCCCGGCCCTCGTGGGTGAAGCGGCCTTCCGCCACGAGGCGTTTGACGCACAGCCGCACCTGCTGGTCACTCATGCCCAGGGTGTTGGCCACGGTGTAGAGCTCGTCCGCGCGGACCGTGCCGTCCTCGCGGATCAGCGCATGGACGAGCATGCGGGTGGGGATCTCGATGTGTTCGGTCATGATGTGCTCAGTCTTCCCGGCCCGTCCGCCACGACAGGGCGGTGCATGGTGGTCACCGCGCCGAAACCCATGAGCCCGAGCAGCCAGGGCGTGTGCTCGGTCCGTACGGCCGTGAAGCCGCGCCGCTCGTACAGGGCCCTGGCACGCGGGTTGGTGTCGATCACGTCCAGTCGGATCTTCCGGCAGCCCTGTTCGGCGGCGACCGCGGCGACTTCTTCGATGAGCAGGCTCCCGACACCGCGGCCCCGTATGTCCGGGTCCACGGCGATGCCGTCCATGACGAGCTGCCCGGGGGCCGGGTGGCGTTCGAACAGGGCGAGGAGCACGAGTCGGCGCAGTCCCCGCAGGTGCCCGTACGTGCGCAGTACGGCGGCCGCCGAGCCGCCGGTGAGGGCCCGCCCGCCGAGCTGGTAGCCGGCGAGGCCGACGAGCTGCCCGTCGAGGATCGCGCACACCGCGCGGTCGGCGTTCAGATGGGCGGCGAGGAAGGGCACCGCCTTGTCCGGCGGGTTCAGGGCGGGGCCGAGTTTGCGGCCGAAGGCGTCCCAGTACAGCTCGGCCGCCCGCCGCTCGGCTCCCTCCGGTATCCCCCGCCGGACCGTCACCGGCCCGGTGCCGGTATCGGTCACGTCGAATCCCATGCGATGCCCCCCTCTTGTCGCTGTAACCTCCCCTCAAAACTATCACTTGGCAAACGAACGTTCCAGCAGTGATAGTTTCGTTCCGTGTGAATCGAACAGAGGCGGTCTGATCTCATGTGCGCAAAGATCCAGCCCCGACGGCGCGGGCTCCGCATCGCCGTGTGGTCCCTCGTCGCGGTGCTGGTCGTGGCCGCTGGTCTCGTCGGCGTGGTGCTGTGGCAGAACACCTACGACCTGGAGGAGGAACGGGTGTCGATACGCCACGGCGGCCACACCCTCCACGCAGTCCTCGCCACTCCCAAAGACGGCCGCAAGCGGCACGGCCTGGTCGTGTACGTCCACGGCGACGGACCTGTCAGCGCCACCCACGACGACGGTTACCAGCCCATGTGGGAAGCGAACGCCAAGGCCGGATACGCCTCCCTGTCCTGGGACAAGCCCGGAGTCGCGGGCGCACCCGGCAACTGGCTCGACCAGTCCATGGACGACCGGGCCGAGGAGGCCGCCGCCGCCATCGCCTGGGCGCGCGCCCGACCGGACATCGACGGCGACCGGATCGGGCTCTGGGGCGCCAGCCAAGCGGGCTGGGTCCTGCCGAAGATCGCCGCCAAGACGCCCGTGAGCTTCGTCATCGCCGTCTCGCCCGCGATCAACTGGCTCCAGCAGGGCCGCTACAACCTTCTCGCCGAGCTGCGCGCCGACGGAGCGTCGGCGGCCCGCATCAAGGAAGAGATCAGCAGGAGCGAGACGACCCGCCGGCTGCTGGAACGCGGCGCGACCTTCACGGAGTACGTCAGGGCGATGGGCGGCGACGCGGACGGCATGACCGCCGACCGCTGGGGCTTCATCTCCAGGAACTACACCGCGGACGCCACGCGGGATCTCCGCGCTCTGCGCGGCGTACCCGTCTTGCTCACCCTCGCAGGCCACGACACCAACGTGGACACCGCCGACACGGAGCGCGGCTACCGCGGTGCGCTGGACGCAGGCGGTGTGTTGACGGTCAAGCGATACCCGGACG
Source organism: Streptomyces sp. NPDC005898 (assembly GCF_040629635.1). Taxonomy (NCBI): domain Bacteria; kingdom Bacillati; phylum Actinomycetota; class Actinomycetes; order Kitasatosporales; family Streptomycetaceae; genus Streptomyces; species Streptomyces sp. NPDC005898. Next base: position 96,251 of record NZ_JBEXWC010000017.1, on the reverse strand, counting down.
CGACCCATTCACTGCTCAAACGGTCCATCGAGCAGTCGAACCTCAAGATCACACTCACCGCGCTCTTCTCCCCCCGCTCACTCTTCGCGGACGGATTCCTGGACGACCAACGGCAGTTCCTCGACCATCTCGGCCACGGCGGCAACTCCACGCCATGACGTGAAACGAACGCCGACAGCGGCTGCTCACCAGGTCACCGGGTGTGAGGGTCAGGAGAAGGGCGCGGGGGGTGCCGGGACCGTCACGGCCCGGCACCCCCCGCGCCGGGGTGGTCAGCTCTTGCCGAGCAGCTTCTTCATCCCGGCGATCTCGGCGGTCTGCGAGGTGATGATGGCGTCGGCCATGGTCTTGGCGTCAGGGAAAGCGCCGTCGGCCTTCTCCGTCTTCGCCATCGACACAGCGCCTTCGTGGTGCTTGATCATCATTTCCACGAAGGCGGTGTCGAACGCCTTGCCCGAGGACGCCTTGAGCGCGTCCATCTCCTCGGCCGTCATCATCCCGCCGCCGGCGCCGTGCATGGAGTGGTCCATTGCGCCTTCGGCGGGAACTTGCTCGCCCCAGGAGGTCAGCCAGCCGGAGAGCGTCTTGATCTCGGGGTCCTGTGCCTTCTTGATCTCACCGGCGAGCTTCTTGACCTTGGCGGACTCCGCGCGGGTGGGCGCGAGGCCGGCCATCTCCACCGCCTGACGGTGGTGGGGGATCATCCCCTTGGCGAACGCGACATCGGCGGCGTTGTGCTGCCCCCGCGCGGCCGAAGCCGAGGCGGCCGGTGACTTCGAGGCGTGGCCGTCGTGGCCGGCCGAGCCGTCGCCGTCGGACCCGCAGGCGGCGAGGGCCAGCGCGGCGGCAGCGGCGGTCGCGACGGCGGCGCCGCGGCGGATGAGAAAACGGTGGGTGTTCATGGCGGTGTGACTCCTTGATGCGCCACCCGAGCGGGCGGGTGCCGATGCGGAATGAGGACATGAGGACGTGCCGGAGCACGGCATCTCCGCCGGCCGGGGCCGGGGCCGGGGCGAGGAGATGCCGTGCGGGCGGTCCTATATCCGCAGGAGTTGCAACTCGGCCAGATCGGGCGGCGCCCGGCCACTCTCCGGGGTCCCCGCCGCGCCGCCGGGCAGCCCCGCGGACACGAATCCCCCGTCCAGGGCCGCGCCCAGGACGGGGGGCGCGTATGAAGCGCCGACACCGGCCGCCGCGCACGTGGCGTCCGCGTGGTCCGCGTGGCCTGCTCCGCCATCGGTGTGCGAGCAGGCGCCCGTCATGTGCTGGGCGGCTTCGTGGGCCGTCACGTGCTGGGCGGCTTCCTCGTGTGCCGTCACCATGACGTGGCCACTGGCAGGCGCCGACGTGGGTGCGGGGCCCGGGCCGAGACCGTGCATCGCCAGCACACCGGCCAGCACGGCCAGCACCAGCAGCGTCAAGCCGCGCCCGGCGGGGCGGCGACTCGATGGCTGCTGCGTGCGGGGCATGCGGTCATCGTACGGCCCGGCCCTGCGGCGCAACCTCCCCCCGCTGGTCGGGATCCACCGACCACATGACGGGGCTACGGCGACGAGCTCACCGCCGCGTCCCTTCCTTCCGGGACTGGCCATTGATACCCCTAGGGGGTATGTTTCTGCCCTGGCAATACCCCCTACCGGTATAGGAGTCTGTGATGTCGACATCGGCCACGCCCGCGCATCCACGTCGCTGGACCGCGCTCGCGCTCATCGCCCTGGCCCAGTTCATGGTGATCATGGACACATCGATCATCGGTGTGGCTCTGCCCAAGATGCAGACCGACCTTGGCTTCTCCCAGGAGGATCTGTCCTGGGTCTTCAATGCCTACGTCGTCGCCTTCGGCGGCCTGCTCCTGCTCGGCGGGCGCCTGGCCGACCTGTTCGGCGCCAAGCGGATCTTCACTGCCGGCTGGACCGTCCTGGCCGCGGGGTCCCTCACCGCGGGCCTGGCGGGCCAGGTCTGGGTCGAGCTGACGGGCCGCGCCCTGCAGGGCGTCGGCGCCGCGCTGATCGCACCGTCCGCCCTCACCCTGTTGATGATGCTCTTCGGCGCCAACCCCAAGGAGTTGACCAAGGCGTTCGCCCTGTACGGCGCGGCCGCTCCGGCCGGCGGCACCGCCGGAGTGTTCCTCGGCGGCGTCATCACCCAGTACGCCTCCTGGCCCTGGGTGTTCTACGTCAACATCCCCGTCGCGGCGATCGTCCTGGCCCTGACTCCCGCCGTCCTGCCTGCCGCTGCGGCCCGGCGCGGCTCCATCGACCTCGCCGGCGCACTCACCGTCACCGCGGGCCTGGCCACCACCGTCTACGCCGTCGTCCGCGCCCCGGAGACCGGCTGGGGTTCGGCCCGGACCTGGCTGGTCCTGCTCGGCGGCCTGGCGCTGATCGCCGCGTTCGTCGCCCTCCAGTCCAAGCGCGAGGTGCCACTGATGCGCCTCGGGATCTGGCGCACCCCCAACCTGGCCGGAGCCAACATCGCTCAGTTGCTGATGGCCGCCGCCTGGATCCCCATGTGGTTCTTCCTCAACCTCTACCTCCAGCAGGTCCTCGGCCTGGGCGCGTTCGCCTCCGGAGCCGCGCTGCTGCCCATGACGGTCGCCATCATGATCATGATGATCGTCCTGGCGCCGCGTCTCATCGCCCGCTTCGGCCCCAAGCCGCTGATCGTCACCGGGCTCCTCACTCTGGCCGCCGGCATGCTCTGGCTGTCCTTCGCCCGCCCCGAGGGCAGCTTCACCGTCGATGTCCTGCCCGCCTCACTCCTGGCGGCCGCGGGCATGTCCCTGGCCTTCATCCCCTCCCTCGGCACCGCTCTGTCCAGCGCCCGCCCCGAAGAAGGCGGCCTGGCCTCCGGCATCGTCAACACCAGCTACCAGGTCGGCTCCGCCCTCGGCCTCGCCGCCATGACTGCCGCCGCCGCCGCCCACGGTGCCAACCGGCTCGGACATCCGACCGCTCTCACCAACGGCTTCTCCGCCGCGTTCCTGGGCGCCGCGCTCCTGGCCGCCGTCGGCGCCGTCGCCGCACTGCTCACCCTGCGCACCCCGCCCGCCGCCGGCGCCGAAGTCGCCGGTGACACGCCCGAACACCACGCCGCAGCCTGAGGGCAACTCGACCAGAAGACGGTTCTGCGCGGCGGAAACGACACCACCGTGTGGGTCGAGCGGCTTCCGGGAGGGGCGGTCAGGGCACGAGGCCGTCGAGGTCGATGTCGAGGGGGATGGGGACGGAGACCTTCAACCGGTTGCGGTGGATGCCGGTGGCCACGTAGGTGCTGGTCATGGTGTCGAGTTCGTAGGTGTGGACGGTGGGGGCGCCGCTCTCGTCCTCGACGCGCCAGAAGTGGGGGATCCTGGCCTGTGCGTACTTGAAGGGCTTCAGGGAACGGTCGCGGTCCGCCGACTCCTCCGAGACGACCTCGATGACCAGGGCGACGTCCTCGGGCGCGTACCACGTCCGGTCGGGGTCGTACGGGGCGGTCGTGACCAGGATGTCCGGCTCGGGGCGGCTCTTCTTGTCGAGCCTGACCGTCATCTCACGCTCGGCGTCGAACCCGACGGGGGCGGCCTGGCGCAGGGCGAAGGTCAGGTTCTCCACCAGCCGGGCGTGCCAGGACCGCTGCGGCGACATCATGAAGATCAAGGCTCCGTCGATGAGTTCCGTGTGCCGCGGTGCCTGGGTGAGGAGGTCGAGGTCATCGGCTTCCCAGCCGCTGATCCTGGGCGGGATCATCCAGTCGGGGAGTTCGGCGGTCACGGCTTCCTCCAGGCGCCTCGAAGAGGTCAGGGGCCCTCATCCCGGATCGCGGACACGGGCGCAACGCTGGTGTCAGCATAGTCGGGCGACCGGGCCCCTCACTCGGCCCGTGGGGAGCCGAGGAGCCGGCAGCCGGTGATCATCTTGGGGTGGATCCGGGCGTCCTGGTGGGCGTATCCCGGCTCCCCGGTGTTACCTGCGCGGCCCTGGTTCACCCCGCCGATTCGCCCGCGTGCGGGCTCAGCGTGCCCGTGGCGACCAGGGCGATCAGCACGATGCCGAGCAGGACCCGGTAGTAGACGAACGGCATGAAGCTCTTGGTGGTGATGAACTTCATGAACCAGGCGATCACCGCGTAGCCCACCACGAACGCGATGATCGTCGCGAAGATCGTGGGGCCCCACGAGACGTGGCCCTCGCCCGCGTCCTTCAGTTCGAAGACGCCGGACGCGAGGACGGCGGGGATGGCCAGGAGGAAGGAGTAGCGGGCGGCGGCCTCGCGGGTGTAGCCCATGAGGAGGCCGCCGCTGATCGTGGCGCCGGAGCGGGAGACGCCCGGGACCAGGGCCATCGCCTGGCAGACGCCGAAGATCAGGCCGTCCTTGACGCCCAGTTCCTTGAGGCCCTTGCGCTCGCGTACGGCGCGGTGCTTGCCGCCCGTCTCGTCGCGGGCCGCCAGGCGGTCGGCGATGCCGAGGACGACGCCCATGACGATCAGCGTGGTGGCGATGAGCCGCAGATCGCGGAAGGGGCCCTCGATCTGGTCCTTGAACGTCACGCCGAGGACGCCGATCGGGATCGAGCCGACGATGACCAGCCAGCCCATCTGCGCGTCGTGGTCCGAACGCGGCACCTTCCCGAGAAGCGAACCGAACCACGCCGAGATGATCCGGGCGATGTCCTTGCGGAAGTAGATCAGGACGGCCGCCTCGGTGCCGATCTGCGTGATCGCCGTGAACGCCGCACCGGGGTCGTGCCAGCCCGCGAACGCCGCCGTCAGCCGCAGATGCGCGCTGGAGGAGATCGGGAGGAACTCGGTCAGTCCCTGGACGAGCCCGAGGATGAAGGATTCAAGCCAAGACATGAAAACTGCGCCGTCCAAGTACTGATCATCAGACCGCGCGAGCGGTCACAGTGGTCATAGGGGTTATAGCGGTTATAGGGGTTACAGGAGTCATAGCGGTGCGTGGCTGAGGCTTACGGGATGCGTGAGCGGCGCCGCGGAGGCGGTACGCCCGGACGCGAGAGGGGATCACCCCCCTCGTCGTGGGGCAGCGTAGCGGCCTTGGGTTACGAGAACGCTGGGAGGGCCGTCTCCATCGGCACGCGGCACCTGGCCGCCGCCGAAAAGCACGGGGCCGTGGCGCTCCCTACGCCGCCGAGGGCCCCGCCGCCGTCCAGCCCGGGGTCTGCGGATGCGCGGTGAGGTCCTCGTGGCGGACCGCGTCGCCACAGGCCGAGCAGGTCACCACGGGGACCAGCTCGTGGCCGCAGGAGTGCTCCAGGACCATCGGGCGGCCGGCGTCCCCGCGCAGGTGCCGGTCGCCCCAGGCCATGAGGGTCACCAGGACCGGCTCCAGTTCGAGGCCCGCAGGGGTCGGCCGGTACAGGAAGCGCTGCGGGCGCTCGCTGTAGGCCACCTTCTCCAGGACGCCGGCCTCCACCAGCCGGCGAAGGCGCGTCGCGAGGACGTCGCGGGGCGCCCCGATGTTGCGTACGAGCTGGTCGAAGCGCTCATTGCCGAGGCACACCTCGCGCAGCACGAGCAGGGAGTACTTCTCGCCCACGAGGGCGAGGGCGTCGGCGATGGAGCAGGGGCGCGGATCCTTCATGCGGGCAGTCTAGGGGCCCCGCGCCGAGAGGGTTTGTTTTTCCAACTCGCGGAGTTATGGTGAGTCCAGATTTCCTACTCACTGGTAGCTCCCTCGGTAGCCGAAAGAGGCCGCATCATGCGCGACGCCGTCATCGTCGAAGCCGTACGCACCCCCGTCGGCAAGGGCAAGCCGAACGGCGCCCTCGCCGGTGTCCACCCCGTCGAACTCCTCGCCCACACCCTGCGCGCCCTCGTCGACCGCAGCGGCATCGACCCGGCCCTCGTGGACGACGTGATCGGCGGCACCGTCGACCAGGTCGCCGAGCAGGCCATGAACACCACGCGCTACGCCGTCCTGTCGGCGGGCTTCCCCGAGTCCGTGCCCGCCACCACCGTCGACCGGCAGTGCGGCTCCTCGCAGCAGGCCGTGCACTTCGCGGCGCAGGGCGTCATGTCCGGCGCGTACGACATGGCGGTGGCGTGCGGCGTGGAGTCGATGAGCCGCGTGCCGATGTGGTCGAACGTGCCCGCCGGGGCCGACCCGTTCGGGCCCGGCGTCGCCGAGCGCTATCCCGAGGGCCTGGTCCCGCAGGGCATCAGCGCCGAACTGATCGCCGCCAAGTGGTCCCTGGGCCGCGAGCGGATGGACGCCTTCGCCACCACCTCGCACCAGCGGGCCGCACACGCCTGGGACGCGGGTCTCTTCGACGCCGAGACCGCGCCGATCGCGGGCCTCACGCGCGACGAGTCGGTGCGCCCCGCCACCACCCCCGAGGTCCTCGCGGGTCTCAAGCCCGCCTACTACGACCCGCACTTCGGCGAGCGCTTCCCGCAGATCGACTGGTCCGTCACGGCGGGCAACTCCAGCCCCATCAACGACGGCGCGTCCGCGGTCCTCATCACCACGAGCGAGCACGCGGCCCGCCTCGGCCTGCGCCCGCTCGCCCGCCTGCACAGTTTCGCCGTCACCGGCTCCGACCCGCTCCTGATGCTCACCGGCATCCTGCCCGCCACCGAGAAGGTGCTGCGCAAGGCATCGCTGACGCTGGACGACATCGACCTGTTCGAGGTCAACGAGGCCTTCGCCGCCGTGGTCCTGGCCTGGCTCCAGGAGACCGGCGCCGACCACGAGAAGGTCAATGTGCACGGCGGCGCCATCGCGCTCGGCCACCCCCTCGGCGCCAGCGGCACCCGGCTGATGACCACGCTCGTCCACGCGATGCGCGCCCGGGGTGCCCGCTACGCCCTGCAGACGATGTGCGAGGCCGGCGGACTCGCCAACGCGACGATCCTCGAAGCGCTCTGATCCGGCGGGGCCGGCGGCGGGCCGGGCGGGGCCGACGGGCGGAGATCGGCGGCCGCCCGCCACCGGCCCTGCCCGGGCTCGGGCTCGGCGCCGGTCCCGCCGACACAGCGCCCGCACTCAGCGGCGCCCCGCGCGGGCACGAAGCCGACCCGCCACGCCGTCCGAACTCAGCGCGCGCCGCGCAAGTGGTGGCGCTTGAACCAGGCGACCGCCGCCCCCGCCAGCCCCGTCACCGCGATGAAGCCCATCGCGATCAGGAACGCGGGCGACGTCGGCGTCGAGGCGCGGGCACCCGCGACGACGTACGCCGCCGTGTTCGGGATCGAGCCGAGGCCCGTGGCGACGAGGAAGGACAGCCAGCCCATGCGGGAGACGGCCGCGCAGTAGTTGGCCGCGGCGAACGGCACGCCGGGAAAGAGCCGCACGGCCAGCATCGACCGGAAGCCGTGCCGACTGAGCTGGCCGTCCGCGGCCTTCAGCCAGCGGCCCCGCAGCAGCGGCCGCAGCGCGTCCTGGCCCAGCATCCGGCCGAGCCCGAAGGCGATCCCGGCGCCGAACACCGTGCCCGCGATCGCCGCCCCGAGCCCCGCCTGGGAGCCGAACAGCGCGCCCGCCGCCAGATTGAGCAGCGGCCGCGGGACGAACGCGGCGGTGCACACCCCGTACGCCACCGCGAACAGGGCCACCGCCGTGGCGCCGCCCAACTGCGCGGGCCACCCGTCGGACAGGTATCTCTGCGGCTGGAACAGCAGCACGCAGGTCGCGGCCGCCGCGAGCAGCACCACGAGCAGCGACAGGCGTGACCACGGAGACAGCAGCGCCTTGGTGCAGCGCACGGCGAGGCCCTGGGGTCGGGCGGTTGCGGTCTCGAACATCCGGGAAGACTAACCGGCTGATGTGTCTGATCGCCGTATGGTGCGTCTCACGGGCGTCACAGTCCCGAGGTCGCACAAGCGTCGCGCTCCCGGGAAGTGACGCGGTCCACAGCGCGCTCGCCCCCTCGTCCCGGCCCGTGCGGGAAGCCCTGGAGTACCCCTGACGGCACCCGGTGGGTCGCGGCGGCAACCACCCGCACGGTGCGCGCAGTTCGGGCGGAAAACCATTCGACGCCCGCGTCCTCTTCGGTGAGGATCTGAGGCATGTCCCGGTACGCCCTCCTCGCAGCCACGCCCGCAGTCGCGGGCGCTGCGACGGCTGCCGTCCCCGCACTCGACGCCTTCGACGGCGCCCGAGGCTGACCCTCCCCGGACACACCGGCGGACCCCGCAGGGGGAGGGTCGGTCCGGCCCCCGGGGTCCCCGTCCCGACCGCGTACACACCGGTCCGGGACAACAGCTTCGAGTTCCCGAGAAGGAACCACCATGCCCAAGACGGCTTACGTCCGCACGAAGCCCCACCTCAACATCGGCACCATGGGCCACGTCGACCACGGCAAGACCACCCTGACCGCCGCCATCACCAAGGTCCTCAGCGAGCGCGGCGCCGGCACGTTCGTGCCCTTCGACCGCATCGACCGCGCGCCGGAGGAGGCCCAGCGCGGCATCACCATCAACATCGCGCACGTCGAGTACGAGACCGACACCCGGCACTACGCGCACGTGGACATGCCGGGCCACGCCGACTACGTCAAGAACATGGTCACCGGCGCCGCCCAGCTCGACGGGGCGATCCTCGTCGTCTCGGCGCTCGACGGGATCATGCCGCAGACCGCCGAGCACGTGCTGCTCGCCCGTCAGGTCGGCGTCGACCACGTCGTCGTGGCCCTGAACAAGGCCGACGCCGGGGACGAGGAGCTGACCGACCTGGTCGAGCTGGAGGTCCGCGACCTGCTCTCCGCGCACGGGTACGGGGGTGACAGCGTCCCTGTCGTACGCGTCTCCGGGTTGCGGGCGCTGGAGGGCGAGCCCCGGTGGACCGCCGCCATCCAGGCGCTGCTCGACGCCGTGGACACGTATGTGCCGGTGCCCGAGCGCTATCTCGACGCGCCGTTCCTGCTGCCCGTCGAGAACGTGCTCACCATCACCGGGCGGGGCACCGTGGTCACCGGCGCCGTCGAGCGCGGCACCGTCCGCCTCGGCGACCGGGTGGAGATCCTCGGCGCGGACACCGAGACGGTGGTCACCGGCCTGGAGACCTTCGGCAAGCCGATGGAGGAGGCGCAGGCCGGCGACAACGTCGCGCTGCTGCTGCGCGGCCTGCCACGCGACGCGGTCCGCCGCGGCCACGTGGTCGCGGCGCCCGGCAGCGTCAGCCCCCGCCGCCGCTTCACCGCGCAGGTGTACGTCCTGTCGGCGCGGGAGGGCGGCCGCGCGACGCCGATCACCACCGGCTACCGGCCGCAGTTCTACATCCGCACCGGGGACGTGGTCGGTGCCGTCGACCTCGGCGGGACGGCGGTGGCCCGCCCCGGCGAGACGGTCACGATGACCGTCGAACTGGGGCGCGACGTACCGCTGGAGACGGGCCTCGGCTTCGCCATCCGCGAGGGCGGCCGCACGATCGGCGCGGGCACCGTCACGGAGGTCGCCTGACGCTCGGTCAGGCCACGTCCCAGGGGCGGGCAGTGCGCACGAGCACTGCCCGCCCCCCCCGGGCGCGTTGAGCGGCAACCCCCTTTTCGAGCCCTGAGGTCTCTGGTGTGCGCCGTGTGCTCCAACGCGCCGGGGGAGAGCGCCTGTTGCCCAATGTGCCGAAGTGACTACGTACGGTAGCGTCGAGCCCGTACCAAGTCCGGAGCAGGCGAACTCGCGGGAGCAGACATGCGCACCTGGAAGACGGCGGCCGCCTCGGCGTCGATGGCGGTCCTGGCACTCATCGGCGGCACCTCACCCGGCGCGGCGCGCGGGGCGGGGCCCGACCCGTCCGCCCCGGCCGCCGTGCCCGCCGGGCAGAGGCCCGCGTCCGGGCACGCGGAAGCCGGCAGGTCCGGCTCGGACGCGGCCGCCTCGGCGGTGATCCGCTGCGAGGGCCAGGTCCAGCGCCCGCACAACTCCACCCACGTGCCCGGCACCGTCAACGTCGTCGTGACGGTCTCGTGCACGGGACCGGTGCCGGAGATCACCACGCGGGCGGCCCTCTACAAGAACGGACGCCTCGTCAACCAATCCGCGCTCAGGACCCAGCGCAACACCCGCGGCGGCCAGAACAACGCGGCCGTGCGGTGCAGCCCCGGCAACTACCGCGGCTGGATGTACTTCAAGGTCGTCTTCCCGCCCGGCTACCGCCCGCCGACCGGGTCCTCCAACGGCTTCGGGCAGGAAGTGGCCCTCTCCTGCTGACCCGCACCTGCGCCGCGAGCGCGGCGTCCGGCGTGCGGGCCGCCGCCGGGGAAGGAGTGCCGGCGTGCCCCTCACCTCCATCGAGATCCTGCGCCGCCGCGTGACCCGGCTCGACGCGGCGGCGGACCCGGGCGCCGGCACGGGCGCCCGGCTCCGCCACTTCACCTCCGTCATGACGGCCTCGACCGAGCCCGAGATGACGGCCCTGGCGGGCGGCCCGGCCGTCCTCACCCCCGCGGAGGTGGGGGAGGCGGACGAACTGGCCGCCACCTGCCTGCTGCTCGCCCGGCTCGCCCGCGACGAGGAGAGCCTGGTCCGCGGGCCCCTCGACCGGACCCGGCAGCACTGGATCGGCACCGCCCCCCACGCCCTGGCGCCGCACCGGCACCCCGCCCCCGACCCGGGCCGGTTCACCGCGCCCGGCGAACACCCCGGACCACCCGGCACGAAACCGTTCCACCTGGGGCTCTACACCTCCACGGCACGGCACGACGGGCCCGGCATGTGGCGCACCTACCTCGACATCGGCTCCACCCTCCACCCCCGGCCCTGGCAGACCTGGCACCTGCCGGTCACCGCCCCCGCCGGCGACATCCTCGACATCGGCGGCGCGGGCGACTGGGCCGCCTTCGTCGGGCGCTACCCCCTCGTGCACGGCGACGACGTCCACCCCGACTGGGCCGCCGCCGCCCGGGATCACGCCGGGATCCACATGACGCTGCGGGCGATCGTCGCGGCCCAGGGCTTCCGCGTCCGGGTGCCGGCCGGCCTCGCCGCCGCACCCTTTTGGGACATCGAGTCCACGCTGTGGCTGCGCTGGTGCTTCGCCGCCCCGCGCCTGGCCGAGGTCACGCCATGACGGACGGGACCGGGCCGGCGGGCGGGCACAATGGAGCGCGTGGACGAGCACATCCCCGTGACCCGCGACGTCGATCATGGCGTCGCCAAGCTGATGCCCGACGTCGACCGGGCACGGGCCTGGCTGCTCACCGTCGACGGTGCGCCCCAGTCGTACGTCGACCTGGACGAGCCCACCCATCTGGAGTTCGAGTACGCGCGCAGGCTCACCCACGTCCTCGACACCGCCGCCGGACCGGGCCGGCCGCTCGACGTCCTCCACCTCGGCGGCGGCGCCCTCACCCTGCCCCGCTATGTCGCCGCCACCCGCCCCGGCTCCCGCCAGGACGTCGTCGAGGCCGACCGCGGGCTGCTCCGCCTGGTCGCCGAACGGCTGCCGTGGGAGCCGGACTCGGGGATCGACGTGCACGGGGCGGACGCCAGGCAGTGGCTCGACGCGGCCCCCGACGACAGCGCCGACCTCCTGGTCGCCGACGTCTTCGGCGGCTCCCGGATACCCGCGCACCTCACCACGGTCGCCTACGCCCGCACCGCCGACCGCGTGCTGCGCCCGGACGGGATCTACGCGGCGAACCTCGCCGACGGCGCCCCCTTCGCCTTCCTCCGCTCCCAACTGGCCACCTTCGCCGAGGTCTTCGCGGAGCTCGCGCTGATCGCCGAACCGTCCGTGCTGCGCGGCCGCCGCTTCGGGAACACGGTCCTCGTCGCCGCGCACACCCCCATCGACGTCGCCGCCCTCGCCCGGCGCGCGGCCGCCGACGCCTTCCCCGCCCGCGTCGAGCACGGCGAACCGCTGCGGCGCCTCATCGGGGACGCGCGTGCCGTCCGCGACGAGGACGCCGTCCCCTCACCCGAGCCGCCCGGCGGCGCCTTCGGCATCGGCTGAGGTCCCGGCGATGGCGTCCGCGGAACCGCCGGCACGCGGCGCGGGCACCGGTGCCATCTCCTTCGTACGGCGCGTCAGGCGGCGCACGTCGGGAACGAACAGGACGGCCGCCGTCACCAGCACCACCAGCACCGCGCACCCCCACAGCGACGCGGAGCGCCCGAACGCGGACTCCGCGGGACCGGCGAGGGCCGTCGCCAGCGGGACCATCGCGATCGAGCCGAACCAGTCGTAGGCGGCGACGCGCGACAGCTTCTCCTCCGGGATCTCCTGGTGCATCGCGGTCATCCAGGACACGCCGAACACCTCGATCGCCACGCCGCTGACGAACATCACCGCGGCGAGCCCGGCCACCGGCAGCGGCACGGCGAGCGCCGCCGAGGGCGCGGCCAGCGGGAAGACGCAGAGGGTGCCCGCGAGCAGGAGCCGGCGCGGCCGCCACCGCGTCATCAGGAACGCGCCGCCGACCGTACCCGCGCCGAACGCGCCGAGCGCCAGGCCCCACGGCCCGGCGCCGCCCAGCTCGTCCCGCGCGACCAGCGGCCCGAACACCGACTCGGCGGCGCCCACCACCGCCACCACGACCGAGAACTGCGCCACGATCGACCAGAGCCAGGGGCGCCCGGTGAACTCCCGCCAGCCCTCCCGCAGGTCGGAGAGGAGCCCGCCGCCGGGCGCGCGCGCCGGGATGTGACCGACGTCGAGGAAGGAGCGCAGCGCGCCCGCGACGGCGAACGCCACCGCGTCCACGGCGAGCACCCAGCCCGGGCCGATCGCCGCGACCAGCAGCCCGCCGAGCGCGGCACCGCCGAGGCCCGCTCCCTGCATCGCCATCCGGTACATCGCGAACGCCCGGCTGACCTGTTCGCCGCTGACCGAGGACATCAGCATGCCCTCGGCCGCGGGACCGAAGAAGGCCTGTCCCACGCCGCCGAGGCCGGTGAGCAGCATCATCTGCCACAGCTGCGGCTCGCCCGCGACGACCAGCACGGCGAACGCGGCCTGCGAGAGGCAGTTGAGGGCGTTCGCGGCGACCATCACGTGGTGGCGCGGCAGCCGGTCGGCGACCGCGCCGCCGATGAGCAGGAACAGGACGAGCGGCAGCGTCCGCGCGGCCGCCACGAGCCCGACGTCCCCGCCGTCGCCCCCGGCGTCGAGCACCGCGAACGCCGCCGCGATCAACGCCCCGTGGCTTCCGAGGTTCGTCACGATCGCGGCGGCGGTCAGCAGCGTGTAATTGCGGCCCGCCCACGAGGGGCGGCGGCGCGGCGCGGGAGCGGGAGTCGTCACCCGGGGACTATCCCCGGCGGTGGACCGACTTGCCAAACCGATTCTTCAGTGGCTCAGAGGTGAACCGGCTCGGCGTCGGCCCGCGCCCGCACGGGCCCGGAGGGTGCGTCGGCTCACGACTCCTCGGAGCCCGCCTCGCTCCACCGGACCGTGGAGAGGATCTTCTTCACCGTCGCGTCGGACAGCTCGTCCTTGACGCCCTTGGCGCCGTACAGCGTCCAGGCCACGTACTCACCGGCCTCGTTCTTGAAGGCGAACGTGGTGGCCTTGCCGTCCGAGTCGCACTTGGCGGACGTGGCGGTGCCGGACGTCGTCGAGGTGGCGACGCTGCCCTTGATGCCCGACTCGGTGGTGAAGTCCTCCACCTTGCCGATCTTGATCTTCTTCTTGTCGGCCTTGGTCTGCTCGGTGTAGCCGCCGTAGACCCACCAGGCCGAGTCGTTGCGCGCGATGTCCTTGGTGTTCTTCGCGCCGTTCTGGCCCTTGGTGCCGACCGCGGCGAGCTCGGTGTCGTCGGACGTGCCGTCCTTGTCGTCGTCGGACGTGCACCACTTCTCTTTGTAGATGGCGGGCGCCGACATGCCGATGATGGCCTTCGCGCCCTTGTCCTTGCGGTCGTCGAAGCCGATGAACGTGTCCGGGGTCCTGAGCACCCAGTCCGCCGGGACGTCGAAGGCGGTGCCCCACTTGGGGTTCACCACGACCTGCCAGCCGGGGATCGTCGGCTTGTCCTCGCCGCCCTCACCGCGCTCGTTGCCGCCGCCGGTGGGCGTCGGGCTCGGCTTCTCGGTGGCGGACTTCGACGGCTTTGCCGGGGCCGCCTTGTCGTCCTTGTCATCTTTGTCGCCGCCGAGGACGAGGAAGCCGGTGACCCCGGCCGCCACCACCACGGCCAGCGAGGCGACGATGGCGGTGATCTTCGTCTTGTTGCCGCCGCCCCCGCCCTGGCCGCCGCCGCTGTGCTGCGGCAGTCCGGCGGCCGGTGTCGGAGCGGACCACTGGGACTGCTCGGGCTGCGAGAACGCTCCCGGATGCGGCTGCTGGTAGCCGCCCGCAGGCGCTGCCGGCGGCTGCTGCGGATAGCCCCCCGGCGGCTGCTGCTGATACCCCGGCTGCTGATAGGGGTTCGGCTGCTGGTAACCCGGCTGCTGATACGGGTTCTGATTCTGGTCCTGCGGGTTCTGCTCGCCCCCGGGCGGCTGCTGTTCTGGCCACATGGCCAGTAACCATAGAGGTGCCCGGGGGAGAGGTGCCACGGGCGTCCCCGCCTACGCCGATCGCGCGGCGGGAACGTACGGCGAAAGCGGGGAAAAGCGTCAGGATTCCCTCCCGCTCCCTTCCGTCGGGCGGCCGGCCGAGGGCCTGGCCAATGGGGCTACTCATGGGTAACATCGCGGCCATGAGCGCAGACCAGATGTCGATCGGCGAGATGCTCGCCGCCACCGTGCCGATGGCCAGGACCCTGAACCTGGAGTTCCGCGAGACCGCGCCGGACAAGGCCGTGGTGGCCCTGCCCGACCAGAGCGAGTACCACAACCACGTCGGCGGCCCGCACGCCGGCGCCATGTTCACGCTGGGCGAGTCCGCGAGCGGGGCCATCGTCCTCGCGGCGTTCGGCGCGCAGCTCTCCCGCGCCGTGCCGCTGGCCGTCAGCGCCCAGATCGCGTACAAGAAGCTGGCCATGGGCCCCGTGACGGCGACGGCCACCCTCGGCCGCCCGGCCGACGACGTGATCGCCGAGCTCGACGCGGGCAAGCGCCCCGAGTTCCCGGTCGCCGTCGAGATCCGGCGCGAGGACGGCGCGGTGACCGGGGAGATGACGGTCCTTTGGACCCTGCGGCCCAACGACCCGAGCTGACGCGTTCCTTTCCGGCGAACCGGGGCGGGTAGGCTCGCGGCGTGCGCGGCCGAGGGGCGCGTGCGCCGGGGCAGGCACTGGGAACTACGGGAGGAGCCGGCGTTGCACGTCCAGGAGTGGCTGGAGCAGGTACCGGCCGTCAGCATCTACGCGCTGGTGGGCATCGTCATCGGCCTGGAGAGCCTGGGCATTCCGCTGCCCGGTGAGATCGTCCTGGTCTCCGCGGCCCTCCTCTCCTCCCAGCACGGGGAACTCAACCCCGTGATCCTGGGCGCGTGCGCCACCGCGGGCGCCATCATCGGGGACTCCATCGGCTACGCCATCGGGCGCAAGGGCGGGCGGCCGCTGCTCGCCTGGCTGGAGCGCAAGTTCCCCAAGCACTTCGGCGCGGCCAACGTGGCGAGCGCCGAGCGGTCCTTCCAGAAGTGGGGCATGTGGGCGGTCTTCTTCGGCCGCTTCGTCGCCCTGCTCCGCATCTTCGCGGGCCCGCTCGCCGGCGTCCTGCGCATGCCGTACTGGAAGTTCCTCGTCGCCAACGTCCTCGGCGGCATCGTCTGGGCGGGCGGCACCACCGCGGTCATCTACTACATCGGCGTGGTGGCCGAGGACTGGCTGAAGCGCTTCTCCTACGTGGGGCTCGCCATCGCCGTGCTGATCGGCGTCGGCTCGATGCTGTTCGTCAAGCGGCGGGCGAAGAAGGCGGCGGCCGAGATCGAGGCGGAGGCGGCCGAGGCTCCCGGCGCCGAGCCGCGGCACGTCCCGGTCGCCGACTGAGTCACCTTCCGGCGTGTGCGTCGCGGTGGGCCCTGGCCAGCTCGACGTACATGGTGCCGTTGTGCGAGATGCCCTCGCGCTCCTCGTCGGTGAGCGGCCTGCGCACCTTGGCGGGCACGCCCGCGACGAGTGAGCCCGGGGGCACGCGCATGCCCTGTGGTACCAGGGCCTGCGCGGCGACCAGCGAGCCGGCGCCGATCACCGCGCCGTTCAGGACGGTGGCGCCCATCCCGATCAGGCAGTCGTCCTCGACGGTGCAGCCGTGCAGGACGGCGTTGTGCCCCACCGAGACGCGCTCGCCGATGGTGAGGGGGAAGCCCAGGTCGACGTGGAGACTGCAGTTGTCCTGGATGTTGCTGTCGGCGCCCACGACGATGGGCCCGCCGTCGGCGCGGAGCACCGCGCCGTACCAGGTGCTCGCCCCCGCGTGCAGGGTCACCTCGCCGAGCACGACCGACGTCGGCGCGGTGAACGCGTCCTGATCGATCTTCGGGCTCTTGCCGCCGATGCCGGCGATGAGTGCCTCGTGGCCCATCGGATGTCTCCCTCTTCGGTACGTCGTCGCGCCTGACGGCACGGTACGGGACGCGGGGGCCGGCGCGGCCGCGTGGGGTGAAGATCACAGGCCGGGGGCCTGCGGGGCAGGGTGGCACTGAGTAACGTGAGCGCGTGCCGACGAACAAGAACACGTTCTCATCCCTTGCCGCCGCGCCGCGCCGTCTAGCGCAGCGCGCGGTCCACTCGGGCTGGTCGTGGGTGCGGCGCACGGGCGCGGTGACCGCCGCGCACCCGGGACGGCTGCGGTTCGGCGCGATCGGCGAGGGCACGAAGCTCGCCTTCCCCCAGGGCACCGTCTTCGGTGAGCCGTGGATACGGCTCGGCGACCACTGCATCGTGGGCGAGCACGTCACACTCACCGCGGGGATGATGCCGGACCTCGACCTCGGACCCGACCCGATCCTCCGTATCGGCAACGGTGTCGTGCTCGGGCGCGGCAGCCACGTCATCGCCGACACGGCGGTGACGATCGGCGACGACTGCTACTTCGGCCCCTATGTGTACGTGACGTCCACGAACCACTCCTACGACGATCCGCACACGCCCATCGGCAAGCAGTGGCCGCGGATGGACCCCGTGGAGATCGGCCCCGGGTGCTGGGTGGGGACGGGCGCGGTGATCCTGCCGGGGGCCCGCATAGGGCGCAATGTGGTGGTCGCCGCGGGGGCGGTCGTGCGGGGCGAGGTCCCCGACCACGCGGTGGTGGCGGGTGCGCCGGCCCGCGTCGTGCGGACCTGGGACGCGCAGGCGGGCTGGCAGCCGCCGCTGCGTACGCCGGCGCCGGTGCCGATTCCCGACGGGGTCACGCCGGAACAGCTCGTCGCGCTGGGGGAGTTGGCGGATCAGGGGGAGCTGGAAGAGCTGGAAGAGTTGGGGGAACCGGGGGAGTCGGGCAAAGGGTGAGGCCGGCAAGGCCGGCGTCGGGTCTCGTGTCGGCCGCGCGGCCGCCGTGGCTTGCCGCGTGGGTCCCGGCGCCTCTCGTGGGCCGCTGTCAGCCCGCCGCGCACCGCGCGGTTCCCCCGCTGATCGCACCGCAGAAGTCGCCTCGCCGCGTGCTCCTCGCGGGGCGCTGTCAGCTCGCCAGCAGTACCGTTCCCACCAGTGCCAGGCCCGCTCCCGCCGCCTGGATCCCCCGCAGCCGCTCCTTCAGTACCGCCCGCGCCGCCAGTGCCGTGACCACCGGGTAGACGGAGGACAGGACCGCGGCGACGGTGACCGGGCCGTGTTGGGCCGCCACGGAGTACGTGCCGTTGGCCGCGACGTCCGCCAGGCCGACGAAGGCGAGGGCCGGGAGCGCGGCCCACAGGACGCCGGACCCGGTGCCCTCGGGCAGCGCCGCGCCGCCGCGCCGCACGGAGACGTACAGGGCGACACCGCCCGCCGCCACGTTCGTCACCCGCTGCACGAAGAGCGCGAGGAACAGCCCGGTCAGGTTGCTCGACGCCTCGGAGATCAGCGCCATGACGCCGCCGAAGCCGAACGCCGCGAGCAGCGTGAGGAGTACCGCCCGCCGCCGCACGGGAGCCCCGCGCAGCTCGGGCCCGCCCGCGAGCACGATGCCCGCCAGCGCCACGGCGATCCCCGCGAACTGCGCGAGCCCGGGCCGCTCGCCGAGGAGGAGGCCGACGCCGACCGGCACGGCGACACCGAGCGAGCCGAGCGGCGAGACGACGCCCATCGGGCCGAGCGCGAGGGCCTTGTAGAACGCGAGCATGGCGACGGGGCCGACCAGCCCCGCGCCCACCGCGAACCACAGCCGGGGCCCCCACTCCGTCCACCCGCCGGTCGCCACCACGATGGCGCCCAGCACGAGCACGGCGACCGCCTGCGAGGCGACGACCACCGTCAGGGCGGGGATGCGCCGGGTCAGCACACCGCCGCCGAAGTCGGCGAGGCCCCACAGGAGGCTGGTGGCCAGGGCGAACAGTGCGGTCATGGAGAGGGCCTCGCAGTACAGTGTCGTGAACCATCGGGAACCATCAGGTGCACCACACGGTAGTTCAATATCCTGAACTCTGTCATCCAAAATATTGGACGGAATGTGTCGGACCTCGACCAGCTGACCCAGTCGCTCGCGCGCAACCTCAAGCGCTGGCGCAACGAGAGGGGTTTCACTCTCGACGCCCTCGCGGCCCGCGCCGGGGTGAGCCGCGGCATGATCATCCAGATCGAGCAGGCCAGGACCAACCCCAGCGTCGGCATCACCGTCAAGCTCGCGGACGCGCTGGGCGTCAGCATCACCACGCTCCTGGACTACGAACAGGGCCCGCACGTCCGGCTCGTGCCGCCGGAGCAGGCGGTGCGCATGTGGTCCACCGAGGCGGGCAGCAGCACCACGCTCCTGGTCGGGGCGGAGGCGCGCGGCCCCTTCGAGCTGTGGTCCTGGCACCTGGTGCCGGGCGAGGGCAGCGCCTCCGACGCGCACCCGCCGGGCACCATCGAGCTGCTGCACGTCTCGCGGGGCGAGCTGACCCTCGTCGTGGACGGCGTCGAGCACCTCGTCACCGCGGGATCGGCCGCCACCTTCGAGGCCAACGTGCCGCACGGCTACCACAACAAGGGGCCCGAACCGGTCGAGATGACCATGTCGGTCTCGGTGCCGCCCGCCCACGCGGCCTCGTACTGACGGCTCAGACGTCCAGGGCGCTCACCCGCAGACCCCTTCCGCGCGCAGCCGGGCGATGTCGTCGGGGCCGTGGCCCAGTTCGGCGAGGATCGCCCCGGTGTGCTCGCCCGCTTCCGGCACCGGGTCCATGCGCGGGACGACCCCGGAGAGGGCGGCCGGCGGCAGCAGCGCCTGCACGGGCTCGGACGTGCCGGGCACGCGGATGTCCTGCCAGCGGCCCCGTTCGGTGAGTACCGGGTGGGCGAGGAACTCGTGCACCGAATTGACTCCGGCGTTGGCGATCCCGGCCCGGTCGAGCAGCTTCATCGCCTCCTCGCTGCCGAGTTGGCAAAAGCGTACGGAGATGAGCGCGTCGAGCGCCTCGCGGTGCGCCACGCGGTCCGAGCCGGTGGCGAAGCGCGGATCGTCCGTCAGCTCGGGGCGGCCGAGGAACTGCCCGCACAGCGCGGCCCATTCGCGTTCGTTCTGCACGGACAGCAGCACGTCCTTGCCGTCGGACGCGGTGAACGGGCCGTACGGGGCGACCGTCGCGTGCCGGGCGCCGACACGGGGCGGCTGGATGCCGCCGTACCGCGTGTAGTAGGCGGGCTGGCTCATCCACTCGGCGAGCGCGTCGAAGAGGGAGACCTCCACGGTCGGGGCGCGGCCGGTCGTCGCCCTGGTGAACAGCGCCGCCAGGATGCCGCTGTAGGCGTACATGCCGCCCGCGATGTCCGCCACGGAGATGCCCACGCGCACCGCCTCGTCCTCGGTGCCGGTGAGCTGGAGCAGCCCGGTCTGGCACTGCATGAGCAGGTCGTACGCCTTGCGGTCCGCCCAGGGGCCGTCGGTGCCGTATCCGCTGACCGTGCAGGGGATGAGGCGGGGGTGGCGCTCCTGGAGCCGCTCGGCGCCGAGGCCCAGGCGGTCGGCGGCGCCCGGGGCGAGGTTCTGCACGAACACGTCGGCGCCCGCGAGCAGTTCCTCCAGGATCTGCCTGCCGCGCTCCGACTTGAGATCCAGGGTGAGCGACTCCTTGGAACGGTTGAGCCAGACGAAATAGCTGGCCTGGCCGCGCACAGTGGTGTCGTAGCGCCGCGCGAAGTCACCGCCGTCCGGCCGCTCGACCTTGATGATACGAGCGCCCAGATCGGCGAGCTGCCGGGTGGCGAAGGGGGCGGCGACGGCCTGCTCGAGGCTGACGACGGTGATACCGGCGAGGGGAAGGGGAGGTGGCATGCGGCGTTTGTACGGCGCTGACCCCGAGCGGGTCAATGGCGGCCCCCGGCCGACGGCCGGAGTCGCGCACCCCGCGAGGCGAACGCGGCACCGCCCGACCGGCGTCCGCCGCTAAGGACGTACCGCCACCGCGTCCACCTCGAACA
This sequence comes from Streptomyces sp. NPDC005898, assembly GCF_040629635.1. Lineage (NCBI taxonomy): Bacteria > Bacillati > Actinomycetota > Actinomycetes > Kitasatosporales > Streptomycetaceae > Streptomyces > Streptomyces sp. NPDC005898. Next base: position 75,885 of record NZ_JBEXWC010000017.1, on the reverse strand, counting down.
GCATGCCGGGCAGGGCGAGCGCGGCCACGCCGCTCAGGGTCTGGGCCGGGAGGCGGTCGCCGAAGCGGGCGTGGAGCGCCTTGCCCAGCGGGGCGAGCCTGTCCGGGCCGTGGTCCACCATGTAGGTGCCGAGCCGGACCACGTGCTCGTATCCGAGGCCCACCGCCTCCAGTGCCGTCCGCAGCCGGTCCAGGGCCAGCTCCACCTGTGCGGCGAAGTCCCCGGGCACGGCGGCGCCCGTGGCGTCCGAGGCGTACTGGCCGGCGATGAACACGAGCTCGCCGGGGGCCGCTACGGCATGGCTGTAGCCGAACGGCTTCGGGTCGTGGAGGGAGGCCGGATTGGTGATCGTGCGCTGATCGCTGGTCATGTCGGCTGAACGTCCCGGCGGGCCCCGCTCATTCCGCGAATGCGGGCCGGGCACACGGCGGCGTGCCGTTCCCGACGTGCGCCGGACGTGCGGGCGACGCGCGTCCGAAGCGTGCAGTTCAGTCCGCGCCGCCACCGTGCTGAACGTCCCCAAAGTCGAACGTCCCCGAACGCGCCTCGCGCCCCGCGTCCCCCTCGCACCGAACCGAGAACGGAAGTGTCATGCCCTCGACATCAGTCGTTTCGACGGCCGCCGGTTCCTACGTCACCGCCATCGCGGACACCGCCGATCAGATCAGGGCCGCCCAGCGGCTGCGCCATCGCGTGTTCGGCGAGGAGCTGGGCGCGACGCTCGACACGCCCCTGCCCGGCCACGACATCGACGCCCACGACGACCTCGCCGACCACCTCATCGTCAGCGACACCGCGACCGGCGGCGTCGTCGGCACCTACCGGCTGCTGCCGCCCGGCCGAACCGAACGGTCCTACTCCGACGGGGAGTTCGACCTGAGCGCCCTCGCCGGGCTGCGGTCCGCCACCGTCGAGGCGGGCCGCTCCTGCGTCCACCCCGACCACCGCTCGGGGGCCGTCATCAACCTCATGTGGTCCGCCCTCGCCCGCTACGTCCTGCTCGCGGGCCACCGGTACCTGGCGGGCTGCGCCTCCGTACCGCTCGCCGACGGCGGCCGGGCCGCCTCCAGCGCCTGGCTGCTGGGCACCACCAAGCACGCCGCGCCGCCCGAGCTGCGCGTCCGCCCCCGACGCCCCTGGACCCCCACGGCGCCCGCCCCCGAGCGCCCCGTCCCCGGCGACCTGCCGCCGCTGCTGCGCGGCTACCTCCGCCTCGGCGCCTGGATCTGCGGAGCACCCGCCCACGACCCGGAGTTCGACGTCGCGGACTTCTTCGTCCTCCTGGACACGGAGCGGCTCAGCGCGCGGCACCGCCGCTACTTCCTGGGCGAGGACGCCCCGGGCGGGCCGCGGTGAACCCCGCCGGCCCCTGGGCGCTCGACCCCGGCTGCCCGGCCAGCTGCGCCACCGACCCGGTGACCCGGGTGCCGCGGGCCGAACTGGTCCGCCGCTACGTCGCGTTGGTCGGCGTACTCGTCCGGGCCGCCGCGCGGGGCGAGCGGCTCGCCGAACCCCGGCTGCTGCGGGCCGAGGCGCGGGCGGTGCTCGGCGCACTCGGGGTGCGGCTGGAGACAGGGGGCGCGAGGTGCCTGAGCGCGCCGGACGGCACGGGTGTGGGCACCCTCGTCGTGGCGAACCACATCTCCTGGCTCGACGCCGTCGCCCTGCTCGCCGTGGAGCCGGTGCGGGTCCTCGCCAAGCGGGAGGTCGGCCGGTGGCCGGTGGTCGGCACGCTGGCCCGGCGCGCGGGGACGCGGTTCATCGACCGGGGCGGCAGCCCACGCCGACTCCCCGACATGGTCGAAGAGTTGGCGGGCGACCTCCGGGGTGGCGCGTCGGTGCTCGTCTTCCCCCAGGCGACGACGTGGTGTGCCGCGGCGGGCGGCCGCTTCCGGCGGGCCGCCTTCCAGGCCGCGGCCGACGCGGGCGCGCCCGTGCGGCCGGTGACGGTCGCCTACCGGCAGGCCGGCGCGCCCACCGCGACGGCCGCCTTCCTCGGCGATGAGGACTTCACGACCTCGCTGCGCCGGGTGGCCGCCGCCCGCGGCCTGACCGTACGGATCACGGCGCACCCGCCGGTCCGGGGCGCGGACCGGCGGACACTGGCCGCCACCGCCAGGCAGGCGGTCACATCAGCGTTTCCTGTCACCGGCCGGCGAGCTGGGTGAGCCGCTTGACGTTGTCCCCGAACGTCCACCCCTTCGACCCGTCCCAGTTGATGGACCACGTCATCAGGCCCTTCAGGGCGCCGTTGTACGTGTTCCACGCCTGGGCGACCAGGCTCGGCGACATGTGGCCGCCGCCCGCGCCGGGCTGGGCGGGCAGGCCGGGGACCTGTTTGTCGTAGGGGACCTTGATGGTGGTGCCCTGGACCACCAGGCCCTTGTTGAGGCAGTCGGTCTGGGCGGTGAAGCCCTGGACGGTGCCCGCCGAGTAGGAGTCGCCGGAGCAGCCGTACATGCTGCCGTTGTAGTACTGCATGTTGAGCCACCACAGGCGGCCGTTGTCCGCGTACTTCTTGATGATCGGCAGGTACGCGCCCCAGATCGAGCCGTAGGTGACGCTGCCGCCGGTGACGTACGCGGTCTCGGGGGCCATCGTGAGGCCGAAGTTCGCGGGCATGCGGGCCAGTACGCCGTCGATGATGCGGACGAGGTTGGCCTGCGAGGCGGAGAGCTGGTTGATGTTGCCGCTGCCCACGAGGCCGGTCTCGATGTCGATGTCGATGCCGTCGAAGTTGTACTTCTTCAGGATCGGCACGATCGTCTCGACGAAGCGGTCCGCGACCTTGGCGGAGCTGAGGTCGATGCCGGCCGCCGCGCCGCCGACGGACATCAGGATCGTGGCGCCGTCCGCCTTGGCCCGGCACATCTCGTCGGGTGTCGCGACCTTCACCGTCGAGTCCATTCCGTCCTCCCACAGGACCGTCCCGTCGGAGCGGATCACGGGGAACGCGGCGTTGACCACGTTGTAGCCGTGCTGGCGTATCCGGGAGTCGGTGATGGGGGTCCAGCCGAAGGGCGGGTGCACGCCGTTGGCCGCGCCGTCCCAGTTCTCCCAGTAGCCCTGGAGGACCTTGCCGGTGGGTCTCGACTTGACGGCGCAGGTGTCGGCCCGGGGCGTGGCGGAGGGGGCCGCCGCGGCCGCCGGGAGCTGTGCGACACAGGCCAGTGCCAGGGCGGTCCCCAGCAGGCGTAACGTCCGACCGATCACGCTGTGCTCCTTGGGTGCGAGGGGGGAGGAGACGTGCGTGGTGCGAAGCGTCACGGTAGGAAGGACCGGACCCGCCGTCAATAGGTCTGTACCAAATAGGTCTGTACCAAATGGGTCCGCACCAAGGGGGGCCAGCCCGCCCGAAGTGGCCCTTCGGTGGGGGCGGTCAGCCGTCCACCGGCAGGCCTTCGGGGTCCTTGATCCGCTTCATGATGATCTGCGAGTTGACCTCCGTGACCCCCGCGAGCGCCGTGAGCCGTTCGATCCACAGCCGCTCGTACGCCGCGAGGTCCGCGACGGCGATGCGCAGCAGGCACCCCGGACTGCCGAACAGGCGGTACGCCTCGATCACGTCCGGGATCTCCTGGAGCGCCGCCTCGAAGGCCTCGACCGTGGCGCGGTCCCGGCGCACCTCGATGGAGACCAGCACCTCGAAGCCCCGGCCCACCGCCTCGGGGTCGACGACGGCGCGATAGCCCTGGATCACGCCATCCAGCTCCAGCTGGCGCACCCGCCGCAGGCACGGGGACGCGCTCAGACCGACCCGCTGGGCCAGCTCCTGATTCGTCAGCCGGCCGTCGCTCTGCAGCTCGCGCAAAATATTGCGATCGATCTCGTCCATGGCGCAATTATCCTCTACGAGTGTTGCGCGAGGCGCGGATTTCGGCAAGCACATTGCGCGGTGTTCGAACTAACCTTGCGTAGAGGCCGCCCGCCGTTCGGAGGGCCGTTCGGAGGGCCGGTCGGAGGGCCGGTCGGAGGGCCGAGGAGTCCTCGGGACGCATGGGAGGTACACAGAGGTGGAAGCGCAGGCGCGACGGGTCGTCGTCATCAGCACCGGCGGGACGATCGCCAGCCGCTGGCAGGGGACCGGCTTCGCCGCCGACGCCCCCGGCCGCGAGGTGCTCGCCTCGGCGTCGATACCCCACGGCATAGCCTCCGAGGTCATCGACCTGTTCAACGTGAACAGCCCGCGACTGACCTCCGCCCAGCAGCTCACCCTGCTGCGCACCGTGCACGAGGTGCTCGCCGACCCCGGCGTCGACGGCATCGTCGTCACGCACGGCACGGACACCCTGGAGGAGTCCGCCTTCCTGCTCGACCTGCACCACCACGACCCCCGCCCGGTCGTCTTCACCGGCGCGCAGAAGCCGCTCGGCGCCGAGGACGGCGACGGGCCCGGCAACCTCTACGACGCGCTGCTCACCGCCGCCACCGTGCGCGACCTCGGTGTCCTGGTCGTCTTCGACGGCAAGGTGCACGCCGCGCGCGGCACCGTCAAGACCCAGACCCTCGCCGCCGACGCCTTCGCGGACCCCTCGGGGCCGCGCGTCGGCAAGGTCGGCTTCGGCAAGGTGTCGATCACGCACCGCCCGTGGCGCCCCGAGCCGCTCCCGCTGCCCGCGACCGCCGACTCGCTGCCCCGCATCGACATGGTCATGCACCACGTCGACGCCGACCCGCTGCTCCTGGAGACGGCGGTCGCGGCGGGCGCCCAGGGCATCGTGCTGGTCGCCACCGGGGCGGGCAACGCCACCCCGGAGTTCGTCACCGCCGTCGCGGACGCCGTGGAGCGGGGCGTGCTCGTCGCCCTCACCACCCGCGTCCCCTCCGGCCCCGTCACGGAGATCTACACCCACGGCGGCGCCGTCGACCTCTCGGCCGCCGGCGCCGTCCTGACCGGCACGCTGCGCGCCGGGCAGGCGCGCAGCGCGGTCCTCGCGGCGCTGCTCGGCGCCACCGGCCCGCGGGAGCGTACGGCCGCCCTGCGACGCGTCGTCGGGGAGGCGGCCGTCCCGGCGGAAGCGACGGCGGCCTGAGCGTCCGCCGAAGGCCGTCTGAGCGTCCGCCGAAGGTCGCCTGGGCGTACCGCCGAAGGCCGTCTGAGCGTCCGCCGTAGGCCGTTTGAGCGTCTGCCGAAGACGGCCTCAGCGTCCCGCTGAAGACCGCCCGAGCGTCTGCCGAAGTCCGCCTCAGCGTCCCGCCGAAGACCGCCCGAGCGTCCCGCCGAAGACCGTGCCCGGCCCGCGGGTCTTCGTGATCGGCCTGCGGACCGTCGTGATCAGCCGCGCAGTTCCTCGCGCCCCCGTCGGGGCGCTCAGCCCCACCGCGTACGACCCCCGGAAGAGAACAGCACCCATGACCGCCGCCCCCACCGCCCCCCTCCGCCGCGAGCACGACCTGCTCGGCGACCGCGACGTCCCCGCCGACGCCTACTGGGGCATCCACTCCCTGCGCGCCACGGAGAACTTCCCCATCACGGGCATCCCCATCTCCGTGTACCCGCAGCTCATCGACGCGCTCGCCGCCGTCAAGGAAGCCGCGGCACGCGCCAACGAGGAACTGGGGCTGCTCCCGAAGGCCAAGGCGGACGCGATCGTCGCCGCCTGCCGGGAGATCCGCGCGGGCCGGCTGCACGACCAGTTCGTGGTCGACGTCATCCAGGGCGGCGCGGGCACCTCCACCAACATGAACGCCAACGAGGTCGTCGCCAACCGCGCCCTCGAACTCCTCGGCCACCCCAAGGGCGCCTACGAGCACCTGCACCCCAACGAGGACGTCAACCTCAGCCAGTCCACCAACGACGTCTACCCGACCGCCGTCAAGATCGCGACGATCAGCGCGGTGCACGGGCTGCTGCGCGCCATGGCACACGTGCAGGACGCGTTCGCGGCCAAGGCCCTGGAGTTCCGCGACGTCCTGAAGATGGGGCGCACCCAGCTCCAGGACGCGGTGCCGATGACGCTCGGCCAGGAGTTCTCCGCGTACGCCGTGATGCTCGACGAGGACCGCATGCGCCTCGCCGAGGCCGTCGAGCTGATCCACGAGATCAACCTCGGCGCCACGGCCATCGGCACCGGCCTCAACGCCCCCGCCGGATACGCCGAGACGGCGCGCCGCCACCTCGCCGACATCACCGGCATGCCGCTGGTGACCGCCGCCAACCTGGTCGAGGCCACCCAGGACTGCGGTGCCTTCGTGCACCTGTCCGGCGTCCTGAAGCGCATCGCCGTCAAGCTCTCCAAGAGCTGCAACGACCTGCGGCTGCTCTCCTCGGGGCCGCGCGCCGGGCTCAACGAGATCAACCTGCCGCCGGTGCAGGCCGGTTCGAGCATCATGCCGGGCAAGGTCAACCCGGTGATCCCGGAGGTCGTCAACCAGGTCGCCTTCGAGGTCATCGGCAACGACGTCACCATCACCATGGCCGCCGAGGCCGGCCAGCTCCAGCTCAACGCCTTCGAGCCGGTCATCCTGCACTCGCTCGCCAAGAGCATCACCTCGCTGCGCGCCGCCTGCACGACCCTCGCCGAGCGCTGTGTCGAGGGCATCACCGCCAACACCGAGGTGTTGCGGGCCTCGGTGGAGAACTCCATCGGCCTGGTCACCGCGCTCAATCCGCACATCGGTTACACGGCGGCCACGGAGATCGCGCGGGAGGCGCTCGCCACGGGGCGGGGCGTCGCCGAACTGGTGCTGGAGAAGGGGCTGTTGCCGCCGGAGCGGCTGGCCGAGCTGCTCACTCCCGAGCGGGTGGCCGGCGCCGCCTGAGCGGCGGGGCGCATGGGGCCGGATCAGCGGCGCCCCGCGTCCCTTGGGCGCTCAGCGCGCTGCCAGTGCGTCCAGTGCCGCCCGCGCCGTGAACTCGCTGTGGCCGCCGGGAAACAGCAGTTCCGCGTCCGCGAACGCCTCGTCGTCGGCATGGGCGGCGACGTAGGGGATCGCCACGCACCGCATGCCGGCCGCCCGCGCGGCCACCGCTCCCGGCGCGGCGTCCTCGAAGACCACGCAGTCCGCGGGCTCCGCGCCGAGCAGCGCGGCCGCGGCGAGGAACACGTCCGGCGCCGGCTTGCCGCGCGGCACCTCCTCCGCGGAGACGAGCACGGTCAGCCAGGCGTCCAGGCCGGTGCCCGCCAGGATCGCCTCGATGGCCGCGCGGGAGGACCCCGACGCCACGGCCATCGGCACACCCGCCCCGTGCAGCCGCTCGACGAGCTGACGCATCTGCGGATAGACGTGCGTCTTCGCGCGCGCCAGCTCCAGATAGCGGCGGTCGAGGTCGGCGAGCAGCTCGGCCACCGAGGCCTCGATGCCGTACTCGCGCCGCCACGCGGCGAGCGTCTCGCGGGAACTGATGCCGACGTAGCGCTCGTTGTCGGCCCAGGTGTACTCCCGGCCCGCGAACTGGGCGAGCAGGGCACGCGACGCCTCGTAATAGTTGGGCTCGCTGTCCACGAGCGTGCCGTCCAGATCGAAGATGACCGAGGTCCTGCCGAAGCTGCTCATGCCGTCCAGCATGCCAAAGCCCCAGGTCGGGGCCGTGGGGCGGGGTTCAGCGTGATCCGGCGGCCGCTCTGCCGACCGACTCGACCAGCGGGAGCAGCCGGTGCGGCACCCGCTCCCGCAGGGCCATCTCCGTGCGGGTCCGCACCACGCCGGGCAGCTTGATCAACTGCTGGATGACGTCTTCCAGGTGACCGTTGTCCCGCGCCGCGACCCGGGTCAGCAGATCGCCGCCGCCCGTGATCGAGTGCGCCTCGATGATCTCGGGGACGGCGGCCAGCGCGTCGCCCACCTCGTCCAGATACCCCTGCGTGACCTCGATGTGCACGAAGGCGAGCACGGGGTGGCCGAGGGCGGCCGGCGACAGGAAGGGGCCCGTGCCGGTGATCACGCCGTCCCGCTCCAGGCGGTCCAGCCTCGCCTGGAGGGTCCCGCGCGCGATGCCGAGCACGCGCGCGTACTCGCGCAGGCTGGTGCGGGGCTGTTCGAGGAGCAGCCGGAGGATGCGGGTGTCGAGTTCGTCGACGGCCATGGTCGGAGGTTCTCCCGGGTGAGCGAGGCGGATCGCTGGTGACTGTAGCCGTGGCGAGGGCGAGGGCGAACTCCAGGCCCGACGGACCGCCCCGGGTCGCGCTGCGGGCCGCGATGGAGGCTGCGCGCAAGAACGGCCACGGCCAAAAGACGATGCGGAAATTGCGGGCCGTCACGACGGCGCGGCATGACGGACACGACCCGATGGGCCTCGGAGCGGCGATCGGCACGCTGGTCACCAAGCGCGCGTCCGGGGGCTCGCCCGTCCATGGTCTTGGCGTAGCGGCTGATCAGGTGCGGGTCGGCGAGCTGTTCGGCCAGCAGCTTGCGCAGGCCGTGCAGGGCTTCCGCCTGCTCGACGGGGGGGGTGGCGAAGTCACGTCCTAATTCCTCGTCCACCACAGCCGAGCTCAGGGCACTGACCCCGGTGAACCTTCCCGGTCACGGCACTACTAGGGGAGCGGTACCCTTCCCGCCCAACCTACTGACGGGTAGGGTCAGGGCCGAGAAATGGAGCGCTCCCTATGCCCCGTACATTCACCGTGTCCCGCAGCATCGTGGTCAAGGCATCGCCCTCGGTGGTGTACGAGCAGGTCAGTCGGCCCGCGCAGATGGGCCGCTGGAGCCCGGAGAACCGCGGCGCGACCGTGCCCGGCGCCGACGAACCGGCCGAGGCGGGCGTGGTCTTCGAGGGGCACAACAAGCGCGGCACGTTCCGCTGGACCACGCGCTGCACGGTCACCGCGGCGGAGCCGGGCAGGCGGTTCGCCTTCCGCGTGCACGCGATCGGTCTGAAGCGTCCCCGGCTGCGCGCTCCCATCGCCACGTGGGAGTACCGCTTCAAGGAGGTCGAGGAGGCGGGCGCGGCGGGGACGTCGACGCGGGTGACCGAGACCTGGACGGACGACCGCCGCTCCTGGCCGGACTTCGTGGCGGCTGTCTTCGACCGGATCGCCACGGGCGGCCACACGTTCGCGGTGTTCCAGGCGAGGAACATCGACAGGACCCTGCGCAACCTCAAGAGGGAACTGGAGAGCGACCCCGGCCTCTGACGAAATCTCTGCCGCATGGCGTTGCTGACGCGGTTCCTACCGCGCCGGCAGCGTCACCGTCCCCCACACCGGACGGTGGTCCGAGGGGGTGTCGGTGCCGGTGCCGATGGTGCAGCCGGAGACCAGGTTGCGGGGGACGTGGCGAAGAGGTAGTCCAGCTTGGAGCTGCTCGCCGTGGGTCGGTTGGCAGGCTGGTCACATTCCTTGTGCGGGTCGTACAGCGGCTGCAGGACGGGCACCGTGCTCTGATCGGGCGTGACGGTGGGGGTGGCGTTCAGGTCGCCGCCGATCAGGGTTCGGTAGCCCGATGTCGAGTATGCCGCGGAGCGTTCGGCCATGTGGGCGGCCTGGGCCTGCTGGATGTGTCGTGCCGGGTCGTCGTAGTTGGGGCCGCCGGTGCTGAAGTGGGCTGTGCAAGCCATGACGGCCCAGGAGCGGACGGCGGCGCACAGGGCGGTCCGGCGCTCCTTGTTGTCCGGTGAATCCAGTTCGATCGCCTTGTACCAGATGTTCTCCGCGGGTACGGCGATGGCGACACCGTAGGCCCCACGGTTCTTGGTGCACGTCTTCTGCGCGAAGTGACCCGGGGCGACCTTGAGCTGGATGGGCGCGAACCGCACATCCCACGTGTCCGCCCCGCCGTCCCTGGCCTCCAGTTTGTGCTCCAGGGGCTTGGCCAGTTTCTCGCAGAACTCCTGGAGGAAGATCACATCGGCGTGGGCGGCGGTGGCCCGCTGTGTGACGGTGTCGGTAAATGTGTCCGCCGAGTAGCCGTACATCTCAGACCGCCCCGCCCCATGCCCGAGTCAACGAGACAAGCATGGACCAGTCACTTCGAAGTGCCGTGCTGGTGGGAACGGGTGTGGCGGCCGGCTCTCGTCACTGGCCCACCCTTCCGTCGACGCACTCGCGCAGCAGGTCAGCGTGCCCGCAGTGACGGGCGTACTCCTCGACCCGGTGCACCATCAGCTCCCGAATTGCGATCCGCTCCCTCCCCACCTGCTCCCCCAGGTCCGGGTGCCCGACCAGTGCGGCGTCGGTCGCGGCCTGCTCGCGTTCCAGATCGGCGTACGCGGCGTCAACCACGGCCTGTTCGGCGACAGCTCCGTCGAAGTCCGCGTCCTTCTCGCCGTACAGCTTCGGCAGCGGGTCGCCTTCGTTGATCCAGTTGCGCCAGTCGCGTTCCACCTCTGCGAGGTGCCGGAGCAGGCCGAGCAGCGACATCGTCGACGGCGGAACCGACCGCCGGGCCAGTTGCTCCGGATCCAGGCCCTCGCACTTCATCCGCAGAGTGGTGCGGTAGTTCGTCAGGAAGTCCAGCAATGTCGCAAGCTCGCCCTCCGGACTGTCCTCGTTGTTGCGGGGGTCGTCGGCCGGATCGGCCCACATGTCGGGGTAGACGGTTGCCTGGGTCCATCGCGCGAGTTGATCAGTCATGCGTTGCATGTTGATCTGCGGCAGCCCAAGTCCGCTACCGAGTTCTCATTTCGAGGTGCCGCCATGGTGGCGTCAGGATGAGGGGCCGGTCTCGGCGACGCAGCCCTCCCACAGTGATCCACCGGACAGGACCTAGGGGGCGCGGTACCGGTCGTGGAGAATCTTGACCGTCTCGGTCCAGGCATTGTCGGCCTGCTGGGGCAGATGGTGGCCGGCGTGGTCAGCGAGCTGCCGGTAGACCGGGTGCATGGTCCCCGCCTCCGTAGTGATCAGGGCAGTGAGCAGGGCAGGACGCTGAGGTTTCGCACTGCGGGGGCGCGCAGTGGGCGTTTCCCGGCGCAGCACCTGCACCTGATCGGGCCCCGTCAGCTCACCCAGGCCCTTGACCTGGGCACAGAGGTCGGTGAGGGGCACGGTCTTGCCCAGCCGGGCCGCATGCTCCAGCACGTCCCGTACGGCGTCGGCGAGGCCGGCTCCGTCGAAGGTTTCCGGGCGGGGAGCCGGGATGCGCGGAGAGCGGCCACCCGGCGGCTGAGGGGTGCGCGGCGCGGGGGCGGGCTCTGGGGCGTTCTGCCACTCCTGCACCTGGGAGCGTTGGTCGTCGGTGAGCCAGGCCGAAGCCTGCTCCGCGGCCTGTGCGAGCTGGCTGCGCCGGCGGAGCGTAACGCCCATGCCGTGTGCCTTGTGCCGTGCGAGGACGCCCAGCAGGCGATCGACCTTCTGCAGGGCCTTCCGCTCCTGGACTCGCGGCGGGCCCCGCCCCCCTAGTCGAGCGCGCCCGCTCGGCGGGCTACAGGTCGATGACGCGCACACTCCACCGGCACGAGCCGGCCCCCGGAGGCCCAGCTCGTTTTACGGCACCCACACGGTGGACATTGACGGCGAGCCGGCCACGCCCGATGCCGACGGTTACCAGCCGCTGCGGCTACCCGCCCAGGGCTGACTTGTGGCTGCGCGGCCTACGGTGGCCGGATCGTTCGGTCCTGCTGGCGCGGGTTGGCCGGTCAGGGCCCTGGTGCCCACGCCGGCGAGCGTGGTGGAGCTGGCTGCGGCCGGTTTCAGGTGGGGCGGCGGATGGCCCGTACGGCGGTGTCGTAGAGGTCGAACATGTCGGCCTGTCCGCCCAGGCGGACCCATTCCTCGTTGGCTGCCTGCAGGCAGCTGATCGCTGCGGCTGCGATCGCGCGGGCTTGCAGGGTGCGGCGGTCGGAGTCGGGCAGTCGGGGCTCGATCAGCGGTGCAAACAGGTCTTGCCAGCGGGCTTGCTTCTCGGCGTGTCCGGCGCGCAGGGAATCGTTGCCGAACAGCAGCGTGATGAACTCCAGGCGCCCTTCGGCTGTCATGTCGATCTCCTCGAGCACCTGGAACGCCGCGCGCAGCGCCGTCCAGGCATCCTCGTCGGCCGGGCGCTCGGCGAGGTGCGCGGCGATCAGTTCGCCCTGTTCGTCCAGGCCACTGAGCGCGAGGTCTTCCTTGTTGCGGAAGTAGTTGAACAGGGTCCGCCGGGAGACGCCCGCCGCGGCGGCGACCTCATCGAGGGTCGTGTTGTCGAAGCCCTTGGTACCGAACAGCTCGATGGCGGTCCGGGCCAGCAGCGAACGGACCACGGAGCGGGTCTGCGCCCGGATGGAGGCCGGTTTCTGAGTCATGCACCGATGGTACTTCGTAGCACGCAGTGCATTTACTTGCACTCAGTGCAAAAGCGTGCCTAGAGTGAATGTCATGAACGCCATCGACTACCACCGCCAGACCGTCATCGTCACCGGCGCCAGCTCCGGCCTCGGCGCCGAATTCGCCCGCCAGCTGGCCCGCCGCGGCGCGGACCTCGTGCTGGTGGCCCGCCGGGCGGACCGGCTCGAGAGCCTGGCCGCCGACCTCACCCGTGCCCACGGCGTCACGGTGACCGCCGTCGCCCGCGACCTCGGCCGGCCCGACGCCGGCCGCACGCTGCGCGCCGAACTCGAATCCCGCGGCATCCACGCCACTGGACTGGTCAATAACGCCGGCTTCGGCACCCACGACGCGTTTACCGACGAGGACCCCGACCGCCTGCAAAGCATGATCGCGCTGAACGTCAGCGCGCTGGTCGACCTCAGCCGCGCCTACATCGGCCCGCTGTCCTCCGCCGACACCGGCGTCCTGATCAACGTCGCGAGCCTGCTGGGCTTCCAGCCGACTCCCTACATGAGCGCCTACGGCGCCACCAAGGCATTCGTCCTCAACTTCACCGAATCGCTGTGGGAGGAGGCCCGGGGCACCAACCTGCGCGTCCTGGCCGTGTGCCCCGGCGCCACCCGGACCGAGTTCTACGACGTCGCCGGCAGCTCCGCCGACTACGGCACGAAGCGGGCCACCCCCGAGCAGGTCGTGAAGATCGCCCTCGACACGCTCGACCGCCGGTCCGTGCCCCCGTCGGTGATCACCAACGGCCGGTCAGTCGCTCTCCTCGGAAGGCTCCTGTCGCGCCGCTCGATGGTCCGGCTCATGGGCTGGATGGACCGCCGCCAGCGCCCCCAGCACCCCGTCGCCCTTACTCATGCCCACAGCTGAGGAACACGATCATGGACAGCAGCACCGACATCACCGCACAGCCCACCGACGCGGAGCGCTTCCACCACATCCTCCAGACTCAGCGCGCCGCCTACCTCCGCGACGGAGCACCCTCCCTGCAGGCCCGGCGCAGCGATCTGGCCAGGTTCAAGGCGGCGCTGATCGCCCGGCGCGGCGACATCGAGGAGGCGATCAACACCGACTTCGGACACCGCTCGCGACACGAGACCGCGCTGATGGAAGTCGTGGGCGTCGTGCAGGGCATCGACTACCTGCAGCGCACCCTTCGCCGGTTCATGCGCCCGACCCGCCGCCACATCGAGCTGCTGCTGCGTTTCGGCAGTAATCGCATCGAATACCAGCCGCTCGGCGTGGTCGGCGTCATCTCGCCGTGGAACTACCCGGTCAACCTGTCGCTGATGCCCGTGGTCACCGCGATCGCGGCCGGCAACCGTGTGATGCTCAAGCCGTCGAAGCTGACCCCGACGACGAACGCGCTGCTCGCGCAGATGCTCGGCGAGCTCTTCCCGCCGGAGCAGGTCACGATGGTCAGCGGCGACGGTTCAGCGTTCTCCGCCCTACCGTTCGACCACCTCGTCTTCACCGGTAGCACCGAGGTCGGACGGGCCGTGATGAAGGCGGCCAGCGACCACCTCGTCCCCGTCACGCTGGAATTGGGCGGCAAGTCCCCGACCATCGTGGCCAAGGGACACGTGACCGACCGGGCCGTGTCAGACATCGTCTTCGGCAAGCTTCTCAGCGGCGGGCAGACCTGCATCGCCCCCGACTACGCCCTGGTGCACGAATCCGAGATCGACGCGTTCGTCGCCGCCTACGACCGACTGGTGAAGACCGCCTACCCCGACGGCCCGACCGGCGAGGACTACACGTCGATCGTCGACGACAAGCAGTACAAGATCCTCACCGGCCTGATAGAGGACGCCCGCGCCCACGGGGCGCGGATCATCGAGGTCGGGCACCGGCCGGAAGAGGCGGCCCGCCGTCCGCACACCCTCGCACCGACCGTCGTGCTCGGCGTCACCGACGACATGCGCATCGCCCACGAGGAGATCTTCGGCCCCATCCTGCCGATCTTCGGGTACCGCGCCATCGGCGACGCCATCGACTACGTCAACGCACGGCCCCGGCCGCTCGCGCTCTACTACTTCGGCGACAACGGCCCCGACCGGCGCAAGGTCCTCGACCGCACGACCTCCGGCAACGTCACCGTCAACGGCACCATCATGCACGTCGCCCAGGACGACCTCCCCTTCGGCGGCGTCGGCGCCAGCGGCATGGGCAAGTACCACGGCATCGAAGGATTCCGCACGCTCAGCCACCCCAAGGGCATCCACGTACACGGCCGCTTCAACGCCACCCGCATGCTGCGCGCCCCCTTCAACAAGCGCACCGAAACCCTCCTCAACTTCCTGCTCCGGTGAAGAAGGCAGCACGTCACGACCATCGCCGAGACGCGCTCCGTGCCCGCCTGGGCAACAGATGAGCACGCGATGACGGTCGCTGACCGTCGCAAGGATTGAAAGGAGCAGGGGAAGAGGGCCCGCGAGGGCGCCGTGTCCCTGACCGCCATGAAGAAGATCGACTACCGTACCCAGACCACATTGGTCACCGGGGCGAGTGCCGGACTCGGCGCGGAGTTCGCCCGTCAGTTCGCCGCGCGCGGCTCGAATCTCGTGCTGGTCGCCCGCCGCGCCGACCGCCTGGAAGCCCTGGCCGATGAGTTGTCCGCGAAGCACAAGGTCACCGTCACGGTGGTGCCGTTCGACCTCACCGTGCCGGCCGCGGGTGAAGTGCTGGCCAAGGAGGTGGCCCGGCGTGGGATCACCGTCACCAGTCTCGTCAACAACGCCGGTTTTGGCACCCACAGCCCGTTCCGGCAGGAGGACCCGGCACGGGTCCAGCAGGAGGTCCACCTGAACGTGGCCAGCCTGGTCGATGTCACCAGGGCGTTCATCGGCCAGCTATCCGGTGTCCTGGTCAACATCGCCAGCTCCCTGGGGTACCAGCCGTGGCCCAACGCCGCTGTCTACGGGGCGACCAAGGCGTTCGTGCTGAACTTCACCGAGGCGCTGTGGCAGGAATCGCGAGGGACCGGGCTGCGCGTGCTCGCCCTCTCCCCGGGTCCGACCCGCACCGAGTTCTTCGACGCGGCCGGCTCCGACGACATGGCCCGCGGTGTCCGGCTGCAGACGCCGAGCCAGGTGGTCACGACCGCGCTGCGCACGCTGGACCGGCGTAACCCTCCGCCCAGCGTCGTCTCCGGCACCTTCAACTGGGTGATGACCCTGACCTCGCGCTTCACCACCCGCCGAGCCAACGTTCTGGCCTTCGGCGCGATGACCCAGTGGCAGATGCGCTCGAGCCGACCCAGCCACCACTGACCCTCTCCGGGCGCCACGGCCACACCACATCGACAAGCGCCCCCTCGACGGCCTCCGGGTGGCGCCGAACATCATCCATCGCCCTTCCCGGACGTGCTGGTGACCGTGGAGAGCCCCGACTTCTGCCTCGACGGCGCGACCTCGATCTGACCGCAGGCGACGCCGAGCACCAACACTGCCGCCCGTGCAACGGCCAGGACCTGGCCGGGGCGAACACCTCCGAAAGGAAGCCTCCGATGGCTGATCACGACCTTGTCCTCGTCACCGGCGCCGGCGGCATGGGCCGCCTCGTCACCGAGCGGCTGCGCGCGCAGGACGTGCCGGTCCGCGTCCTGGTCCGCCGCGAGGACGACCGCGCGGCCGAGGTGCGGGCATGGGGCGCCGAGGTCGTCACCGGGGACCTGACCCGGCCCGAAACAGTGGCGGCCGCGCTCGACGGCGTCCGCCGGACGTACCTCGGGCTCAGTGTGTCCCCGGACCACCTGCTGGCGGCGACCGTCATGGCCACTGTCGCCAAGGCGCACGGCGAACTCGACCTGCTGGTGGACATGTCGCAGATGACGGTGTCGCAGATGACCGCCACCAGCACCGCGGAATCCCACCAGCAGCGGCTGCACTGGCTGGCGGAGCAGGTGCTGGACTGGTCGGGCCTGCCCGTGGTGCACGTGCGCCCGACAACGTTCCTCGACAATCCGCTGTTCACAGCCCTCGCGGCGCGTTCGATCCGCGAGAACGGCACGCTGGCGCTGCCGTTCGGGACCGGACGCACCTCGCCAGTCGCTGCCGACGACGTCGCCCAGGTGGTCGCGACCATCCTGCGCGATCCCGGGGAACACGCCGGGAAGGTGTACGAGCTGACCGGACCACGGGCGCTCGACATGACCGAAGTAGCCCAGGAGTTCTCCAAGGCGCTCGGCCGCACAGTGACCTATCTGGACGTCCCCCTGCAATGGTGGCGCACAGAGGTACTCGCGAACGCGGGCCTGCCACAGCACACCGAGCAGCACATCGCGACCATGGCGCAGCTGCACCGCGCGAACCGTTACGACAGGGCGACCAACGACGTCGAGCGCATCACCGGGAAGCGACCTCTGACCGTCGAGGAATTCGTCGCCGTCCGCAAGGGCTTCTACCTCGGCTGACTGCCGCAGGAATCCCAGGTGCAGGGGACATCACCGAAATCGCGGTCGAGCACGTCGACGGTGGACCCGAAAGGCAAACGGCATACCGATATCCAGCAGCGCCCTCCAGTCGTCAAGCTCTATCGCTTCCATCGGAAGAATTACGGGGAGCTCGGAATCGGCGTGGCCGATCACTGCGGTCTGCACGCGGCGTTTGTCCAGGGCCATGCAACCTCGAGCCGTACTGGAGACGAGATCCGCCTCCGGTCGGTACCCGGCCACGCTGCCGGGCGCTCAGCGGATTGACGATACCCCTGGCCACTGACAACCCCGGCGCTTCTGAGGCCGCAGTTCGATGCTGCCCGCGGCTGATGCGGGGCGTCGCGACGGCAAGGCACCGTGGGTGCCGACAACTGCTGCGTCGCGCGCTATTCGGCCAGGTCCGATGGCTTTGTGCCATTCGTCGGCAACCCGCCTCCGACATCACGAAGGTGCCGCTACACAAGAAGGCTGGCGGCACCATTCAGCCGTCCATGGAGTGAAGCCGGACGGTGGGAGGACAGGGCGGTTGGTGACTATCAACGTGGCGGTGCTGCTTGCAGTCGTCGTCATCTGGCGGTTGCGGCGGCGCACGGAGGCCCGCAGCCGCTTCGACGAGAAACTGACCGTCGTCATCGTCTTGGCACTGGGAGTCCTGCTCGCCCCCACCCCGGTCGGTCAGGGGATCTTGAACGTCCTGGGGCAGCTCACGAGCGGTGTCACTCAGGCCAGCCGATGAGCTCCCGCCCGCACGCCGTCCGGACATCGACCACCGGCCCGCGCTGCGGATCACGGCCCCAGGAGGCGGGGGAGTGATGGCAGCACGTCGGCGGCGCCGACGCTTGAAGAAGCAGACCCGCAGGCAGCTGCAGGGCTGGGGCGTGGTGGCGTCGCTGGCCGCAGCGGTGTGGGTCGCCGCGAACTGGTCGACGGTGTGGCCCGTCCTGGTGACGGTGCTCGCCACGGCCGCGCTGGGCGGGGCCGGCTGGGCGTTGTTGCGGGCGCACCGCCAGGAGGTCAGCCGGGACCACGCCTGGCGGGCACAGGAGGAGGCCCGGGCGCGCGAGTTGTCCATGGCCCAGGTCGACGCCCTGACGTGGCAGGAATTCGAGGAGTACATCGCGGAGCTGTGCCGGCGGGACGGCTGCACACAGGTCGTCGTCAGCGGCAAGAGCGGCGACCTGGGCGCGGACGTCGTCGGCTACCTGGCCGACGGCCGCAAGCTGGTCATCCAGTGCAAGAAGTACGCGGCGCATCGGAGCGTGTCCTCACAGGACATGCAGAAGTTCGTCGGCACCGCCCGTCTCGAGCACGGCGCGGACGTCGCCCTGTTCGTCACCACCTGCCGCGCGTTCACGAAGGCCGCGCTGGGCCTGGCGCTGCGCCAGGACATCGTGGCCCTGCACCGCGACCTGCTGGGCTCCTGGGTCAAAGGCGCTCACCTGGAGAGCCTCATCCCGCTGAACGGCAACGGCGGCGGCACCCGGCGGCACCCCTCCGCCTGACCGCGACACGCTGCCGTAGGTTTCCGGTCTGCTCCGGCGGATTCGTCGGTTTGGGCGACGAAGACCTTGGAGCAGACTCCATCATCGGGGCCGCCAACGAGGTGGTGCTCGAGGCAAACGTTCGGACGGCCAACGTCCTGGCGCCTTCCACCCGCACCTCCACCATGGCGATGTTCTTGGCGTCCAGCCCCGCGCCGTACGGGCGGCCCGATGCGACGGACGCACCGATGGGCCTGGGTGACGTGCTCGGGGTGCTGGTGACCGAGCGGTACTGGGGACTCCCGGCCCTCGGCGCGACGCTGCGGGAGACGTATTTCGACGTGGGGGTGGATGTTCGCCGGCGAGCCCGCGGCGACCAGGCTCGCCCGCCGAAGCGCGAAGCCACCCGCCTTCCCCTCGCTGCGAACGACGACCCGACACTGCCGGAGGTCCTGGCCGAGCTGGCGGCAGCGCGGGCGGACGAGGTGGACGCCGGCACTGCAGTACCCGCCTGGTGGCGGCCAAAGTTCCAGGCCACCGTATGGGCGGGAATGGGCCAGTGCCACCCAAAGCGGCACCGAACCCATGTGCGTCGTACGAGCATTCCCCTGCTGCCCGTGCCGGCCGGCCGGGACCCGCAACCGAAGGCTTCTCGCCTCAGACAGACAGGAATCGTGCATGTTCCGACTCAGACGCCTGCGAGTCCTCTCCGCATCCGTGGCTGCCTTCGCCGCCATCGCGACCCTAGGCACCGGCGCCGGAAGCGCCCAGGCGCAGGACGGGGCCAAGGCGGTCAAGCGCGTCCACAACGCCATGCAGATAGCCGATCCGTCCAATCCCGACGCCTTCTGCACGATCGGCGCGGTGGGCACGGACGACTACGGGCGCAAGGTCGCCATCTCGGCGGGCCACTGCGGGGGCGGTCCGATCGCCGATCGCGAGATCCACGACAACAACTACCCCGTCTACGACCGGAAGGACTTCGCATTCGGCCCCATCGGGTACGTACGGTACTTCAAGAGCCCCGAAGGCTCGGCGACGGGACACCCGACCAAGGACTACATGATCATTGAACTGGTCCCGGAGGTCACGCCCTCATCGCAGGGACCGTCCCTGAAACAGACCGGGCAGCTGGAGGTCCCCGGCGGACCGCCCAGCCCGAACGCCATGAGCCCCGCACGCGCCGACGAGCGTCTGCTGGGCGCCGGCCTCTTCGACAACAACGAGCTTGTGGTCTCCGGCCAGTTGGGCGTCTGGTACGGCCGTATCACGAACAACTCGGACGGCATCTACCAGTCCTTCGCGCATCACGACGCCGGAGACTCCGGTGGCCCGGCCATCTGGCACGTGCCGGGCACCGCCTACCCGTCCGAGGCCAACGGCTATCACGCGGAAGGGCCCTGGGCCGGCATCACCAAGGCGCGCGTTCTCCACTTCCCGTTCTACGTCTACACCAGCTCGGCCAACATCCTCGCCGACCTGCGAGCCCGCGACGCCGCCGACCCCGCCGACGTCTACGGCGCGGGCTTCGAGGTCACCACCAACCCCTGACCCCACCAACGCGGCAGGTCGCCGGCTCGCCGCCCCAGCCGGTGAACAGTGCGCTCGAATCTCCGGCACCGCGGCGAACCGGCTGGTCACTGCCACACCTGCCTCGTCCTCCTGGTCACCCGCCCCGAGGCCGGCCACGACGGACGTCCGACGCTTCGGGCGCTGCTTCGCCTGTACCGCCAGCGCTCACACAAGGAGGCTCACAGTCGGTCAGGCGGCCTGGCCGAGACCGGCGACGATCAGATCCTGCTCGCGCAGCGGTGTGAAGTCGACGTCGAGCTTCGGGTCGTACGCGTCGGGTTGGACGCCGAGTTCATGGGTGCTGTACTCGCCGGAAGTCTGGGCTTCTGCCCGGCGGCAAATCGCGTCCCGGCCGATCTGACCTCTCGGCGCCGCGGAGGCTTCTTGGGATCATCTCTGACCTACAAGGCGTACTCCTTCCGCGCGATCCGCGAGCACCTGCGCGGGCGGCATCCGGGCAGTGACCCCTGTCCCGGCGGACCAGCGCAGCCACCGGCTACGACCCGAGCAAGGCTTCATCACCATGCTGACGGTCGCGCCCACCACCCGCCGACAAGGCGTGGGCGCACGTCTCCTCAAGGCCACCGAGGCCGCGTGCACCAGCTCGAAACTGTTCACCTAGACCGACGTCTCCAACCACCCCGTGCAACTGCTACTGCAGCGAGTCGGCTGGAGCCCGGTCGGCCTGCTCCACGGCCTGGACGAAGGCGATCCCGAACTCTTCCACCTCTGCCCAGGCGCCCAGCCACGCGGCCTGGTCGAGGCCGAAGGTCAAACGACAAGTTCAGGTGTCACGGCATGTTGGCTTGATGAGGCGGTGGAGCGCCACGTTGTGCGAACGATCTTGACCAGGCACCATGTCGTACCGCCGGGACACCGTGCTCATCAGGGATGCGCGGAGACCGGACCCGGAAGGGACAGCGCATGATCCGGCTGGCCGATTCACCCATGACCTGGGTGGCGACCGGAGACAGCATCACCCAGGGAGTGCTGCACACGCACGGCGCCCGCGGCTGGGTGGAGCATCTGCACGAGCGCGTCCGGTGGCAGTTGAACCGCCTCACGGACGTCGTCATCAACACCGGCGTCTCCGCGTGGACGGCCACCGATCTGCTCGCGGCGTACGACCTGCTCGTCGGCCGCCACGAGCCCGACGTGCTTTCGGTGTCGTTCGGCACCAACGACTGTCTGGAGGGCGAGGCCGGACTGCCTCGGTTCCATGACGCGGTGCGGGGCATCATCGAGCGGACGCGGCCCGCGACCCAGCTCGTCCTGCACACACCGGTACTGGTCAGCGCCTCGGGCTCGGACCGGCGCGCGGCGCTTCCCGCGTACTGCCAGGCGGTACGGGAGATCGCCGCGGACACCGGCGCGCTGCTCGTCGACCACGAGGCGTACTGGCGGGAGCACCACGGCTCGGACGACCCGATCGCCTGGCTCGACGACCCGGCCCATCCCAACGCGGTCGGCCACCGCCACATGGCCGACCACACCCTGCGCGTCATGGGGCTCGGCGAGATGAACCCTCTCTAACGCGGCGCGGCCGCCCGTGTGTCGTCCAGGCGGGCGCGCTGCTCCTCGGTCAGCTCCAGGTCGAGCGCCTCGAGTGCCTCGTCGAGCTGGTCGAGGCGGCTGACGCCGACGAGCGGGATGACGGCGGGCGAGCTCTGCAGCATCCAGGCGTAGACGACCTGGCCGGGCGTGGCCCCGGTCTCCGCCGCGATCTTCGCGAGGGCCTTCAGGGCAGGCCCGGTGCCGTCGTGCCGGTACTCGGCCGGGACGGGCTTGCTGCCCGCGTAGGCGCCGTTCAGCAGCGCGCTGTAGGCGAGCACGGTGAGATCGGGCTGCGTGGCGGCGTAGGCGAGCGTCGGCTCGTCCAGGGCCACTTGGTAGTCGAAGTCCGCGTCGGGCGCCGGCGTCAGATAGGTGTGCCGCTGCTGGAGCGCGGTGAATGCGGGCAGGTTCTGCCGCTTCGCCAGTTTCCGGGCCCGGGCGAGCCGTGTCCCGTTCTGGTTGCTCATGCCGACCTGGCCCACCAGGCCTTCGGCGACGAGCGCGGCGTACGCGCCGACGGTCTCCTCCAAGGGGGTCGACGGGTCGTCGATGTGCCCGTACAGGAGGTCGATCCGGTCGGTGCCGAGCCGCCGCAGGCTGCCGTGGACGGCGTGCCGCAGGGCCTTCTCGGACAAGCCTTCGCGGTTGGCGGGCCAGGTCCCCTCGCCGGCGGGCAGTGCGCCGGTCTTGGTGGCCACGATCACCTCGTCCCGGATGCCGCGAGTGGCCAGCCAGCGGCCGAGGAGCCGCTCGCTGTCGCCGCCGTCGCTTCCCTCGCGCCAGAAGCAGTAGCAGTTCGCGGTGTCGATGAACGTGCCGCCCTTCTCGACGAACCGGTCGAGCAGTGCGAAGGACATGTCCTCGTCGACCACCGTGCCGAATGGCAGTGTGCCCAGGCACAGCGCAGAAACCCGTTGAGAACCCATGGTGTGATGACGCACGGAAGACCCCCTCCTCAAGTTCATGAGCAGCCGCCGTCGCTCGGCGGTGATCGGATCCTGGCGCCTGGAGTGCGCTCCAGCGCAAGGCCAAGGCCAAGGCCAAGGCCAAGGGTCAGGCCTCCCGGGTGTTCCGCGCGGGTCGCCCCGCGCAATGGCCGGGGGTCGGCCGGCCCGGTACATCCGGGGTCGTCGCGCGGTAGGGCGCGGGTCACGAGAACTCCGCCGACGCGACGGAGAGAAATCACCGTGAGGGACTCAGCGAACGTTGCGCAGCCGTGTGAGAGCCGGGGGACGCGACGCGTTCGCCAAGCCGCGTGGCTACTTGGGCGTGACCCAGCGCTGGCCCTTGCTCGCGTTCGGCGTGTGGAGCCGTACCTGCGTGCCGTCGGCGGTGCTGCCGTCCGCGAGATCGAGGACCTTGCCGGACGCGACGTGCGCGATCTGGCCCCCGGCCGTCACCGCCCAGCGCTGGGACGCCCCGCCGTCGCAGTCGCGCAGGCTGACCCGGTCGCCGTCCGTCGCCGCCGCGCGGTGGCTGTCCAGACACTTGCCGAAGGCGCGGAACGTGCCGTCCTTCTGCAGGATCCACGACTGCGCGACGCCGCCGTCGCAGGCGTTCAGCTGGATCCCGGTGCCGTTGGCCGCCTTGCCGCCCTCGACGGCGAGGCACTTGCGGCCGATGCCGGTGACCTTGCCCTGTGGCGGCAGCACGGCACCGCCGGCGCGCGCCAGATGGCGCAGGCCCTGCACGTCGTACTGCTGGACGAAGGTGCCCGCGCGCTTGTCCCGGTAGGCGCGGCTGGGGGTGCACATCACGGGGAACTGGCCGGAGTCGGTGCCCTTGACGCAGTCGCCGCGCGCCGGGCCGCGCTGGGCGTGCGCGAGGCCCATCGTGTGCCCGAGTTCGTGGCTGATGTGATTGCGCAGATCGGTCTCGCCCATGGAGGGGGTGGGTTCGCCGTCGGCGGTGAAGAACTCGTCGTCGATGTACGCGTGCCCGCCGGTGACCGTGCCGGCCGCGGAGGACGCGTAGAAGCCGCAGCTCAGGCTCTTGCCGCCGGAGCCGTCCCGGACGACCTGCCAGTCGTCGCCGCTGCCGTCGGTGGGCGGTACGCACGGACGGTGCAGCAGGCCGATGACGACCTCGCCCTTGGGCCGGACGTAGTCCCAGCCCACCGGCCGCGTGTCCACGGTGACCGGCAGGTTGGTGACGCGCCGCAGGTCGGCGGCCGACCGCCGCACGTAGGGGGCCAGCCGGTCGACGGTCTTCTGGTCGTGGAACTTGATGGTGTAGCCGGTGTTCAGGAGCTTGGTCGCGCCCCCCGACCGCCAACCCTCGCCGTGCGGGGCGGGGGCGGCGAGCCTGGACGGTTGCGCGGTGGGAGGCGTGGGGGACGTGGGGCTGGTGGCGGACGAGGGCGGCGCGTCAGGCGCCCGGAAGGTCATGACGCCGTCGCGGAACCGCGTTCCGTCGGCGTCCGAGAAACCGAAGTCCTGCCGCTCCGCGCGGCTGGAGGCGGTGGGCGCGGGCGTGGTGGCCGGCCGGGCGTCCGCCGGTTCCTTGTCGTCGGTGCCGAACGCGGTGGTCGAGAGCTGGAGCCCCGCGACGACGGCGACCGCGGCGCCCACGGCGGCGGCAACCCTGCGGCGCCTGCGTGCGGCGCGCTTGCGTATCGAGCTCAAGTCCCCGTCGTCCTCTCACTGAAGAGCATGTGCCGCCCCCGGGCGGCGCCACCGGGGCGGCGACTCCGGGGAGGAACAGTCGAACCGATGATAGGCGTGAAGGACGGGGCGGGCGGTACGAGTTGGACTCCGTGTCAACGCGGTGCCGCCAAGTACGGCACGGCGGAACGCCGGGCGGTTCGCGTTGCCCACCTGCGGGAGGCCTATTGCGGGGCGGGAGGCTATCCCTTCCAGGACGTCTCGTCGGTCACGGGGATGCAGTACCTCTTCCAGTCCTTGAGGGACTCGGGGCTGTTCGGCTCGGCGCAGACTCTGGCCCGGAAGTGCTTTTCGACCGGCGCCATCCGCGTGTACTGGTCCCGGCCGTAGCCGATGAGGGCGCTCTGGGCCGATCCGCCGTCCACCTGGATGCTGATCTGGTCGCTCGGGTGCCCCAGCCGGATGCGCCCCCAGACGGCTCCGCAGTGCTTGCTGTAGCGCATCTCCAGGGCCACCGGGTTGTTCCGCCGCGGCTTCCAGGTCACCGCGTCCGCCACGCACGCCTCCTTGATCGGGTCCTTGCCGGCGCATCCGGCGCCGGGGCACTTCGGGGGATCGGGCGTGGGCCACCACAGGGGCGTGGTCGCGGCGGCCACCGTGCCGGCCAATCCGATGAGAGCCACGACCACCGCGATGAGCAGCGGGTGCTGGGTCCTGTCGCTCAGCCACTGCCAGAGTGCGGTTCTCTTCGCGCGTACCCAGCTGCGGGCCCTTCGGTGCCAGGGGTCCCGCTCGGGCGGTGCGGGGGTGCCGTCGTCATCGGTATGTGCCATCGCGCCGTCCTCAAGTCCCTTGAATCGGCGTGGTGTTCCTACCCGGGCGCGCGCGTGGGGCATACAGCACATCCAGCCATCCGTCAGCTGGACCGAGGGCGTCCGCGGGTCAGTGCGCGCTCTCCGTGGGGCGCAGGTCCCGCGGGATCTTCGCCCAGGTCAGCGCCGCGGCGGCCAGCGGCAGTGCGGCCGCCATCAGGAACGTCGGCGTCATCCCGGAGGTGAACGCCTCGGAGGCCTTCGCCAGCAGGGCGGTGCCGGCCGGGCCGGTCAGCCCGTGCGCCACGTGCGCGGCCTCGCCGATCGAGTCGCGCACCGCCGAGGCGCTCTCCGCCCCGAGGCCCAGATCGGGGAGGTTCAGGCGATACAGCGCCGTGGCGACACTGCCGAGGATGGCCACGCCCATGGCCGCGCCCAGCTCGTAGCAGGTCTCCTCGACGGCCGCGGCGCCGCTGACGTCCCGCGCCGGCGTGGCGGCCATCAGCGTCACGGACGCGGCGGTCGTCGCGATGCCGACGCCGCAGCCGAGTACGCCCAGGGCCACGGCGATCCCGCCGTAACCGAGCGGACCCGACAGCTCGAACAGCCAGGGCAGGGCGAGGCCCGCCGTCATCAGCAGCAGCCCGCCGCCCATGACGTGCCGGATCGGCAGCCGGTGCATCAGGATCGGCGTCACCAGCGAGGTGAGGACGAGGCCCAGCGGCGCGGGCAGCAGCCGGACGCCCGCCTCCAGCGGGGTGTAGCCCTGTCCGTACTGGAACCACTGGGTGATCAGGAACAGGGCGGAGCCCAGCGCGATCATGCCGAGGAAGATCGAGGCCGCCGCGATGGCGAACGGCCGCGAGGCGAAGAGGCGCACCCGGAGCAGCGGGTGCTCGATGCGCAGCTGACGGCGCACGAAGACGGTGAGCGTCACCGCGGCGACGAGGAGCAGCGCCCAGGCCGCGGGGTCGGTGGGGCCGCCCTTGCCGAGCTGCTTGATGCCGCCGGCGAGGGCGAGCATGCCGAGGACCGACTGGCCGACACCCCACCAGTCCCAGCGGCCCTGGCGGGGCTGACGGGACTCGGGCAGGATCCACAGGCCGAGCGCGATGACCACCAGCGCCACCGGGATGTTGATGAGGAACGCGGAGTGCCAGCCGTCGTGCTCCACGAGCAGGCCGCCGATCACCGGACCGAGCGCCATGCCGCCGCCGAAGACGGCGGACCACACGGCGTAGGCGAGCGCGCGCTCGCGGGCGTCGGTGAAGACGTGCCGCAGGATCGACAGGGTGGCCGGCATGATCGCCGCGCCACCGGCACCGAGCAGCGCGCGGGCGGCGATGACCTGCCAGGCGGCGGTCGCGAACACGGCGAGCAGCGAGGCGAGGGCGAAGACGCCGAAGCCGATGAGCAGCAGTCGCTTGCGCCCCCACCGGTCGCCGAGGGCGCCGGCGGTCACCAGGAGCCCGGACAGCACGAGGGCGTAGACATCGATGATCCACAGCTGCTGTACGGAGCTGGGCCGCAGATCGGCGACGAGGGAGGGGAAGGCGACGTTCAGGATCGTGGTGTCCATGGCGATCAGCAGCAGGCTGCCGGAGAGGATCGCGAGGACGGCCCAGCGCCGTGCGTCACGCTGCGGGGTCATGGTGGAACACTCCAAGTTCGAATGAGACATGAATGTCTCACATGGAACGTACGTGCGTCCACTGACCGATGATGGTCCACTGACCGGTCATGGGAGAGGGGGCCGCCGAGCCGTCAGCCCACCCGCGGCCCCCTCAGAGCACCCTCCGCAACGCCTCCGGCGTGAGATCCGCGAGGCTCGGGTATCCGTCGACGGCCATCAGCAGATCCGCCTCGGCGAGCAGCGAGCGCAGGACGTGCGTGACGCCGTCGGCGCCGCCGATGCCGAGGCCATAGGCGTACGGG
This sequence comes from Streptomyces sp. NPDC005898, assembly GCF_040629635.1. Taxonomy (NCBI): domain Bacteria; kingdom Bacillati; phylum Actinomycetota; class Actinomycetes; order Kitasatosporales; family Streptomycetaceae; genus Streptomyces; species Streptomyces sp. NPDC005898. Next base: position 49,299 of record NZ_JBEXWC010000017.1, on the reverse strand, counting down.
CGGCCGACGCCCACGGCGCGAGCGCCGAGCGCGAGCGCCTTCACGACGTCCGCGCCACTGCGCACCCCGGAGTCGAACAGCACCGGCAACCCGTCGGCGGCCTCGACGACCCCGGGCAGAGCGTCCAGCGCGGGCAGCCCGCCGTTGGCCTGGCGGCCGCCGTGGTTGGAGCAGTAGACGCCGTCCACCCCACCGTCCCTGGCGCGGCGGACGTCCTCGGGGTGGCACAGTCCTTTCACGATCAGCGGCAGCGAGGTCAAGGAGCGCAGCCAGGGCAGATCGTCCCAGGTGAGCGGGTTGCCGAAGACCCGTACCCACGTCAGGATCGCGGACTGCGGGTCCTGTTCGGGGTCGGCGGGCAGCAGGGCGCGGAAGACCGGGTCGCTGGTGTAGTTGGCCAGGCAGTGGCCGCGCAGCTGGGGGAAGTTGGCGGTGCTCAGGTCGCGTGGGCGCCAGCCGGTGATCCAGGTGTCCAGCGTGACGACGATCCCCTTGAACCCGGACTTCTCCGCGCGGGCGACCAGGCTCTCGGCGAGCGCGCGGTCGGTCGGCGTGTACAGCTGGAAGAGGCCCGGGGTGTCGCCCAGCTCGGCGGCCACCGACTCCATCGGGTCGGCGGACAGGGTCGAGGCGATCATCGGCACGCCGGTCCGGGCCGCCGCCCGCGCGGTCGCGAGATCGCCGTGCCCGTCCTGCGCGCAGATGCCGAGGACCCCGATGGGCGCCATGAGCAGGGGAGAGGGCAGGGTCATGCCGAACAGGTCGACGGACAGATCCCGCTCGGTGGCGCCGACGAACATCCGGGGCACAAGGCCGTAGCGTTCGAACGCGGTGACGTTGGCGTCCTGCGTCCGCTCGTCGCCCGCCCCGCCCGCGACGTACGACATGACCGAGGGCGGCAGCGCCGCGTGCGCGCGGGACTCCAGCTCGGCGAAGGTCATGGGGAACCGGGGGACGACGCCCCGCAGCCCGTCGAGGTAGATCTCGTCCTGGTAGTCCTTGAAGGGGCGGGGCGGCTGCTGCATGGACGGCCTTTCCGGTTCGTGGACGGCCTTTCCGGGGCCGGCCGGACGTACGCGCCCGCGCCCGCGCCGGTGCGAAGGACCAGGCCAGTGTTGGTCGCACCCGATCTCGACGTCAACGCCGAGGACCGGGGCACATGACAACGTCACACACCGCTAGGGGAGTTGTCGGAGCGGCTGCGTCAGGTGCGGTACGGCGTAGGGGACGGGCGGATTGGCGATCAGTCGGCGGGGGCATCACCGTGGGGCAGGACTGGTCGCGCAAGACACACCGCGACCCCGGTGGCGACAGAGATCGCGGTGACCGGTTGTCCCAGGGAGGGGAAGTGAGTTGCCATGCGTGCGCACCAGCGCGCCCATCGGCCCACCGCACGGGTGGAGTACGCATTGCCGCAGGAACCCGCGTCGGCGGGCCGGGCGAGAAGGCTGGCCTGCGCGTTCCTCGTCAGAACGCACCGCCGTAGGAGCGAGGTGACCGCCGAGCGCGTGGACGACGTCGCCCTGGTCGTCTCCGAGTTGGTGTCCAACGCCGTGCAGCACGCGCACGGCGGCTGCCGGCTGCGCGTGGAGGTCTCCGGCGGCCGGGTCACCGTCGAGGTCCACGACACGAGCCCGGTCCGGCCCCGGGTACGGAAACCGAGCAGCGTACGGGAGAGCGGCCGGGGCCTGGCGCTCGTCCGCCAACTCACCCATCGCCTGGAGGTCGTGGAGACCCGCCGCGGCGGCAAGACGGTACGGGCGGTGCTGGCCTGACAGGGCGGGTGACCCGCCGGGGCGGGTGAGCGCGATCCTCAGCCCTGACGTCCCAGGAGGAACCATCGAACTCGGTCAGGACGAGCACGAGCTTGTCCTCGGCGAAGCCACATGCCTCGGCGTCGAACTGAACGTGCCGCGGTCAAGGCCCCGTACAACCTTCCCGCACCGTCGAAGGTCACATGATCGGCCGGTGTGAACCAGCGGGTGACTCGCAGTGAACAGCGGGGAACCACCGTTGGCTTCACGCACCGCGGCCGCTCAACCGCACCTTGACCGAGGGAAGTCGTATGTCGCGTGCCCGTCGCACCGCCCGTCTCACCATGCCCGTGATCGCCGCCTCCCTGCTGGTGGGCGGCGGCCTCTCCGCCCTCACCCTCGGACAGGGCAGCGCGGAGGCCGCCGCCGGCGGCGCGGGCGGCGCGCATGTGGCGGCCAAGCCCTCGGACGACTTCAACGGCGACGGGTACGGCGACCTGGTCGTCGGCGCCCCGGGCGGCACCGTCTCCGGGCAGGCCAAGGCCGGGTACGTGGTGGTGACGTACGGGTCGAAGGACGGCCTCGACCCGGCCCGCAAGAAGGTCGTCAGCCGCTCCACCAGCGGGGTGCCCGGGGCGGCCACCGCCAAGCAGGCGTTCGGCAGGTCGTTCACCAAGGGCGACCTGGACCGCGACGGCTACACCGACCTGGTCATCGGCGTGGACAGCAGGAGCTCCGCGGCGGGCGCCGTGGTGCTGTGGGGCTCCGCGTCCGGCCTGACCGGCGGCACCAAGATCGCCACCCACGGTTTCACCCCGCAGGCCGGTGACTTCGACGGCGACGGCACCACCGACCTCGCCCTGTTCTCCGGGGCGGGCTCCTACGGAGACGACCCGATCAGCCAGCAGGCGCGCCTCTGGAAGGGCCCCGTCGCGCGGACCGGCACCCCGGCCAAGACCCTCGACTTCATGGACAAGTCGCAGTGGTGGAACTACGACAGCGAGCAGCGCCCCGACCCGACCTGCGCCGACCGGGACTGCATCGACGGGCCCACGTCCGTCCAGGGCCCGATCGTCCCCAAGGCCGTCGGCGACATCAACGGCGACGGCCGCGCCGACATCGCCATGAACGACTACTACGGTGACGGCGAGTGGGGGAACAGCGTCCTGTACGGCACCCCGACCGGCTTCAAGCGCGGCCGGGCGCCGGGCTCGGGAGGCGAGTTGGGCGTCGGTGACGTCAACGGCGACCACTACGACGACCTGGTGCTCGGTGACGACGACTACCAGCCGGGCGTCAGGGTCGCCTTCGGCTCGGCCGACGGCCTCACGGCGCAGACGCAGAAGTTCGACCAGAACCTGCCGGGCGTGCCCGGCGCCGAGGAGGACGGGGACCGGTTCGGCAGCGCGATCGCCGTCGGCGACGTGACGGGGGACGGGTACGCGGATGTCGCGGTCGGTGTCATCGGGGAGGACGTCGGCAGCGTCACCGACGCGGGAGCCGTCGTCCTGGTACGCGGCAGCGCCGGTGGCGTGACCGGGTCCGGGGCCCAGGTCTTCCACCAGAACACGGCGGGCGTACCCGGCGTCGCCGAGAAGGGCGACTCGTTCGGTGCGGCCACCGCGCTGCTCGACGTCACCGGTGACGGCCGCGCCGACCTCGCCGCCTCCTCCGTCCAGGAGAACGCCCAGGCGGGCGCGGTGTGGTCGCTGCGCGGTACGTCCACGGGCCTGACCGCCACGCACTCCGTCGCCTTCGGCCCGAAGGACGTCGCGGCCCCGAACACCACGGCGCTCTTCGGCAGCGCCCTGCGCTGAACGCCACCGCAGCGGTGACGGCCCGGTCCGAGACCTCCCCTTTGGGTCTCGGACCGGAACGCTCCCAACGGAGGCCAGGGAACCGTCCACATCTGCTGGGGGTCCCCATTGTGTCCGGCCTGACCCAGTTCTGTGTCCGGCCTGACCCAGTTCGTGGATAACGCCCCGACGCCGGCTGACCTTCCGAAGCCCGCGTACACCGATGGCCCCGACCGGGCCTCCGGTGGGGGCCACCGGTGGACATCGAGCTCGGCACACCGCTGCCTGAGGGCAGACATCTTGTACGTGACCCAATTGGATAGGTCGATGACATCCATGCGCGACGAGATCGCGGAGCGGCAAGCGGAAATTACTCGTCTGCTGCTCCACCATGTCCATGCACCTGTCGCCGGCACGCACTTCATCAGAGGCGTACTGCCCCCGCCCGCACCCCCCGAGGTCATTCGCATTGTCGTGGGGGAAGCCGGTGCTTACACGCCGGACGAACTGATCGCCTACGAACTCCCGCTGCAATGGGACAACGAACCGGCCACGGCGCAGGACATTACGGCGGTTCTTCGTACCCTCGTCACCGGTACGCACATCTTCTCAAGTAATCACGTCAGCCGGCTGATGGGCATGCTCCTCGTCCGCGTGGACCCCTCCGCCCTGGACACGTCAGGCCTCACCACGGATGACCACGCTCTCGGGATCCTGCGCTGCTTCGCTCAGCCATACACGGAAGAGAAGCCAGACCTTCTGCTCCGCGGATTCTGCTTTCTGGGAGAGGACCGACTGCGTCTTTACTTCGATCCCGAAGAGACCCCCGGCTCCATCGCCGTCGACGTACGCCCGTCAAATGCCACCACTGCCCTCCTCGCCTCCCTGCCCTCACTCCTCGATGAGGAGCGGTACCGGACAGACGATGACGCCGATCCGCACAGCACCCACGTCGTGGACCTCACCGACTGGTAACCAGCAAGCCCTGATCGGCAGGGCTTGGTCGCCACGCCGCGCGGTCCGCGCCGGCCTCGTCGCATCCCTGCTCGTGGGCGGTGGCCTCTCGGCCCCCACTCACGGGCAGGGCAGCGCGGTGCGCGGAGCGCGTGGTTACGGCTTCCTGGGCCGACGCGTGACCTTCAGGAGCCGCCCATGGTTGTACGAGGGTGCCGCTGCGGGCGGGTGTGGTTACTGCGGCACGTTCAGGACGAAGTCGAAGTCGGCCTCCTTGGCGTTCCCGACGGTGCGGACGTTCATCAGCAGGCGGGCGTCGAAGATCGGGTCCGTGTTGTTGCGCGGCTCACCGGGGAAGTACAGCTGGGTCGTGAGCACCGGACTCCCCGGTGCCTGCACCTTGACGTGCAGATGGCGGGTGCGCCCGGGGTAGAGGCCCGGGACGACCGTGGTGAGCCGGAACGCGCCGTTCGCGTCGGTGTACTGGTGTCCGCGGAAGCGGAACCCCGTGTTGTCGTAGGTGCCGTAGGTGTCGGCCTGCCAGAAGTCCATCAGGACCTGGGGTATCGGACGGCAGGCGCGCCCGAAGACGTAGCCGGTGACGGTGAGCCGCACGCCCGGCGTGCCCGCCTGGATCAGCGAGGTGCGGCGCGGGGAGTTGGGCTTGAAGTACGGCCCCTCCATCTGCGGCGGCGTCGGGTCGTCGCCGTCGTCGCAGGCCGGGGTCACCGCGGGCGCCTCGCCCCGCTCACCCGCGGTGCGGGCCAGCGCGGGGACGCCCATGAGGGTCACCGGGACGGCCATGCCGACCGCGGCGGCGGCTCTCAGTACCGCCTTGCGGCTCGGTCCCTTGGGGTTGCCGGTCTCGTCGTCCATCGCTCCTCCTGAAAGGTGGGGTGGGTTCCGGATCGGCTACGAAGCTATGTGCGGGAGCGGGCCCGGGCGATGGACTGGAGCCGGTGGTCGTGGTGAATATCGCCGGTGCCCCGGCGGAAGTCCCCGGGGCTGGCGCCCGTCTCCCGGCGGAAGAAGCGGCAGAAATAGGCCGGATCCCCGAACCCGACCCGCCCGGCGATCTGACGCACCGACAACTCCGTGCGCAGCAGCAGGCGTTTGGCCTCGTGCACCCGTGCCTGCCGGATCAGCTCGCCCGGCGTCCGCCCGGTGGACGCCTTCACCGCCTCGCTCAGATAGCTCACCGAGACGCCCAGGTGCTCCGCGCAGGTGCGCACCGAGGGGGGCGCCCCCTCCGGCGTGCCGAGCAGGTCCGCGAACCGGGCGGCCACCGACCCGGGGCGCGAGGGCGGCGGCGGGGACGCCGGCCGCTGCGCGGGCAGCCGCGCGGCCCGTACCACCAGGATGTGCAGCAGGGCCCGCAGCACGCCCTGGAACCCGTCGGCGCCCGTGCGGTACTCGTCGTCCAGCTCCGCGACCAGGCGCGCCACCCGGTCCGCCGCCTCGCCGGGCAGTTCGAGCCAGGAGCGTCGGCCGAGTTCCCGCAGCGTGTCCCGGTCCGCGGGGTGGTCCACGAGGAAGTCGTCGGTGAAGAGGATGACCCGGCCCCGCAGGCCGCTCACCCCCTCCCAGTGGTGGACCTGGCCGGGGCAGATGAAGCAGAGGTGGGGCGGGCGCAGGGCGAACCCCGCGAGGTCGACGACGTGCCGGCCGGTGCCGCCGGTGACATGGACGATCTCGTGGAAGGTGTGCCGGTGCGGGAACGACGCGCGCGACATCGGCCCGATGGTGTCGAACGTGCCGATGGCGAACGGCAGCGCGTTGGGCATCGGCACCTCGAGACGGTGCGTCGGCATGCCCTCCCCGGTCGGCTCGCCGTTGTTCCCCTCGCCGGGCAGGACCGTGGTGCCGCGCATACGTACGCTCCTCATCCCGACGTCATCCGGACCGGCCGCCTCCCCACGATGGCACGCGCGCCCGCCACCCGGGAGGGGACTATGCGTCAGGAGCATGTCAGCTCCCTTCGGCACAATCGGACGTACGCGTGGAGCGCGGTGGGCCGGGGGCCCGCAGCGCCGCGGACGAGCGAGAAGGACCGAGCCGCCGGGGGAGAGTGGGACATGAGCCGCAGACGACGCGCGGACGGCCGCGCCGGGGACACGCCGCACGGTACGACGGGCTCTCGCCCCGCGAGCCGGGGGCGGCGGGTCGGCGGCCGGGACCGGTGGACGGTCCTGGCGGGCGCCCTCGCCTGTGCCGCCGCCCTCACCGCGTCACCGGCCTCCCAGGTCACGGCCTCGGCCTCCATGGAGGTCGCCGCGAGCTGCCAGGCGCGGCCCGACGCCCGGCACACGGACTGGACCGGGATGCACTTCCTCGGGGACGCGGTCTGCTCGCACACCACCGGCTCGATCCGGGTGCAGTCCACGACCGACAGCTCCGTCAACGGCCAGATCGCGTTCTCGCCCAGCTGGTTCGTGTGCTGGAAGCGCGGCAGCCCGTACCAGGGCGCGGACATCTGGTACTACACGCAGGGCGACACCGTCTCCGGCAGCCGTACCACGAAGGGTTGGGGCTACCTCCCGGCCGCCGAACTCGCCTCCGCCACGCATCCGGTGCCGGGGCTCAAGCAGTGCACCTGGTCGTAGGCGCCCGGCACCGCACACCGTCCATGACTCCGTCGCCCTCCCGGACCCCTGGAGTACGCGCATGAGACCCACCCTCTCCGGCCGAAGCCGCCGCACGGCCCTCGCGGGCGCCGCGCTCTGCCTGGCCCTGACCGGCGTGCTCACCCCGGCCGCCCAGGCGAGCCCCTCCGGGCCGGCGCCCGGCCCGGCGGACGCGTCGGCGACCTGCTCGCTGCGGCAGAACACACCGCACAAGGACACGCTGGGCAACGTCTTCACCCTGGACCTGTACTGCGACAACCGGGCCTCCGACGCGTTCGGCCGCCCCGCCTTCAACGCCCCGGTCACCGGCCGCCTCAAGTTCTCGCCGAGCTGGTTCGTGTGCTGGACCGAGGGCGACGCGGCCCCCGACGGGAACAAGGTCTGGTACTACACCCAGGGCGACGAAGTCGTGAGCCTGCCCGGCATCAAGGGCTGGGGCATGGTCCCGGCCAAGGTCGTGGAGACGCAGAAGCACCCGTACCCGGGGCTGCCCCGCTGTCCCTGGTTCTGACCCCTAGTTCGGGAGAAGGTTCACCGTGAGCACACGACTCGACCGACGCGGCCACGCCCGTGTCCGCACGCTCGCCGCCGCACTGCTCGGCTGCGCCCTCCTGGCCGGCCCCGCCGTGGCACTCGCCTCCGCCGACCCGTCCGGCGGACAGAGCACGGGGACAGCGGCCACCGCGAACATCGGCACCAGGCAGGCCACCGACGGTGAGTGGCGCCACTGCCCCTACACCGGGGCCCACCCGGAACTGGGCAAGGGCCACGCGAACGACGCCGTGGGGCACCTGCAGTGCGTGCTCAACAAGGTGTACGGCTACAAGACCGTCACCATGGACAAGATCTTCGGCGACGGCACCCTCGCCGCCGTCAAGAACTTCCAGCAGAGCGTCGGCCTGACCGCGGACGGCTTCGTGGGCCCGAACACATGGGCGGCGCTGCACCCCTGACGGACCGACGCCCGGGGGTGTGACGGGAGGGGCGGTAGGCGGATCCACGCCCAGATGGTTCAATGATTGAGATTGTTCATCGTCGAGCCGTCGTCGGGCCGTCATTGAGCCGTCATTGAGCCGTCATCGACTCACCGTCGAGTCGTCACCGCCGTGCCAGGAGGTGGCGATCCACCGCTTCCGAGCGTCCTGGGAGTGCCATGTCCACCCGTACCCGGCTCGCACGTCGGCTGGTCCCCGTAGCGATGCTCCTCGCCTGGCTCGCGATCGGCGGCGCGCTCGGCCCGTACGCGGGCAGGCTCGGCGAGGTCGCCACCAACGACCAGGCCGCCTTCCTGCCGCGGAACGCCGAATCCACCAAGGTCATCGACGCGCGACGGGCGTTCGACGAGGACGAGACACTGCCCGCGATCGTCGTCTGGACCGGCGACGATGACGGCGACGGCGACGGTAACGGCAGCCACGACGGGCGGCGGCTGACGGCGGACCAGCGCGAGGCCGCCGACCGGGCGCTGGCGTCCCTCGGCGGGGCCCCGGGCCTCGTCGGCACGGCGTCCCCCGCCGTGGCGTCCAAGGACGGTTCGGCCCTCCAAGGTGTCGTACGGCTGCGCCCCGACCTCGGCGACGAACTGGCGCCGACCCTGGAACGGATCGACCGCGCGGCGGCCCGGGTGCCGGGGACCAGTGCGCGGATCGCGGGCCCGGCGGCCGCCCAGGCGGACCTGTCCGACGCCTTCGCCGGGATCGACGGCCTGCTGCTCGCGGTGGCCCTCGCCACGGTCCTGGTGATCCTGCTGCTCGTCTACCGCAGCCTGCTGCTCCCCGTCGTCATCATCCTCGGCGCGGTCTTCGCACTCGGGCTGGCCTGCGCGGTCGTCTACGCCCTCGCCGACCGCGACGTCGTCCGCGTCGACGGTCAGGTGCAGGGCATCCTCTCCATCCTCGTCATCGGCGCCGCCACCGACTACGCGCTGCTGCTGACCGCTCGTTTCCGGGAGGAGCTGGCGGCCGGCGAGGACAAGGTCCGGGCGATGGGCGCGGCCCTGCGCCGGTCGTTCGGCCCCATCGCCGCCAGCGGTGCCACCGTGGCCCTCGGGCTGCTCGCCCTGCTGCTGAGCGACCTCACCAACAACCGCGCCCTCGGCCCCGTCGGCGCCATCGGCATCGCGTGCGCCGTCCTGAGCAGCCTCACCTTCCTGCCCGCCGTCCTGGTCCTCCTCGGCCGTGCCGCCTACTGGCCGGCCAAGCCGAGGACCGCGCGGGAGAAGTCCGCGGCGCACGGCGTCTGGACGAAGGTCGCCGACCTCGTGGACCGGGCGCCCCGCAAGGTCTGGGCGGTGACGCTCGCCGCCCTGCTGGCCTGTGCCGCGTTCGCCCCGACGCTCGCCTCCCACGGCGTGCCCCAGGACGAGATCTTCGTCAACGACGCACCGTCGGTCGCCGCCCAGGAGACGCTCGGCGACCACTTCCCCGGCGGCACGGGCAACCCGGTCGTCGTGATCGCCAACGCCGATCGGCTGAAGCCCGTGACGGCGGCGGTGGCGGGCACGCGGGGAGTGGCCGCCGCCGCTCCGGCGAGCACGTCGGGCAGGCCCGGCGTGGGGGAACCCCGCGTGGTCGAGGGGCGGGTCCTGATCAACGCCACCCTTCGGGACGCCGCCGACAGCGACGCCGCCAAGAAGACCGTGGCGCGCCTGCGCACCTCGGTCCACGCCGTGAGCGGCGCCGACGCCCTGGTGGGCGGCTACACCGCACAGCGGTACGACACCCAGCGCACCGCCGAGCGCGACCGCGCGCTCATCGTCCCCGTGGTGCTCGCGATCATCCTGGTCATCCTCGTGGGACTGCTGCGCTCCCTCGTGGCGCCGCTGCTCCTGGTGGCGACCGTCGCCCTCAACTTCCTCGCCACCCTGGGCGTCTCCGCGCTCGTCTTCCGGCACGTGTTCGGCTTCAGCGGCACGGACGCCTCCGTACCGCTGTACGGCTTCGTCTTCCTGGTGGCGCTCGGCGTGGACTACAACATCTTCCTGATGTCCCGGGTCCGGGAGGAGTCGCTGCGCCACGGCACCCGTCAGGGAGTGCTCCGCGGCCTCACCACGACGGGCGGCGTGATCACCTCCGCGGGGGTGGTGCTGGCGGCCACCTTCGCCGCGCTCGGCGTCATCCCGCTGGCATTCCTCGTCCAGATCGCCTTCATCGTCGCGCTGGGCGTCCTCCTGGACACCCTGGTCGTCCGCTCGCTCCTGGTGCCGGCGCTGGTGCGCGACCTCGGCCGCCGGGCCTGGTGGCCGTGGCAGGGATCTATAGGCTGAGCGGGTGGCCAGCACAGAGGACGCGGCGTCCGCCGCGAGCGGGGTTCCGGGCGAGGAGCGAACGCGGCGGGACCCCGAGGAGCGGACGGACCTGCAGTCGTTCGCCGTCCGGCTGCGCCGGTTGACCGGCGAGGTGAACCGCGTGGTGCACGGCTTCGCCGCCGGCCAGGGCCTGCACGCCACGGACGTCCAGGCCCTCGCGGCCATCCTGGACGCGGACGAGCCGATGACCCCCGGACGGCTGCGGGACCGCCTCGGGCTGACCTCCGGCGCCGTCACCGCCTGCCTGGACCGGCTGGAACGGGCCGGGCACATCCGCCGTACGCGCGAGAGCGCGGACCGCCGGGTCGTGCACCTGCACTACGCGCCCGAGGCGCGCGCCGTGGCCCGCGCCTTCTTCCGGCCGCTCGCCGCCGCGACGGAGGCCACCCGGGCGCGGTTCAGCGACGACGAACTCGCCGTCGTGCTGCGCTTCCTCGACGGCCTGAGCGCCGAACTGACCGAGCTGCGGACACCCGGCCGCGCCCCCCGACCGTAGGGCCGTGCCCCGGTAGTCCCCGGCCGCCCTCCCACCGGACCGCCGCCCATGACCGCCATGAGGCTCACAGCCGTGTGCCGATGGAGTGACGGGCGTCCGACAGATGGTGTGAGCGGCAATACATGAGGGAGCGCATCCGTCCCAGGGCCGTCGGCAGAAGCAGTGGTGGCAGGTCATCCAGAGCGAGAAGAGGCTGTGCATGCTCGGACTTCGGCCGACCACCGCCGAACGGCCCCGACACGTCGACGCGCCCCGTACGGCCGTCGACGCCACCGCGTCGGTGGACACGGTCCTGGCGCAGGTCCTGCGCGAGCGGCTGGACGGGGCGCACCGCACCGACCCCGTCTTCGCCCGCGACCTCGCCGAGCGGGTCTCCGCCTTCGTGCGCCAGGGCGGGAAGCGGCTGCGCACCGCGTTCGCCTGGTGCGGGTGGCGGGCCGCCGGCGGCTCCGGTGACGCCACGGCGGTGCTGCGCACGGGCGCCGCCCTCGAACTCGTCCAGGCCTGCGCGCTCATGCACGACGACGTGATGGACGGCTCCCGCCTGCGCCGGGGCGCGCCCGCCATGCACGTCGAGTTCGAACGCCTGCACAGCGCCACCGCGATGACCGGCCCACCGGAGGGGTTCGCCACGGCCGCCGCCGTGCTCGCCGGTGACATGGCGCTGGCCTGGGCGGACGACTTGCTCACCGAGACGGCGCTGGGCTCCCCGCACGGCACACGGCTCCACCGCCACTGGCGGGAGATGCGCACCGAGATGGTCGCCGGGCAGTACCGCGACATCCACGCCCAGGCGACCGGCGCGTCCGGCCTCGACGAGGCGGTGGCCATCGCCACGCTCAAAAGCGCCCTGTACACGGTCGAACGGCCGCTGGCGCTGGGCGCCTGCCTGGGCGGCGCGGACGACCGCACCCTGCACGCGCTGCGCTCCGCCGGCCGGTGCGCGGGGCTGGCCTTCCAGCTCCGGGACGACCTCGACGGCGCCTTCGGCGACCCGGCCGTGACGGGCAAACCGGCCGACGACGACCTGCGGACGCGCAAGCTCACCTACCTGCTCGCCGTGGCCCTCACGCTCGCCGGGGCCGCCGGGGACAAGGCCGCCGCCCACACCCTCGCCCCCGGCACGGCCGCCCGCCCGCACGACGCCGTGGAGCGCATGCGCGAGGCGCTGCGGCGGACCGGGGCGCAAGCGGCCGTCGAGGCCAAGATCGCCGCACTGGCGACGGCGAGTCTGCGGCACTTCGAGGCGAGCGGCGCCGAGCCCGACGTACGGCGGGAGTTCGCCGCACTGGTCGAGCGCGCCTCGGGCGCCCGCCCCGCCCGCCTCGGGGAGGCGCCGTGCGGACGGTGACCGGGCGCACCGACCACGTGGTCGTCGTCGGCGCCGGGCTCTCCGGGCTCGCCTGCGCCCTGCACCTGCTGGGCTCCGGGCGCCGGGTCACGGTCGTCGAACGGGACGCGGGTCCGGGCGGCCGGGCCGGGCGCGTACGGCTCGGTGGATACCAGCTGGACACCGGCCCCACCGTGCTGACCATGCCGCACCTGGCCGACGAGGCCTTCGCCGCCGTCGGCGACAGCCTGCACCGCCGCGTGGACCTGATCGCCCTGCACCCCGCCTACCGGGCGCACTTCGCGGACGGCACCTCGCTGGACGTCCACACCGACGGCGAGGCGATGGAAGCGGAGGTGCGCCGCTTCGCCGGACCGGCGCAGGCGGCCGGCTACCGCGGGCTGCGGCAGTGGCTCGAACGGCTCTACCGGGCGCAGATGAAGCGTTTCATCGACACGAACTTCGACTCCCCCCTCCAACTGCTCCACCCCGACCTGGCGCGCCTGGCGGCGCTCGGCGGCTTCGGACGGCTGGACAGCCGCATCGGCCGCCACCTCTCCGACCCCCGGCTGCGCCGGGTCTTCTCCTTCCAGGCCCTGTACGCGGGGGTCGCCCCGGCCCGGGCGCTCGCGGCCTACGCCGTGATCGCGTACATGGACACCGTGGCCGGGGTCTGGTTCCCCAAGGGCGGGATGCACGCGCTGCCCCGCGCGATGGCCGACGCCGCCGGCGACGCCGGGGCCGACTTCCGGTGGGGGGCCGAGGTGAGCGCGCTGGAGCGGTCGGCGGGCCGGGTGCGCGCCGTACGGCTGGCCACCGGGGAGCGCATCGCCTGCGACGCGCTCGTCCTGTCCTGCGAACTGTCCACCGCCCACCGGCTCCTGGGCCGGGCCCCGAGGCGCCCGGTGGCACTGCGCCACTCCCCGTCGGCGGTGGTCCTGCACGCGGGCACCGACCAAACCTGGCCCGGCCTGGCCCACCACACCCTCTCCTTCGGCGGGCAGTGGGAGCGGACCTTCGACGAACTGACCCGCACCGGAAAGCTGATGAGCGACCCCTCCCTGCTGATCACCCGGCCCACGACCCACGACCCCACCCTCGCCCCGCCCGGCCGGCACCTCCACTACGTCCTCGCGCCGTGCCCCAACACCGCCGTCGGCCCCTCCGGCGCCACCTGGCGCGACCTGGGCCCGCGCTACCGCGACGACCTGGCCGCCGAACTGGAGCGCCGGGGCCTGGACGGGTTCCGGGCCAGCATCGAGGAGGAACTGCTGGTCACCCCACTGGACTGGGCGGAACAGGGCCACGCGGCGGGCAGCCCCTTCTCCGTCTCGCACACGTTCGCCCAGACCGGCCCCTTCCGGCCCCGCAACCTCGTGCGCGGCCTGGACAACGTCGTCCTCGCCGGCTGCGGGACCACGCCGGGCGTGGGCGTGCCGACCGTCCTCATCAGCGGCAAGCTCGCCGCCGCCCGCTTCCCCGGCCGGGGCCCCCGATGACCCGCCGCGAACTGGACGCGGCGGGGATCACCGACCCCGCCCTGCGCGCCGACTACGCCCGCTGCCGCCTGCTCAACGCCCGCCACGGCCGCACCTACTTCCTCGCCACCCGCCTGCTGCCCCTGGAGCGCCGCTCCGCCGTGCACGCGCTGTACGGCTTCGCCCGCTGGGCGGACGACATCGTCGACGACCTCGACGGGCGCCTGACGCCGGTGGCCCGCGACCGCCTCCTGAAACGGCTGGAGAGCGATCTCGCGCAGGGGCTGCGCACGGGCGCCGGGGACGAGCCGGTGGTCCGCGCCGTCGCCGACACGGCGGCCCGGTACGACATCGAACCCACGCTGTTCTCCGACTTCCTGGCCTCGATGCGCGACGACCTGAGTGTCACGGACTATCCGACCTACGCCGACCTGCGCGCCTACATGCACGGTTCGGCCGCCGTGATCGGCCTGCAGATGCTGCCGGTGCTCGGGACCGTCGTGCCCCGCGAGGAGGCGGCCCCGCACGCGGCGGCCCTCGGCGTGGCGTTCCAGCTCACCAACTTCCTGCGGGACGTGGGCGAGGACCTGGACCGGGGCCGCGTCTATCTGCCGGCCGACCTGCTCGCCGCGCACGGGGTGGACCGCCCGCTGCTGGAGTGGAGCCGGCGCACCGGACGCCGCGATCCGCGCATCCGCGCGGCACTGGTCGCCGCCGAGGCCATGACGAGGGACGTCTACCGGCAGGCGGAGCCGGGCATCGCCATGCTCGATCCACGGGTCCGCCCCTGCATCCGCACCGCGTTCGTCCTCTACGGCGGCATCCTGGACGCCATCGCCCGCCGACGGTACGACGTGCTGCACGGACGGGCGGTCGTCCCACGGGGGCGCCGGGCGGCCACGGCGGCGGCAGGGCTCGTACGTGTCGCCGGCGCGCGGTGGCTCTCACGCGGCGCCGGCCAGGTGCCGAGCGGCCCGACGCGCCCCGCCGGGGAGAGGACCAGGCGGTGAGCGCGGGGCGGGGACGGGCCCGCTGGACGCCGCCGTTGCGCGGCCGCCGGGGCCCGGGCTGGGCGGAACAGGCCCCCACCTGGCAGGAGGCCCGCCCGGCCCTCATCGCGGAGGCGCTGAAGCGGGCCGGCGCCCGCCCCTCGGGGAACTGGTTCGTCGTCGGCGCGTCCCGCGACATCCGGCCCGGTGGCGGCCCGTTCGGCCGGACGGTGGGCGGCGAGGAGGTCGTGCTGTGGCGCTCGGACACCGGGGAGCTGCGGGCCGGCCCCGGCAGCTGCCCGCACCTCGGCGCCCCGCTGCGCGACAGCCGGGTGGTGTGCGGCACGCTGGTGTGCCACTGGCACGGACTGGCCCTGGACGGGACGCCGTTCGCCGGCTGGGAGCCGTACCCCGTCCACGACGACGGGGTGCTGGTGTGGGTGCGGCTGGACGCGGTCGGCGGCGAGGAGCCCTCGCCGCGGCCGCCGGTGCCGGTGCGCCCCGCCCCGGGCCGGGGGATGGACGCCGTCTTCACGGCGGTCGGCCGGTGCGAGCCGCAGGACGTGATCGCCAACCGGCTCGATCCCTGGCACGGCTCCTGGTTCCACCCGTACTCGTTCGTCGACCTGACGGTGGCCCGCGCGCCACGGGGCGAGGACGACGACGCCTTCGTCGTCGACGTCTCCTTCCGGGTGACCGCCCGTCTGGTGGTGCCCGTACGGGCCGAGTTCACGGCGCCGGGCCCCCGTACCGTCGTCATGCGCATCACCGAGGGCGAAGGCACGACCTCCGTGGTCGAGACCCACGCCACGCCGCTGACCGCACCGACGGAACCACGGCCGCGCACCGCGGTGGTCGAGGCGGTCGTCGCCGCCTCCGACCGGCGGGGCTTCGCCCTGGCACGGGCCGCCGCCCCCCTCCTGCGCCCACTGATGCGCCGCACGGCGGGCCGCCTGTGGCGCGACGACCTCGCCTACGCCGAGCGCCGCTGGGCGCTGCGCGACACGGGCCGGTTCCCGGGCTGAGCGCACCCGGCGGCCGGGCGGGTCACCGCGCCGCGAGCGCGCCCAGCGCCCGCAGCGCCGCGGACCGCCCGGCCCTGGGCACCGTCCACAGGACCTGGCCGCGGACCCCGCGCTCGGCGAGCAGGGCGTTGGCGGCGAGGAACCCGGTGGTGGCGGCGCGTTCCATCAGCGCCACGGGAAGGTCGCAGCGCACCGCGTCACCGGCGAGGGCCAGCCACGGATGGGGGCCGCGCACCCGGGGGCGCCGGTGGTAGGAGCCGGTGGGGAACAGCGGGCAGTCGGCGCGCCATTCGTGCCGGGCGTCCACGATCCGGGCGGCGCGGGTCTCGGCGTACACCTCGCGCAGCCGCTCCACCAGCGCGCGCTGCACGCCCTCCCGGTCGGCCCGCTCGTCCACGGCGTAGGCGTGCAGCTCCACCACCGAGCCCCCGGTGCGGGCCGCCCAGCGGGCGGCCTCGTCCTCGTAGCGCTCCAGGACGCTGATGTTGTCCAGCCCGCCGTACCCGCTGGTGCCGAGGAAACCGGCGCGGTCGGCGCGGACCGGCCGGTCGAGCCAGAGCCGGGAGACGAGGAACGGCGGGGCGGTGCGCAGGGCCGCGATGTCCTCGCGCCAGGCCGGGGTGCCGAGCCCGGGCGACGCGGCCACCACCCCGCGCAGCCCGGCGCTGTCCAGGGCGAGGACCACGACGTCGTGGCGGTCCACCGCCCGGCCGGCGCGCACGTCGGCCCCACCGTCGCGCGGATCGACGCCGTGCACGGGCGTGCCGGTGCGGATGTCCGCCCCCAGGCGCTCCAGATAGGCGCCGAGCGGTTCCCACAGGGCTTGCGGGAAGGGCTCGTTCGGCACGTCGAAGAGCAGGCCCTCCGCCGAGCCGAGGAAGTAGATGTGGAACATCAGGATCAGCTCGGCGGCGGACAGTTCGCGCGGGTCGGCGAAGAAGCTGCGCGAGAACACCTCGAAGGCCAGGTGGTGCGCGGCCTCGGGGAAGCCGACCCGGTCCAGGAACGCGGTGGCGCTGACCCCGTCGAAACGTTCGTACACCTCGGGGACGCGCACGTCGAGCAGCGGCAGCGCCGCCCGGGCGTTCATGCCGACGAGGTCCCGCGCGCCGAAGGTGGGGCTGAGGGCGACGAAGCCGAGGGCGCTGAGCGGCGGGGTGCGCGGGATGCGGGCGAAGCTGTCGGTGAGCCCGCCGCTGTGCCGCAGCGGATAGTCGGGCAGGGCGGTGAGCCGTGCGAGGGCGGGGTCCGTGCGCCGCAGGAGGCCGCGCAGGTTGTAGTACTGCCGGAAGAAGGCGTGGAAGCCGCGGCTCATGGTCGCCGTGGAACCGTCCGCCAGGCGGGTGCGCCACCCGGCGAGCCGGCCGCCGAGCGACTCCCCCTGCTCGTAGAGGGTCACGCGGGCGCCGCGCTCCGCCAGCAGGGTGGCCGCGGCCAGCCCGGCGATCCCGCCGCCGACCACGGCCGCGCGCGGCGCGTCGCGGGGCGCGAAACGGCTTGCGCCCGGCGGGGGCAGCAGCGTCTCGGCCTTGCGGTCACGGCCCCGCCGGGCGCCGCTCCGGGACGCGGTCATCGGGCGGTCCCCGGGGCGGCGCCGGCGAGGAAGGTGTGCACGAGGCCCGTCTGCCATCCGGCCACCGGGGCGGCCCGTACGCCGGTGAAGCCGGCCCGGGTCAGCCGCTCGGCGAAGGCCGGCGCGGTGTCGAAGGCGAGGACACTGCGCCACAGGTGACGGTAGAGCGCGCGGTCGCCGCCCAGCGTGCCGGCCGGGATGATCACACCGTGGCAGATCGCGGTCCACAGGGCCCGGTGGGCGGCCGAGCCGCTGAGGCTGTACTCGTGGACGGCGAGCCGCCCGCCGGGCCGCAACAGGCCCCGCACGGACGCGAGGACAGCGTCCGGGTCGCTCACGTTGCGGAACAAATAGGCGGCGAAGACCGCGTCGAACGGGCCGTGGCCCGCCGTCGCCAGTTCCTCGGCGCTCAGGTGCAGGAAGGTCACCCCCGCGGGCCACGTCTTGGCCGCGGCCCGGCGCAGCATCCCCGCCGAGGCGTCGACGGCGGTGATCCGGGCCCGCGGCGCGGCCCGCAGCAGGGCGCGGGTCGAGGTGCCGGTGCCGCAGCCCAGATCCAGGACGTGCAGCCCCGCCCCCTCGTCGGGCAGCCGCAGCCGGCGCGCCGAGCGGAGCAGGTCGGTGCGGTAGCCGGGGTTGAGGGCGGTGAGGAGGTCGTAGGAGCGCGCGGCGTCGTCGAAGGCGTGGGCCAGTTCGCGGTCGCGCAGGAGTGTCGTCAAGGGCTGTCCTCGGGTCGGGGGGCGGCGGCCGGTGCCGGGTGGGAACGGCGTCGCAGGAAGGGGAGCTCGACGGCGGTCCCGAGCATCGGGCCCACCGGGACGCGCAGGCCGATGCCCCAGTCCTCCCACGGCGTGGTGGCGCCGTCGAGGAAGCGCAGCAGCCGGTGCGGCGGTGTGCTGCGGAAGAGGCCCGTGAAGAAGTCGGGGCCGTCGATCCGCCCGGTGTCCAGGGCCCGCAGCAGCACGGCGTCCATGGCCAGGGCGCGCCGCCCGTGTGGCGGGGGCACCCTCGCACGGCCGTCGCGGAGCAGGGAGGCGGCGATGGCCCGGCTCTGCCGTTGCACGGCGGCGAAGGTGTACCCGGTCGCGGGACGCGTGGCGCCGCCCGCGGTCCCGATGCGGAAGACCGACCGTCCGACGCGGCGCGGGAAGCGGGCATCCGTCATCGGGATGACGCCCTGCTCCGCCGCTTCCACGGTGAGCGGACCGAGGCGCAGCGTCGTACGGGTGTAGGCACCGAGCGCCTCTTCGTACGCCGCCGTGGTCAGCGGGGTGCGGGAGAACGCGGTGTACTCCACGAGCGCCCGGTCCGGTGCGAGCGGGAGGACGTAGCCGAAGGCGAGCCCATGCCGGGGCTGCGGCACGCGGAAGTCCATCAGGTCGGCGACCGCCGGGTCGAACCGGTCGCCGGCCGTGCGCACGAACCAGCCCCGGAAGTGCTGGAGCAGCCGGGTGCGCGCCGCGGGCAGGGTGCGCGGGGGGCGGGAGTCGAACACGTGCCGGGCGCCGAGGGTCAGCGTCCGGCCGTCCGGTGTCGTGCAGCGGACCTCTGCGCCGTGCGCCACGTCGCGCACCGCCTCCGCGGTCGCCCGCAGGATCCGTCCGCGCGGGGAGCGGGCGAGCCGGGAGTGCACCAGCTGCTCGAAGGCGGCGGACCGCAGCATGAGGTAGCGCAGCGGGGCCGGGTCGACGGTGACCGGGTGGCCGTCGGCGCCGTGGACGCGCAGCCCGGACCAGGAGGCGCTCACCGCCTCGCCGAAGTCGCCGAGGCCCTGGTCCCAGTAGCACCAGGTGCGTTCGGCGGGCCGCGCCGGGCCCGGCGGCGGCTCCACCACCGTGACCGCGAGCGACCCGGTCCGCGTCAGCTGGTGCGCCAGGCTGAGCCCGGCCGCGCCGCCCCCGACGATGACCACGTCGGCCGTGTCGTCCACCGGCACCCGCCCTCCGTCGATGTCCACGCCGCATCATCTCTTCGGCGCGGGTGCCGTGCGCGGATGCGGCGCGCGGACATCGGGGGTTTTCGCGGGCGGGGACGCCTCGGCTTCACCCTCGGGCGGGAGTTGTGCGGCCGCTTCGGCGTCACGGTCGTGCGCCGACCCAGCCCACCGTCTCCGGCAGCGGGGTGTGGAAGATCGTCGCTCCCACGTTGGCCAGGCCCTTCTTGACGCCGTACGTCGAAGGGCCGCTGTACAGCGGCAGCAGCGCGTGGTCGCGCAGGGCCTTCTGCTCGACCTTGTTCACCGCCGCCGTCTGCCGGCCGGGGTCGGCGATGCCCGTCGTGGCGCGGATCTCCTTGTCCAGCGCCGGGGAGCCGGCCCCGGTGAGGTTGGAGTCGCGGTCCGAGCAGTAGAAGTCGCACAGGTAGCGGGCCCCGAAGGGGTCCATGGAGCGGTTGCCCGAGACGAACAGGTCGAACTTCCGCTCGCTGAGGATGGTGGCGAAGTCGGCCTGGGCGGCCTTCTTGATGGTCAGGCGGACACCGACCGGCTTGAGCATCGCGGCGAACGCGCCGGCGGTCGCCTTGGCCAGCGGGTCGTCGCCCAGCAGCGTGTAACCGACCTCGAGCTTCTTGCCGTCCTTCTCCCGCACGCCGTCGCTCCCGGGCTTCCAGCCCGCCGCGTCGAGTTCCTTCTTCGCCTGGTCGGGGTCGTACTTCAGGACAGCCGCGACGTTGTCCCGGTACCCCTTCTGGAAGCTGTAGAGCACGGCCGAGCCGGGCAGCGGCTCCTTGTAGTCCAGGCCCTGGAACTGGATTTTCGCGATCTGGCCGCGGTCGATGCTCTCCTGGATCGCCTTGCGCACCGCCTTGTCGCCGAGGACGGCCGACCTGGTGTTGAGGTGGAGCGAGTACTCGAAGGGGCTGCCGCCGCTGCGGATCTCGGTGCCCTTGAGCCCCTTCACCTGGTGCAGGCTCTCGGCGTCGCCCACGGGGACGTAGTCGAGTTGGCCGTTCTTGAAGGCGTTGACCGCCGCCGTCGACTCCAGGTTCACGTACACACGCTTGTCGAGCCGGCCCTTCCTGCCCCACCACTTCGGGTTGCGGACGAAGGTGATGTCACCCGAGTGGGAGTCCCACTTGCCGACCGTGTACGGGCCGGCACCCCACTCGGGGTGCGCCTTCTTCACGTATGCCTTGTTGAAGTTGTCGGCCCGCGCCGCCTTCGGGTGCAGGAACGTGGTGAACAGGCTGGGCCAGAAGGGGGTGACGCCCTTGAAGGTGAGGACGGCCTGCTTGTCGTCCTTGCCGCGCACGACATCGGTGATCTGGGCGTAGCCGTCCGGGGACGAGGCCGCGTAGTCCTTGTCGGAGCCGTTGTTGGCCTGCCACGTGGCCTTGATCGCGGTCCAGTCGATGGGTGTCCCGTCGTTGAACACGGCCTTCTTGTTGATCGTCAGCGTGACCTTCTGGCGGCCGCCCTTGACGGACACCCGCACGTCGCTGAAGTAGTCCGGGTTGTACCGCACCTCGCCGGTCGGCGAGAAGGTGATCGCGTTCGCGTTGTACCAGGCCCACACCCGGGACGCCGTCAGCGTGGCGTTCACGTGGAAGGGGTTGCCCTGGTCGTCGAACGTCCCCGCCGTCGTGTAGGTGCCGCCGTCCTTCAGCTTGTCGTACGGGGTCGGGTTGTAGTCGGCGGCCGACGAGGCGGCGGACGGGGTGCCCCTCCCACCGGGGCCCGTGGCGTCACCGGCGGATGACTGGCATGCCGTGGCGGTGACGGAGAGGGCTGCGGTGAGGGCGACGGGCAGGGCCAGTCTTGCGCGCATGGAGAGCGTCCTTGGGTCGAAGAGTCGCGGAGAGGGGGGAAGAGAAGAAGAAGAGAAGGGCAGAGGGAAGCGGGACGGCGGTCGTGGCGGGGAGGGGGTCCGGCGGGTCGGCGCCGGTCACACGGCGTGGCAGGCGTACGCGTGGTCCGGCCGCCCCGGCACCGGCCTGGTCGCGGGGCGCTCCGTGCGGCAGCGCTCCCGTACGCCCTCGTCGGCGAGGCGGTACACCGGGCAGCGGTCGATGAACACGCAGCCCGGCGGCAGGTCCGTGGCGTCGGGCTGCTCGCCCGTCAGGACGATCCGCTCCCGGGCGCGCTCGCGGACCGGGTCGGGTACGGGGACCGCGGAGAGCAGGGCCCGCGTATAGGGATGCTTCGGGTCGCGGAACAGCGTCTCCGTGTCGCCCGTCTCGACGATGTGCCCCAGGTACATCACCGCGATCCGGTCGCACAGGTGGCGGACCACGGCGAGATCGTGCGCGACCATCAGACAGGCGAGCCCCAGCTCACCCTTGAGCCGGTTCAGCAGATTGATCACTCCGGCCTGCACCGAGACGTCCAGGGCGGACAGCGGCTCGTCGAGGGCGAGCAGTCTCGGCTCCGTGGCCAGCGCGCGGGCGATGCCGACGCGTTGGCGCTGGCCCCCCGAGAGCGCGGCCGGGAAGCGGTCGGCCATCGAGGCGTCGAGACCGACGAGCGCCAGCAGCTCCCGGACGCGCGAGCGGATCGCCTCGCGGTCACGGCCCACGGCCCGCAGGGGCTCGGCGAGCAGCTGGTGGACGGGCAGCCGCGGGTCCAGGGCGCCCAACGGGTCCTGCATGACGATCTGCACGTCGTGCCGCAGGGTGCGCCCGCGCCCGCCGGAACCGGCCCGGACGCCGTGCCCGGACCCGGACCCGGACCCGGCCTGAGCGTCGGCGCCCCCGAGTGCGGTGTCCGCGGCCGCCGTCGCGCCGACCTCCCTCCCCGCGATCTCGATCCGGCCGCCCTCCGGCCTGCGCAGCCGCAGGATCTCCAGCAGCGTCGTCGTCTTGCCGCTGCCCGACTCGCCCACCAGGCCCAGCGTCTCTCCGGTACGCAGCTCGAAGCCGACCCCGTTGACCGCGTGCAGCGTGCCGACCCGGCGTTTGATGAACGCCCCCTTGGTGACGGGGAAGGTCTTGACGAGGTCCTCGACGCGCAGCACCACCTCGCCGCGCCCGGCGTGCTCCGGGTCCGTCCGCCGGTCGGGGGGCGTGACCGCCCCGGTGGGATCCAGCGTGCCGGCGGCCGTCTCGGCGGCGCGCAGGCAGGCCACGTCCCCGTGTCCGGCGATCCGGCGCAGCTCCGGTTCCTCGGCGCGGCACGCGTCCAGGGCGACGGCGCACCGGCTCACGAAGGGGCAGCCGCCTTCGAGGTCCGTCGGGGCGGGCGGCTCCCCGCCGATCGCGACGAGGGGGCGGCGGACCCCGCTGTCCACGGTCGGCACCGCGGCCAGCAGCCGCGCGGTGTAGGGCATCGCCGGGCGGCGGAACAGCGCGTGGACGTCCGCCTTCTCCACGAAGCGGCCCGCGTACATGACGGCGACGTCGTCGGCGTGGCCGGCGACGACGCCGAGGTCGTGGGTGATCAGGACGAGGCCGGCGCCGGTCTCCCGCTGCGCGAGGCGCAGCACGTCGAGGATCTGCGCCTGCACGGTGACATCCAGCGCGGTGGTGGGTTCGTCGGCCACGAGCACCCGCGGCCGGTTGGCGATCGCCAGGGCGATGACCACCCGCTGGCGCATGCCGCCGGAGAACTCGTGCGGGAAGGCCGAGGCCCGGTTGCGCGGGTCGGGGATGCCGACGAGGTCGAGCAGTTCGACGGCCTGTTCCCAGGCGGCCTTCCTGCTGAGGTCCTGGTGGACCCGGAGCGCGTCGCGCAGCAGTCTGCCGACGGAGAAGATGGGCGTGAGCGCGGACAGGGGGTCCTGGAAGACCATGCCGATGGACTTGCCCCGTATCCGCGACAGCGCCCGGTCGTCGAGGCCGATCAGCTCCTGACCGTCGAGCCGGACCTGGCCGCGCACGTCGGCGGTCGGCGGCAGCAGACCCATGATGCCCGTCGCGGTGGCCGACTTGCCCGAGCCGGACTCGCCGACGATGCAAAGCGTGCGGCCCGGCAGCAGGTCGAAGCTGACGCCGCGCACCGCTTCGACGGGGCCTGCCTCGGAGGGGAAGGAGATCCGCAGGTCCCGTACGGACAGCACGGGGGCGGCGCCGGTGGGGGAGAGGGGTTCGTCGTACCGGGGGATGGCGAGTGTCATCGTCGGCCTCCCGCCGCGCCGGTGACGGAGGTGGGGTCGAGGGCGTCGCGCAGTCCGTCGCCGATGAAGGTCATGGAGACGGTGAGCAGGACCACGAGGCCCGCGGGGAAGGCGAAGAGCCAGGGGGCGCTGGTGATGGTGGTCGCCCCGTCGGCGAGCATCGTGCCGAGGGAGACGTCCGGTGTCTGGACGCCGAAGCCGAGGAACGACAGGGCCGTCTCGCTGAGCACGGTCGTCACGACGCCGAGTGTCAGGTTGACGATGATCAGGGAGCCGAGGTTGGGGATGATGTGCCGCACGATGATGCCCAGCGGGTGGACGCCCATGAACTGCGCCGCCCGCACGTAGTCCCGTTCGCGCAGCGAGGTCGAGACGGACCAGATGACCCGGGCGGTGGACATCCAGCCGAACACGGTCAGCACGGCGATGAGGGCGCGCCAGTCGCCGGCGAGGTGGTGGGAGACCAGGGCGAGGATGAGGAACGAGGGGACGATCAGCAGGAAGTGGATGACGGCGAGGGTCAGGCTCTGCACGCGGCCGCCGAAGTACGCGGCGCCGGAGCCGATCAGCGTGGCCACGGCGACCGTCAGGACGGACACGCTCACGGCGATCACCAGCGAGCGCCGCAGTCCGTGCACCGCGCAGGCGTAGATGTCGTTGCCGCTCTGGTTGGTGCCGAACCAGTGCAGGTCGCTCGGCGGCCGGGTCAGGGCCGTGAAGTCGGCGTCGGTGTGGGCGTAGGACGTGAACAGGCCGCCGAAGGCGCTGAACAGCAGGAGCAGCGCGAGGATCGCGACGCCGGCGACGGCGAGGCGGTTGCGCAGGAAGCGGCGCAGGAAGAGCCGGCCGCGGCCGAGGTCCGCGCGCGGCCGGGCGGTACTGGTCGCTGTCGCCATGTCAGCTCACCCGCACTCTCGGGTCGAGGAAGACCGTGGCGATGTCCGCGAGGATCGCGCCGATCGCGGTGAGCACCGCGGCGAACGCGGCCGTCGCCACCGTGCCGTGCACGTCGTTCTTCTCGATGGTCTGGATGAAGTAGCGGCCCATGCCGTTCCAGCCGAAGATCGTCTCGGTGATGACGGCGCCGGTGAAGATGGCGGGCACGCTGAACGCCACGGACGCCGCCGTCGGGATGAGCGCCGCGCGCAGGGCGTGCCCGCGGACGGCCTGGCCGCGGGTGAGGCCGGTGGCCTGGGCCGTGCGCACGAAGTCGGCGTTGATCGTGTCGAGCAGCAGGGAACGCTGGGTGAGGTGGTAGCCCACGTATCCCATCAGGGTCAGGGTGAGCGTCGGCAGGATCAGGTGGAGGAGGCGGTCGCCGATCGTCGGGAGCACTCCTTCGACGTCGGGTGAGTTCTCTCCGGCCACATAGAGGAAGCCGAGGCCGACGTGCTCCTTGAGCCAGATGGCGCCGAGGACCACGGCGAGCGCGGCGACCGGTGTCGGGATGTTGAGGACCGCGATGGACACGGCCTGCGAGACACGGTCGGCGGTGCCGTACTGGCGGGACGCGGTGTGGACGGCGAGCGCGACACCGACCACGACGGACAGCACGGTCGCGATGACGACCAACTCGGCGCTGACGAGGGCGCGGTGGCCCACCTCGCCGTTGACGGAGACGCCGGTGGGGGAGCTGCCCCAGTCGAAGTGGAGGACCACCGAGGTGAGCCAGTGCCACCACCGCTGCGCCAGCGGCTCCCCGGGGTCGAGGTGGTAGGGGGCGAGGGCCCGGGCTATCTGCGCCTCGCTGCGGACGGGCCGCGCCTCCGTGTAGTTGGCGCGCGGGTCCAGGAACCAACTGGCCAGGAAGTACGTGGCGTTGGTGGCCACCGCGATCATCAGGAGCCACCCCGCCGCCTTGCGCGTCACATGGCGCATGGCGTCGACCACCTCCCCGCCCCATGTGTGAGGTGCGCCGGGACGGCGCCGGGAAGACAGGTCGCGTACATGCGTGTCGGGCTTTCTGCGGGCGTACGGGTACGGGAGGGTGCCGCGGAAGGGCGGCTGTCAGCAGCTTGATCCGTATTAGGTGGCCACGCCAGCGATCGGCCGGTTCCGCCATGAGCCCGCAATGCCGCCGTAGAGATCGCAACACCGCCGTAGCAAAAGATCACCGGGTGTCGGTGTGGTTCCTGGGGTTAGACGTAGGTCAGACGTACGAACCAGAGGAGTGCAGATGAGCCGCCCGCGTCACCAGGCCGACGAGTGTCCACCGGGTCCGGCCCGCCGCCCGGCCGCGCGTCCGGGCACGTGAACAGGACGGGTGAGACGCGGTGACTCTTTCCGATGTGGTTTTCGCGTGGCTGGGCCTGGGAGCGCTGCTCGCGGCGGTGCTGCCCCGGGTGGTCGCGGGGCGGCCCCTGTCGCTGCCGGTGGTGTTCCTGGTGAGCGGCATCACCGTGTACCTGCTCCCGCTGCCGTTGCCGGCGGTCGACACGGTGGAGCAGCGGGTCCTGACGGAGCATGTGACCGAGATCTGCGTCATCATCGCCCTGATGGGTGCGGGGCTCGCGCTCAACCGGCCGGTGGGCCGGCGCCTGTGGGCCTCGACCTGGCGGCTCCTCGGCGTGACCATGCTGGTGAGCGTCCTCGCGACCGCCCTGGTGGCCTGGTGGCTGCTGGACTGGCCGCCGGCCGCCGCGCTGCTGCTCGCCGCGGTCCTCGCGCCCACGGACCCCGTGCTCGCCTCGGAGGTGCGCGTCGGGGAGCCCACCGAGGACAAACACGACGAGGACGAGGTGCGGTTCGCCCTCACCAGCGAGGCGGGACTCAACGACGGCCTCGCCTTCCCCCTCACCTACGCGGCCATCGCGCTGGCCGCCGCCGCGGGCGGCGGCTGGTCGGGGGAGTGGATCGGCGCCTGGGCGGCGAAGGAGGTCGTGCTCAAGTGCGTGCTCGGCGTGGCCTGCGGGCTGCTGATCGGCAAACTGCTGGGCTGGCTGTTCTTCCGCACCCGCTCCTCCGTGCTGCGGCTGGCCGAGTACCGGGAGGGATTCGTCGCGCTGGCCGCCACCTTCCTGGCGTACGGGGTGACCGAACTCGCCGGCGGCTACGGCTTCCTCGCCGTGTTCACCACCGCCTGCGCCGTCAGGGCGGCCGAGCGCGCCCACGGCTTCCACAACGTGCTGCACGACTTCGTCGAACAGGTCGAGCGGCTGCTGACCGCGACCCTGCTCTTCCTGCTGGGCGCCTTCATCGCGCTGGGCGGCCTGGCGCCGCTGACCTGGCGGGGCGCGGCGACCGGCCTGCTGCTCCTGCTGGTGATCCGGCCGCTGGCCGGCTGGGCCGGGCTGCTCGGCGGCCGCTTGCGGGGCCGGGAGCGCTGGGTCGTGGCGGGGTACGGCATCCGCGGCATCGGTTCGCTGTACTACCTCGCCTACGCGCTGGGCCAGCAGGACTTCCTGGTCCCGGAGCGGGAGTTGTGGGCGGTGGTGACCTTCACGGTGCTGGTCTCCGTCGTACTGCACGGTGTCACGGCCGGCCCGGTGGTGGCCCGCCTGGACCGGCGGCGGTCCGAGGAGCCGGCCGCGCCGGGGGAGCGGCGGGGCGAGGAGCCGCACGGTTCGCCGTCCCCCCACGCCCGGCCGTAGCGCCACCGGCCCTGGGCCGTTATGGGGCCGACCACCATACGGAGACGGGTGATTGTGGTGCCGGATCCCATAGGAGAGGCGCCGGGGTGTCTCTACTGTTCCGGCCATGACCAGGCAATTCACCACCTCGCATCCGTCGGGGCCGGCCGCCTCGCCCCTCCCGGGGACGGGCGGCGTGGACCTGTCCGGCCGGGCCGCTCTGGTGACCGGCGGCGGCAGCGGCATCGGCCGGGCGTGCGCCGCCGCCCTCGCCGCGGCCGGCGCCGAGGTCCACGTGGTCGACGTGGACGCCGAGAAGGCCAAGACGGTCGCCGCCGCCATCGGGGCAGTGGCGCACACCGCCGACCTGGCCGACCCGGACGCCATCGACGCTCTGCCTCGCGCCATCGACGTCCTCGTCAACAACGCCGGACTCCAGCACGTCGCCCCGCTCCACGAGTTCCCGCCGGAGCGCTTCGCGCTCATGCAGCAGGTGATGGTCACGGCCCCCTTCCTGCTGATCCGCCGGGTGCTGCCGCACATGTACGCCACCGGCTGGGGCCGCGTCGTCAACATCTCCAGCGTCCACGGCCTGCGCGCCAGCGCCTACAAGAGTGCCTACGTCACGGCCAAGCACGCCCTGGAGGGCCTCAGCAAAGTCACCGCGATCGAGGGCGCGCCGCACGGGGTGACCAGCAACTGCGTGAACCCCGGCTATGTCCGCACCCCGATGGTCGAGGGCCAGATCCAGGACCAGGCCGCCGCCCACGGCGTCAGCCCCGACGACGTCCTGTCCGACGTCCTGCTCACCCGCGCTCCGCTCAAGCGGCTCCTGGAGCCCGAAGAGGTGGCCGCCGCCGCCCTGTGGCTGTGCGGACCGCACACCGGCTCCGTCACCGGGGCGTCACTGCCCCTCGACGGCGGCTGGGGAGCGAGCTGACCGCCCCGCCCTTCGACGGCGGCTGGGGAGCGAGCTGACCGCCCCGCCCTTCGACGGCGGCTGGGGAGCGAGCTGACCGCCCCGCCCCTCGACGCCCCGCTTCCGACGCACCGCTCCCGTCCCTCACCGCCCCTCCCCGAAAGTGGTGACACATGCCCGACGCCCCGGCCGCCACCGGCCCCACCCCGCCAGGCCGCTCTCCCGGCATCGCCCGTATCGTCGGCGCGAGCCTGATCGGCACCACCATCGAGTGGTACGACTTCTTCCTCTACGGCTCCGCCGCCGCGCTGGTGTTCAACACCCTCTTCTTCCCCACCGTCGACCCCCTCGTGGGCACCCTGATCGCCTTCGTCACCTACGCGATCGGCTTCGCCGCCCGGCCCCTCGGCGGCGTGGTGTTCGGGCACTTCGGCGACAAGGTCGGGCGCAAGAAACTGCTCGTCGTGAGCCTGCTCATGATGGGTGGGGCCACCTTCGCCATGGGCCTGCTGCCCACCTACGACACCATCGGCGTCGGCGCGCCCATCCTGCTCACCGTGCTCCGCCTCGTCCAGGGGTTCGCGCTGGGCGGCGAATGGGGCGGCGCGGTCCTCATCGTCTCCGAGCACGGCGGCGACAAGCGGCGCGGCTTCTGGGCCTCCTGGCCGCAGGCCGGCGCCCCCGGCGGCAACCTCCTGGCCACCGGTGTCCTCGCCCTGCTCGCCGCGGTCCAGTCGGAGGAGGACTTCACCGCGTGGGGCTGGCGCATCCCCTTCCTGCTCTCCGGCGTCCTGGTCGTCGTCGGCCTGTGGATCCGCATCTCCGTCTCCGAGTCCCCCGTCTTCCTCGCCGCCAAGGCCAGGGCCGAGGCCGACGCCGCCCGCGGCATCAAGGAGCAGCCGCCGGTGGTCGAGGTGTTCCGCCGCAGCCGGCGGGAGGTCCTGACCGCGATCGGCACCCGGTTCGGCGAGAACATCTCCTACTACATCCTCACCGCCTTCCTCCTCGTCTACGTCACCAGCCACCTGGACCTGCCCAAGAGCACCGCGCTGAACGCCGTGTTGATCGCCTCGGCCATCCACTTCGTCACGATCCCTGCGTGGGGCGCGCTCTCCGACCGGATCGGACGCCGGCCGGTCACCCTGATCGGCTCGGCCGGCATGGCGCTGTGGGCCTTCGCCTTCTTCGCCCTGCTCGACTCCGGGTCGTTCGCCGTCATCACCTTCGCGGTGACCGTCGGCCTGCTGCTGCACGGCGCCATGTACGGACCCCAGGCCGCCTTCATCTCCGAGATGTTCGACACCAAGGTCCGCTACTCGGGCGCCTCCATGGGCTCCCAGCTCGCGTCCATCGTGGCCGGCGCGCCGGCACCGATCATCGCGGTCGAACTGCTCAAGGAGTACGACTCCGCCGTCCCCGTGGCCCTCTACCTGTGCCTGGCCGCGGTCGTCACCACCCTCACCGTCGCCTTCGCCAGGGAGACCCGCGGCCGCGACCTCACCCTCGCCACGACGGCCGACGCCCCGGTGCGATCACGCCGGCGGACGCCCGCGCCCGCCGGCCCGGACAGGGGCTGACCGGAGACGCCCCGGCCGCCCCGGACTTGCCCCGGCCGCCCCGGACTTGCCCCGGCCTTCCCGCAAGACAGTCCCCGGGATGACGGAAGGAGTGCCATCATGAGCACCGTGAAGGACCGCTCGTACCGCGCGGCGGCACACAGTGCGATGATGGCCCTCGGGCAACTGCTGACCCTGCTGGCCTCCGGGGCACCCGCCGAGCAGTTCACCCGCCCCTCGGGCGACGACGCCTCCACCGCCCCGCTTCCGCCCGAGGAGCGGTCCCTCCTGGAGGACGCCACCAGGGTCGCGCTGGACATCCGCCGCACCCTCGACCAGCACCGCAGACGCGAGGCCGAGCTGGCCGCGCTCTTCGACACCGCCGGCGACCTCGCCGCCCTGCGCGACCTGGACGCCG
This sequence comes from Streptomyces sp. NPDC005898, assembly GCF_040629635.1. NCBI lineage: Bacteria > Bacillati > Actinomycetota > Actinomycetes > Kitasatosporales > Streptomycetaceae > Streptomyces > Streptomyces sp. NPDC005898. The sequence goes on along the minus strand of NZ_JBEXWC010000017.1, from coordinate 19,461 downwards.
TGCTGCGCGCCATCGTCCACCGCGCCAGAACGCTGCTCGGCACCGACGCCGCCTACCTCACGCTCAACGACCCGGTCGCCCACGACACCTACATGCGGGTCACCGACGGCTCGGTCTCCGCCCGCTTCCAGCAACTGCGCCTCGGCATGGGCGAGGGCCTGGGCGGACTCGTCGCCCAGACCGCCCGCCCCTACACCAGCGCCGACTACCGCACCGACTCCCGCTTCAAGCACACCCGGGCCATCGACGAAGCGGTCCTGGAGGAAGGGCTGCGGGGAATCCTCGGCGTGCCCCTGCGCGTCGGGACACGCGTCATCGGCGTGCTCTTCGCCGCCGACCGCACCACCCGCGACTTCCCGCCGGACGCCATCGCCCTGCTCACCTCGCTCGCCGACCACGCCGCCGTCGCCATCGACGGCGCGCGCATGCTGGAGGAGACCCGCTCCGCGCTGGTCGACCTCAACGCGGCCAACGAGAGGGCCCGGGCCCACAGCACGGCACTGCGCCGCGCCGCCGACGCCCACGACCGCCTCACCGACCTGGTCCTGCGCGGCGCGACCGTGAACGACCTGGTCCGCGAGATCGCCGCGCTGCTCGGCGGCGGCATCGCCCTGCACGACCCGGACGGCACGGAGCTGGCCCGAGCCGGCACCGACCCCCTCCTCCCCTCCCCGCGGGACATCACGGCCTCCCGCACCGGCGGCCGCGCCGTCCCGGTCGACGGCGCCTGGGTGTGCGCCGTGCTGGCCGGGCCGGAACTCCTCGGCAGCATCACCCTGACCGGGCGCGCCGACCTGGCCGACGCCGACCGCCGCCTGTTCGAACGCGCCGCCCTGGTCGCCGCCCTCCTCCTGCTGCTGCGCCGCACCGTCGCCGAGGCCGAGGACCGCGTCCGGGGAGAGCTCCTCGACGACCTGCTCACCTCCCACCGGCCCGGCGGACGCCACGACAGCGAAAGCCTGGCGCTGCGCGCCCGCAGACTCGGCGTCAACCTCTCCCGGCCCCATGCCGTCCTCGCCCTGGACACCGACGGCGAACCGCGCTCGCACCTGTTCGCGGAAGCCGTGCGCGGCGCCCGCGCGCTGGGCGGGCTCGCGGGCGTCCACAACGGCCACATCGTCCTGCTCGTCCCGTCGACGGATCCCGGCGCGCTCGCCGCCGCCCTCGCCGAGGACCTCGGCAAGGCCGCCGGCGCGCCCGTCACCGTGGGCGCGGCGGGACCGGCCACGGGACCCGACCAGCTCCCGGGCGCGTACACGGAGGCCGGCCGCTGCCTCAACGCCCTGCACGCCCTGGGCCGCACCGGGGACGGCAGCGACCTCGCGGGGCTGGGCTTCCTCGGTGTCCTGCTCGGCGACCGAGCGGATCTCGACGGCTTCGTGCGCCGCTACCTCGGCCCTGTTCTCGCCTACGACCAGCAGCGCGGCACCGAACTGGTCCGCACGCTCGACGCCTACTACGCGCAGGGCGCGAGCCTGTCCAGGGCGAAGGACGCCCTGCACGTCCACGTCAACACCGTCGTGCAGCGGCTGGACCGGGTCGCCCAGCTGCTCGGCGCCGACTGGAACGACCCCACCAGCGCCCTCGAACTGCAACTGGCCCTGAGACTGCACCGCCTGAGCAGCCGCGAGGACCACTCCCCGCCTGGCGGCCACCGGCCGATCCCGCCGGCCGACTAGGTATCGCGCGCCGCCTTCCGCGGAGCGGGGCCCACGGCGGGCGGCGCACCGGGCCGCGAGCGGAACAGGGCGATACCGTCGTCCGTATGGACGGTGACCTTCGAGGCCGGCGCCAGTGCCTGCTCAGTGGGGCGGTGTTCGCCGTATGCATGGCCGGCACGACCCTGCCGACCCCTCTTTACGGTCTCTACCAGCAGAAGTTCGGTTTCTCCGAGCTGACGATCACGGTCGTGTACGCCGTCTACGCGGCCGGGGTCATCGGAGTCCTGCTGCTGGCGGGCAACGCCTCGGACGCCGTGGGCAGACGGCCGGTGCTGCTGTGCGGTCTGGGCTGCGCGACGTTGAGCGCCGTCTGCTTCCTGTCCGCCGACGCGCTGGGCTGGCTGTACGCGGGGCGGCTGCTGTCGGGTCTGTCGGCGGGCCTGTTCACGGGTGCCGCCACGGCGTACGTCATGGAGCTGGCGCCGCACGGCGGTACGTCGCGGGCCACGTTCATGGCGACCGCCGCCAACATGGGCGGCCTGGGCTGCGGTCCGCTGCTCGCCGGGGTGCTCGCCCAGTACGCCGACCGGCCGCTGTACCTGCCGTTCGCCGTCCATCTCGCGCTGGTGGCCTGCTCGGCCCTGGTGTTGCTGCGACTGCCGGAGACCGTCCGGGAGCGGTGCGCCCCGAGCACCGTCCGTCCGCAGCGTCCCGGCCTGCCCCCGGGGGTGCGGGCGGTCTTCGGAGCGGCGGCGGCCGCCACCTTCGTGGGGTTCGCCCTGTTCGGCGTGTTCACGTCGGTCAGCCCGTCCTTCCTCGCCCAGTCCTTGGACGTGCACAACCACGCGGTGAGCGGGTCGGTCGTCGCGCTGGCCTTCTTCTCTTCGACCGCCGGCCAATTGGCCGTCGGGCGGGCCGGATTGGTCCGTTCGCTGCCGCTGGGCTGCGCGGCACTCTTCGCCGGGCTCGCACTGCTGGCGGGCGCACTGTGGTGGGAGTTGCTGCCCCTGGTCGTGCTGAGCGCGGTCGTCGGCGGCATCGGGCACGGGCTGGCGTTTCGCGGGTCGCTCGCGGCGGTGGCCGCGGCGTCCGGGGCGAACCAGCGGGCGGCCGTGGTCTCGGCCCTGTTCGTGGTGGCCTACGCGGGCATCTCGGTGCCGGTCATCGGCGTCGGACTGCTGGCGGGACCGATCGGCCTGGAGGGCGCCGGCCTGGTGTTCATCGCGTGCATGACGCTCCTGGTGGCCATGGCGGGCGGCTACCTGCTCCGGCGACGGGTGCCCGGGGCACAGACGGACGGGACGCCTTAGCCCCGCCGGCGAGGCGGTTGTCGGTGCCGGGGGGCATACTCCTGTGGCCGCGCCACCCGGGTCCGCGGCGCGAGGGGAGCGACATGGCAGAGGTGCTGGTTTTCCATCACGGACACGGACTGACGGACGGAGTCCGTGACTTCGCCGAGCGGCTGCGGGGGGCCGGGCACACCGTCCATGTCCCGGACCTGTTCGAGGGACAGGTGTTCGGCACCCTCCAGGAGGGCGTCGCCCACGCCGAGAAGGTCGGCTTCGGCACGCTCGTCGCGCGCGGAACCGCCCTGGCCGACGAGCTGCCCGCCGGGCTCGTCTACGTGGGGTTCTCGCTCGGTGTCCTGCCGGCGCAGAAGCTGGCTCAGACCCGCCCGGGCGCGCACGGCGCGGTGTTGATCGAGGCGTGCGTCCCGGCCTCGGAGTTCGGCGATGCCTGGCCCGACGGCATCCCGGTCCAGGTCCACGGCATGGACGCGGACCCGTTCTTCGCCGGTGAGGGCGACGTGACCGCGGCCCGCGCCCTCGCCGGGTCGACGGCGGACGCCGAGCTGTTCCTCTACCCCGGCGACCGGCACCTGTTCACCGACAGCAGCCTGCCGTCGTACGACGAACACGCCGCGACGCAGGTCACCGCTCGGGTGCTCGGCTTCCTCGACCGCGTCGCACAGCCGACCGTCAGGGGGCGGCGAGCCCGGCAGGTGTGACGCCCCCGGGCAGGGCGCGTGCCGCTGTGATCCGTTGGCCTTCCCGTCGGCCGCCGCTAGGCGCATGATCTGGGCCATTGGTCCAGTCAGAGTGCGTCCAGTTGAGCCATAGAGGGTCCGGATGGTCTGATGGGTCTGTCGATGGCGCTGCGGGATCCCTCCGTGGCGCCTTTTTCATGTGGACGGGCGACAGCTCAGGAAAGGGGCGGGCAGACCGTGCTGAAGAGGGTGTTCGTGGCGCCGGATCCGGGACGGGCGCGGTTGCGTTTCGCCTCGCGGGCCGTCGTCGGCATCGCGTTGGCGGTGGCCGTGTGCGGGCTGGCCGGGCATTCGCTCGTGCCGGCGATCGCCGGCGGGCTCGCCGCTCTGCTCGCGCTCTTCACCGTGTCCGACGCGACCGTGCGGGCGCAGGCGGTCACCACCGCGCTGCTGCCGGCCGTGGGCTTCCCCGTCCTCGCCCTGGCCGCCGTGCTGCACGACGTGCCCGTGGCCCGGGACGTCGCCTTCCTGGCCGTGATGGGCGCCGGCGTCTACGCGCGGCGGTGGGGGCCGCGCGGGCACTCGCTCGGGGTGTTCGGGTTCATGATGTTCTTCGCGACGCAGTTCCTGCACACCGTGCCCGCCCAGCTCCCCGAGCTGTACGCCGCCGTCCTGGTGTCGCTGTGCGCCTCCTCCGCCGTGCGGTTCGGCGCCTGGTGCTACGAGCGGCGGCTGCCGCCCCCCGTCCTGCCCGCCGCGCCCGCCGGCACCGGACTGGCCCGTACGACCACCCGCCAGGCGATCCAGGCCGTCGCGGGCGGCGCCTTCGCGCTGGCCGTCGGGCAGGTGCTCTCCGACCAGCGGTGGTACTGGGCCGTCGGCGCCACCTGGTGGGTGTTCGTGAACACCGCCTCCAGCGGGGAGACCCTCGTCCGAGGCTTCCGCAGGGTGCTCGGCACCGTGATCGGCATCGCCCTCGGCCTCGTCGTCGCCGTGCCGCTGCACGGCGCGCCCGTCCCCTCCGCGATCATCGTCGCCGTCAGCGTCTTCGGGATCTTCTACACGGCCGCCGTGTCCTATACGTGGATGATGCTCGCCGTCACGATCATGGCCGGCGTCCTCTATGGGCTGCTCGGCGTGCTGAACCCGGCCCTGCTCGCCCTGCGCGTCGCCGAGACCGGGGTCGGCGCGCTCGGCGCCGCGCTCGCGGTGCTGCTGATCCTGCCCGTCACCACCCACGCCACCACCAACGCCTGGATCCAGCGCGCCCTGCGGTGCGTGCACGCCTGCACGGCGGAGGCCGCCGCCCGGCTCGCCGGGTCCGAGTCGGCCGACCCCGCGCCCCGCGTCGCCGAACTGGAGCAGCTCCTCGGCCGGGTGCGCCTCTCGCTCGCTCCGCTCGTGCACCCGCTCAGCCCGCTGCGCGCCCGCAAGGAGCGCGCCCGCCAGGTGCTCCTGCTGCTCGACGACTGCGCTCGTCAGGTCCGCGGCCTGGCGTCCATCGCCGCCGACCCGGAGGCCTCCCACGACGACCGGCTCGCCGCCGCGTGCTGGCGCGTGGAGGTGGCGGTGGAGGCGCTCACCGGCCCGGCGGAGGGTGCGCGCGGCCGCCTGACCGGGCTCGCGACCGTGCCCCACGGCTCCGTGGCCGAACCGGCGCTGGCCCATCTGCACGGCCTGGAGAAGGCGCTCGCCGAGCTGGCCGACCCCCTGCACAGCCCCACCCGGACGCCCCTCATGGGCGCCTAGCCCGCCTCGCCGCCCGGGCCCGGTTTCCTGCCGGGTCCGGGTCGTGCCGGGTCCGGGCATGAGAAGACCCCGGCTGGACGGGGGAGACCAGCCGGGGTCGTCGGTGGTGGCGTGCGGAGGGCGGTCGCCTCTCGGCGAAAGGCTCCATGGGGCTTCAGCCGGACGATCGTCCCCATGGGCCGTGGGTGAGGCCCGGGGACACTGTCCCCTCCGCGGCCACACTTGAATGAACGGTGAACCACACGGCATTGTTCCGGGCCGCCGTCCCCCGCCGCGGTGACCTGCGCCACACGACAGCCGGGCTCGGGCGGTCCGGTCCAGGGCCGGGCAGGGGACCGGCCGGGGTGAGCGGCACCGCACCTGGTCTAGACCGACTGCTAGCGTCGGCCGCACCAGCGACGCCGGCCCCACGGCGTCCGGGTCGAGAGGGGACAGCAGTGGGCGACGGCAACCGCGCCGGACGGGCGTACATCGGATCCTTCACCGCGGCCGGCGGCCTCGGCGTCCTCACCGCCGCCGTCGACGAGGACACCGGCGCGCTGACCGTCCTCGGCGCCACGGACACGGTCCCCGACCCCTCCTACCTCGCCCTCTCGCCCACCGGCGACACCCTCTACGCGGTGAGCGAGACCTCGGACGGCGCCCTCGCCGCGTACCGCGTCGAAGGGGACCTGCCCCGCCTCGCCGGCCGCCCCGTGCCCGTCGGCTCGGCGCCCACCCACCTCGCCCTGTACGACGGCCACGTCCTGACCGCCAACTACGGCTCGGGCAGCGTCACCGCCGTCCCGCTGCGCGCCGACGGCGGCCTCGCCGACCCCGCGGGCGAACTCCGGCACACCGGCTCCGGACCGCACCCGCAGCGCCAGCAGGCCCCGCACGCCCACCAGGTCCTCGCGGACCCGAGCGGCCGCTGGGCGGTCAGCGTCGACCTCGGCACGGACTCCGTGCGCGTCTGCGCGCTCGGGGACGACGGACTGACGCTGCACCGCGAAGTGGCGCTCCGCCCCGGCTCGGGGCCGCGCCACCTCGCCTTCCACCCGCGCGGCGACCGCGCGTACGTCCTCAACGAACTGACCCCGACCCTCACCGTCTGCGCCTGGGACGCCGACGACGGCACGCTCAAGCCGCTCACCGAGGTCGCCGTCCTCGTCGACGTCCCGGACGGCGACAGCTACCCCTCGGAAGTCGTCGTCGCACCCGACGGGCGGTTCCTGTGGACCGCCACGCGCGGCGCGGACGTCATCTCCGTCCTCGCGCTCGACGCGGCGGGCGAGGCGCCACGGCTCGCGGCGACCGTCCCCTGCGGCGGACACTGGCCCCGCGACCTGGCCCTCCACCCCGGCGGACGCTTCCTGTACGCCGCCAACGAGCGCTCCGGGGACGTCACCTGGTTCACCGTCGACCAGGCCACCGGCATCCCGCGCCGGGCCGGTTCGATCGCGGCACCGGCCGCCTCCTGCGTCATCTTCGACTGACGCGGCGGGCCGAAACCCAGGTGCGTGGACACGCACGTACGCCGATGGGCCCGCCCCCACATCGGGGCGGGCCCATCGGCGTACCGGTGAAGACGCTCAGTGCACGGGCGTCCCCGAAGGCTGCTGCGGGGCGATGCCCAGCGCCAGCGTGTACTTGGAGAGCGCCAGCTTGCCGATCGCCGGGTAGGCGCCGAGGGGCTCGGCCACCGAGCAGCCGGCCTCCTTGGCGGCCACGTCGAGCAGACCGGGGTCCAGCTCGGGGCCGATCAGGTACGGGGCGAGCGCCAGCTGCGCCGAGCCCGAACCGCGCAGCTGCTCGGCGGTCGCCGCGACGGCGCCCTCCTCGTCCAGCGCGGCGGCCATCACCGGCACCGCGAGGCGCGCGGCGAGCAGCATGCCGGTGATCCCGGCGGCCTGCACGGCCTCCTCGCCGCCAACCGTGGCGAGGACGATGCCGTCCGCCGCGGTGGCCACGGTGAACAGGCGGGCGCGGTCGGCGCGGGCGAGCCCGGCCTCCGACAGGCGCACGTGCAGCGCCTCCGCGAGCAGCGGGTGCGGGCCGAGCACATCGGTCAGCCGGGCGGCGGCGCCGCTGTCCGCGACGGCCTGGCGGATGCGCTCGATCAGCGTGCTGTCCGGGCCGGCGAGCAGCGGCACGACCACCACGACAGGGCCCTCGGGCTCGCCCGTCCCGACACCGGCGGCCCGCGCCCGCTCGAAGCGGGCGGCACGCTCGGCGCTCGCCTGCGCGAGCACGGAGCGCAGCGAGGGGAACTCGGGGAAGGACGTGACGGTGGCGTCCTGCGTACCGTCGAGGTAACCGATTCTGGCGTCCAGGCCGGGCAGCTCGGAGCGGGCGATGCTCACGACTTCCTCGGCGAGACCGCGCGTGGTGATGCTGGGGGCGCCCGGCACGGCGAGGACCAGTGCGGGCGCGCCCTCAGGAGCCGCGACGGGCTCCGGGCGGCGGTGCCGGCCCGGCTGACGGGGGCGCGGCATTCGTACGGGCAGGCCGGATGCGGGCCCAGTGGGGGAGCTCATGCGCCCGCATGCTACTGGCTTGTGGGACCCCGCCGTTCGGGGAGGGTGCAGGTGGGCGGTATAAGTCCGTTTTTGTCTGATGAATTACGTAGAGGTCAACTGTCGCCTTCCTCGTGGACGGAAAGCATGCGCGCGTCGTACGGCAGCCGCAGCGCCCCCCGGGCGACATCGACCGCCACGCGTAGCGCGCCGTCCAGCGGGTCGCCGGCCGCCGGAACCTGCCGGGCGTGCGGCAGTTGACCGGCCAGCTCCTCGCGCAGCGGGCCGAGCAGCGGCTCGCCCACCTTGAACAGGCCGCCGGTGAGAGCCACTTCGCAGACCCCTTCCGGTGGGCCGGCGGCCGCCGCGGCCTCGGCGATGTGCCGCGCCGCGTCCCGCAGGATGCCGCTCGCCACGGCGTCGCCCGCCGCGCACCGCGCCACCTCGGGAGCGAAGGAGGCGAGGACCGCCGGACGGTCCGCGCGCGAGTGGAGCAGGGCCGGCAGCCCCGCCAAGGGGCCGAACCGCTCCTCGGCCCGCGCCCGCAGCTCCTGCGAACCGCCCCGTCTGCCGTCGTGCGCCCGCAGCGCCGCTTCGAGGCCCGCGCGGCCGATCCAGGCACCGCCGCCGCAGTCGCCGAGCAGCTGCCCCCAGCCGTCGGCGCGACGCCAGGCCGTGAGATCCGTGCCGAGCGCCACCATGCCGGTGCCCGCGGCGACGACCACTCCGGGACGAGCGCCCAGCGCGCCCGCGTACGCGGTCACGGCGTCCGAGGCGAGCGCCACCCGGCGTACGCCCAGCGCGGCGGCGAGCGCGGCCGGCAGCTGTGCGCGCAGGCCGTCGCCGAGCGACGCCATCCCCGCGGCGCCGACGGCCGCGGCCGTGATCCGGCCGCCGCCCGCCCGCTCCAGCAACTCCCGCACCAGGGGCGCGAGCCGCACGATGAAGTGACCGGCGTCGATGCCCCCGGCGCCGGCGCGCACCGGCTCGTCCGACCGCACCGGCTCGGCGCGGCGCGCACCGTCCGGCGCGGCCAGGGCGGCCCGCAGTCCGGAGCCCCCCGAGTCGACACCCAGCACGAACGCCGTGTCCGTCACGGAAGCCGCCAGTCCACCGGCTCCGCGCCCTGGCGCACCAACAGGTCGTTGGCCCGGCTGAAGGGCCGCGAGCCGAAGAAGCCCCGGTCCGCCGACATGGGGGAGGGGTGCGCGGACTCCACCGCGGGCAACTGCCCGAGCAGGGGCCGCAGATTGCGCGCGTCGCGGCCCCACAGGATCGACACCAGCGGCTTTCCACGCGCGGCCAGCGCCCGTATCGCCTGCTCGGTGACCTCCTCCCAGCCCTTGCCGCGGTGCGCGGCCGGTTTGCGCGGGGCCGTGGTGAGTGCCCTGTTGAGGAGCAGGACCCCCTGCCGCGTCCACGGCGTCAGGTCGCCGTTCGACGGCGGGGGCAGCCCCAGGTCGTCACCCATCTCGCGGTAGATGTTGATGAGGCTGCCGGGCAGCGGCCGCACCTCGGGCGCGACCGAGAACGACAGCCCCACCGCGTGACCGGGCGTGGGATAGGGGTCCTGGCCGACGATCAGGACGCGGACGTCGTCGAAGGGCTGCTGGAACGCGCGCAGCACGTTCGCTCCCGCCGGCAGGTAGGTGCGTCCCGCGGCGATCTCCGCGCGCAGGAACTCGCCCATCCCGGCGATCCGTTCGGCCACCGGCTCCAGGGCCTTGGCCCAGCCGGCTTCGACGATCTCATGCAAGGGTCGTGGTGCCACGGCGTCACCCTACTGCCGTAACGGCGGCGTCGATCAACCGATGGCCGCGGCCCGCACGCACAGCACGTCCGGCAGGTGCGAGGCGAGCAGCCGCCAGCTGTCCCCGTCGTCCGCCGAGGCGTACAGCTCGCCGTTGCGGTTGCCGAAGTAGATGCCCGCCGGGTCGTCGCCGTCGCTGCACATGGCGTCCCGCAGCACCGTGCCGTAATGGTCGCCCTGGGGCAGGCCGGCGGTCAGCGGCTCCCAGCTGCCGCCCGCGTCCGCCGTGCGGTAGACCCGGCAGCGCCGGTCGGCGGGGACCCGGTCGCTGTCGGCGGTGATCGGGAAGACGTACGCCGTGCCGCCCCGGTGCGGGTGCGCGACCACCGCGAAGCCGAAGTCGGAGGGCAGGCCCCCGCCGATGTCCGTCCACCGCCCGCCCCCGTCGTCGCTGCGGTACACACCCCAGTGGTTCTGCAGGTACAGCCGGTCCGGGTCGGCCGCGTCCCGGGCGACCTTGTGCACGCACTGCCCGAACTCCGGGTCGGGGTCCGGCAGGAACACCGCGGAGACGCCGCGGTTCGCCGGGGCCCAGCTCGCGCCGCCGTCCCGCGTGCGGAACACGCCGGCGGTGGACACCGCGACCGTCACCGCGCGGGCGTCGCGCGCGTCGGTCAGGACGGTGTGCAGCCCCTCGCCGCCACCGCCCGGCATCCACTGCGAGCGGGTGGGGTGCTCCCACAGCGGGCGCACGAGCCCGAAGGTCTCGCCGCGGTCCTCCGAGCGGTACAGCGCCGCCGGTTCGGTGCCCGCGTACACCACGTCGGGCTCGGCCGCCGCCGGGTGCAGCTGCCACACCCGCTCCAGCGAGGCCCCGGTGTCCCTGGGGAACTTCACGGCGGGCTTCGCGGGCTCCGTCCAGGTCCGCCCGAGGTCGTCGGAGTGGAAGACGGACGGGCCCCAGTGCGCGCTGTCCCCGCCGACCAGCACGCGCGGCGTGCGGCCCCGGGTGTCGATCGCGACGGAGTACACCGCCTGGGCGTTGAAGTACGGGCTGTCGTCGAACTCCCAGGCGCCACCGCGCCTGCGGCCGATGAACAGGCCCTTGCGGGTGCCTACGGTCAGAAGAAGCTCGGCCATGGCGGCCACCTCCGGACGTCGTGGTCTCAGGTACCGTCAGTGTGCACCCGGGCACTGACAGTCACTGTCCGACGCGGCGACCCCGCAGGTCGACGCCTGTTTCCTCAGGCCGCGGGCCCGGGCGGCGCCAGCTCCCGCGCGACCTCGGCGATCACCTCGGGGCCCACCCGGCAGCACCCGCCGACCAGCCGCGCCCCGGCCGCGCGCCAGCCGGCCACCCGGCCGGCGGCGAACCGCGCGGGGCCGCGCCAGGTCCGGGCCGCGGCGTCCCACGTCTCCCCGCTGTTGGGGTAGACCACGACGGGCTTGCCGGTGATGCGGGCGGCCGTCGCCACGGCCGTATCGGCGTCGCGCGGATCGCAGCAGTTCACGCCGACCGCGATCACCTCGTCCGCGTCGGCGGCGAGCGCGAAGGCCTCGGCGAGCGGCTGACCCGCACGCGTGTGCTCCCCCGCGACGCTGTACGAGAGCCAGGCGGGCACGCCGAGCCCGCGCACCGCACGCAGCAGCGCCCGCGCCTCGTCGGTGTCCGGGACCGTCTCCAGGGCGAGGACGTCGGGCCCGGCCGCCGCGAGGGTCTCCAGGCGGGGCCGGTGGAAGCGCTCCAGCTCGTCCACGGTGAGCCCGTACCGGCCCCGGTACTCCGAGCCGTCGGCGAGCATCGCGCCGTACGGGCCGGCCGACGCGGCCACCCACACCTCGCGGTCGAGCCCACTTGCGGCGCGGCGGGCCAGCTCCACGCTCAGGCGCAGCAGGTGCGAGGTGCGGCGGGCGTCGATGCCCTGCCGCGCGAATCCTTCGTAGGTGGCCTGATAGCTGGCGGTGATGGCGACCTCGGCGCCCGCCTCGTAGTACGCGCGGTGGGCGGCCTCGATCGCGGCGGGTTCGTCCGCGAGCAGCCGCGCCGACCACAGCGCGTCGCTCAGGTCGTGCCCGCCGGCCTCCAGCTGGTGGGCGAGACCGCCGTCCAGGACGACGGGGCGGCGGGCGAGGGCGTCGACGAGTCTCATCCTGCCGACGCTACCCGGACGGTCAACGAGCGCGTGACGCGTCCGAGGTGAGCGCCCGCGACAGCCTCTTGCGCAGCGCCACCCGCTCCTCCTCGCAGGTGCCGCCCCACACGCCGGACGCCTGTCCGGTGCTCAGGGCGTACGCCAGGCACTCCCCGCTCACCGGGCAGCGGGCGCAGACCTCCTTGGCGTCGGCGATGTCGCGTACCGCGGGTCCTGTCGAGCCCACGGGAAAGAACAGTTCCGGGTCTTCTTCGGCACAGGCGGCCGATCGCATCCACTCCATGGTGGCGCGGGTGCCCATGGTCCGCATGGGGAAACAGACGCGGCCCGCCGCTGTTTGGCGGGTTCCGGCCGGGGGACCCGGATCCCATGACCGTTCACAAGCGCACCGTGCTCGTGCTCGACTGCTCGGAGCCCGAGCAGTTGGCGGAGTTCTACGCCGGACTGCTCGGCGCGGACGTCCAGTTGAGCAAGGACCCCGACTACGTCGAGGTCACCAACGACACCGGGGTCTGCCTGGCCGTGCACCGGGAGCGTGACTACATCCCGCCGAGCTGGCCCCGCCCCGAGGACTCGCAGCAGGCGCACCTGCGGATCATGGTGGCCCGCCACGACATGGACGAGGCGGAGCGGGAGGCGATCGGCCTCGGCGCGCGCCCGGTGGACACCAAGAACAACAGCGGCCCCCGGGACACGCGGACGTACTCCGACCCAGCGGGCCACTCCTTCACGCTGGCGGCCATCCCCGAGTGATCCGCGCGGCGCCCGGAGGGACCGGTGGTGCGCTCAGACGGACCGGTGGTACTGGTCCGGCACGTGCACCTCGGCGCCGAGCTCGCGTCCGGCGCGCCGCGCCCACGAGGGGTCGCGCAGCAGCTCCCGGCCCAGCAGAACCGCGTCCGCCTCGCCGTTGGCGAGGATCTTCTCGGCCTGTGCCACCTCGGTGATCAGGCCGACCGCGGCGACCGCCAGCCCGGTCTCGGCCTTCACGCGCGCCGCGAACGGGACCTGGTAGCCGGGCTCGACGGGGATGCGCACGCCCGCCGCGTTGCCGCCGGTGGACACGTCGAGCAGGTCGATGCCGTGCTCCTTGAGGTCGGTCGCGAAGCGGACGGTGTCGTCGGCCGTCCAGCCGGCCTCCTGGAGCCAGTCGGTGGCCGAGATGCGGAAGAACAGCGGCTTGTCCTCGGGCCACACGGCCCGTACGGCGTCCACCACTTCGAGGGCGAAGCGGGTGCGGTTCTCGTACGAGCCGCCGTAGGCGTCGGTCCGCTTGTTGCTGTGCGGGGAGAGGAACTCGCCGATCAGATAGCCGTGCGCGCCATGGATCTCGGCGACCTCGAAACCGGCGTCCAGCGCGCGCCGCGCGGCGTCGGCGAACTGCGCCACGATCTCGTGGATCCGCTCGACGGACAGCTCCGTCGGCACGGGGTGGCCCTCGTCGAAGGGGACCGGGCTCGGCGCGACGGGCTGCCAGCCGTACTCCTCCGGGCCCACCGGGGCGCCGCCCTTCCACGGGCGGCCGGTGGAGGCCTTGCGCCCGGCGTGGGCGATCTGGATGCCGGGGACGGTGCCCTGGCTCTTGAGGAAGGCCGTGGTCCGGCGGAACGCCTCGGCCTGGGCGTCGTTCCAGATGCCCAGGTCGTAGGGGCTGATGCGGCCCTCGGGGCTGACGGCGGTCGCCTCGACGATGATCAGGCCCGTGCCGCCGGCGGCGCGCGCCGCGTAGTGCGCGAAGTGCCAGTCCTGCGGGACGCCGGTGTCGGGCCCCTCGGGAAGCGCCGAGTACTGGCACATCGGGGGCATCCACACCCGGTTCGGGATCGTCAGCGATCGCAGGGTGTACGGCTCGAACAGGGCGCTCACGGCGGACTCCATTCCTCGCGGCTGGTCAACTGCTCGTACGATAGACCTCGTAGTACGGTGAATGTCAAACTACGATGTCTCTCGTACAATGACGCCAAGGGATACCGGACGAAGAGGAACACCGGACGAAGTGGAGCCGTCATGACGACCGCCGCCGCGGCGAGCAGCAGGACGCTCGCCCACCCCGAGGCCGGGGACATCCGCCTCGAAGGGGTGCTGCACGCCCTCGCCGACCCCATGCGGATGCGGATCGTCCGGGATCTCGCCCGGGAGGAGGCGGTCGAACTGGCCTGTTCGCACTTCGACCTGCCCGTCACCAAGTCGACCAGCACGCACCACTTCCGCGTGCTGCGCGAGAGCGGGGTGATCCGGCAGATCTACCGGGGCACGGCCAAGCTGAGCGTGCTGCGCCGCGACGACCTGGACACGCTCTTCCCCGGCCTCCTCGACAGCGTCCTCGACGCGGCCACCCGCCAGGCGGACCGCCTCGGCGCCGACGGCGGATGACCCCTCACCCCCGCGCCGCCCGCCACAGCCCCGCCCAGTCCGGGATCTTCACCACGTCCCGGCCGAGCGAACGCCCCAGTTCGGCCTCCGCGCGCTCGATCGCCAGCCACCCCGGCCACTCCACCGGCCGCAGACCCGCGGCGAGCAGCCCCTCCAGGGGCTCCGCCGCGACGTCCCTGCGTACGAGATCGGGGGCGTCGTCGAGCAGGGAGCACACCGTCTCCTTGGCGCACGGGCGGTTGGTGCCGATGACGCCGGTCGGGCCCCGCTTGATCCACCCGGCGACGTACTCGCCCGGCGACGGCGCCCCGTCCCGCAGCACCCGCCCGTCCGCGTGCGGCACCGTGCCCCGCTCCGGGTCGAACGGCAGCCCCTCCGGCGGAACCCCGCGATACCCCACCGAGCGCAGCACCAACTGCGCCGGGATGTCCTCGTGGCGCCCCGTGCCGCTCACCCCGCCCCGGCCGTCCGGCAGCGTCCGCTCGAACCGCACCCCGGCGACACGGCCCGTCGCCCCGGCCGTCAGCGCCACCGGCCGCAGGAAGAAGCGCAGCCGGATCCGCCGGGGCAGGCCCCGCAGCGGACGCTCCGCCCAGCCGCGCAGCACCTCCACGTTCCGGCGGCTCGCACCGGAGAGCCCCGAGGGGTCGGTGCAAGCGGGGTCGAGCGCCAACTCCGCCGGGTCCACGAGGATTTCGGTGTCCGGCAGCGAGCCGAGCTCCCGCAGCTCCTTGGTGGTGAAACGCGCCTGCGAGGGGCCGCGCCGCCCCACCATGTGCACCTCGCGCACCCGGCTTTCGGCGAGGACGCCGAGCGCCGCGTCCGGCATGTCGGTGGGCAGCAGTTCGGCGACGCCGCGGGCCAGGATCCGGGCGACGTCCACCGCGACGTTCCCCACGCCGATGACGACCGCCGACTCCACGCCCCGTACGAAGCCGTCCTGCTCGAAACCGTCCGTCGGGACGTCCGGATGCGCGCTGTACCAGGACACGAACTCCGTCGCCGAGTGGCTGCCCGGCAGGTCCTCGCCGGGCACCCCCAGCCTGCGGTCGGCCGCCGCGCCGACGCAGTAGACCACCGCGTGGTAGAGGCCGAGGAGACGGGCCGGGGGCAGCGCGCCGGGGCCGATCTCCACGCCCCCGAGGAAGCGCACGCGGTCGTGTTCGAGGACCGTGCGCAGCGTGTTCTGCAGGGACTTGATCTTCTCGTGGTCCGGCGCGACGCCGTACCGCACGAGGCCGTACGGGCAGGGGAGCCGGTCGAGGACGTCGACCCGCACGTCCGGCACGCGGTCCTGCTGGACGAGGGACTGCGCGGTGTACACCCCGCTGGGACCCGAACCGACCACGGCGACCTGCAGCACGGTGGTGCTCCCTCCGCGAGGTGACCGGCGGACGGTTTCAGGATCGCACCGGCGGTGCCCGCTGTCAGGACCGCGGGCCGCCGCCCGCGCCGGGCGTTCAGTCCAGCTGCCGCATGCGGCCGATCTCGCTCGTCTGCTGGGCCACGACCTCGTTCGCCATCTCCTCGACCTGGACGTTGTTGCCCTCGGAGAGGACCTCCGTGGCCATGGTCACGGCGCCGTCGTGATGCGTGATCATCAGCCTCAGGAAGAGCCGGTCGAACGCCTTGCCCTTGGCGGCGCGCAGCCGCGCGAGCTGCGCGTCGGTGGCCATCCCGGGCATCGCCGCGTGGTCGTGCCCCTGCCCGTGTCCGGCGTGTCCGCGCGGTCCGCCGTGGCTCTTCAGCCAGCGCTTCATGGCGCCGATCTCCGGCCGCTGGGCGGCGGCGATACGGGACGCGAGCCGCTTGACCTGCCCCGAGGCGGCCCGCCGCGGGACGAGCCGGGTCATCGTCAGCGCCTGGCCGTGGTGCGTGATCATCATCTGCGTGTACGTGAAGTCGGCGGCGTTGGGGGTGTCGTCGTCGGCCCTTCGTCCGGCCGCCTCCTTCGCCGTCAGCTTCTTCGCGGTCTCGCCCGGCCTGCCGGGGGCGATCACCGAGGGGCCCGGCGACGCCTCGCGCCCGCCGCCGGACGCCGAGCCGCCGCCGGAGCCCGAGCTACAGCCCCCGAGGGCGAGGACCGCGCTCGTCATCAGTGCGGTGAGGGTGGACGTACGACGGCTGAGCAGCACAGCGACCTCCTGCGACACGCGGGCGGGTCTCGCCCTGCCGGAACCGGAATGAGCCTCGGCGTCCGCCGACTTCCGCGACGAACGCGGCGCCCCCTGTTGATCTGTGCATGATGAGCACGATACTGCGGGTGTCCGTGAACCGTTCCACTCGGAACGGCGACAAGGGAGGACGCAGTGACCCTGTTGAACAGATCCCGAACTGGACGCAGACGCCTGGGCGTCGGTGCCGCGGCGGCCGGACTCCTCGCCGCGCTGCTCACCGCGGCCCCCGCGGGAGCCACACCCGACCCCGGTGACGCCCCCGCCGCCCCCAGGAGCGTCTCCAAGAGCGACGCCGCCGCCGCACGCGAGGCGATCGAGCGCGGCGAGATACCGGCGCCGGACGAGGTGGTCCACTCGGCCAACATCGAGCACCTGGCCAACATCCCGAAGGACGCGCTGCCCGGCACGAACACGGACATCGCCTTCCAGGGGAAGTACGCGTTCGCGGGCAACTACGACGGCTTCCGCATCTTCGACATCAGCAGGCCGCAGGAGCCGCGGACGGTCGCGCAGGTCCTGTGCCCGGGAGGCCAGAACGACGTCTCCGTCTCGGGCGACCTGCTCTTCCTTTCCACCGACTCCTCGCGCAGCGACAACTCCTGCAACAGCACCTCGCAGCCCGCCACGGAGAAATCCTCCTGGGAGGGCATGAAGATCTTCGACATCAGCGACAAGGCGAACCCCCGCTACGTCGCGGCCGTCGAGACCGCCTGCGGCTCCCACACGCACACGCTGGTGCCGGAGCGGCGCACCGTCTACGTGTACGTCTCCTCCTACTCGCCGAACGCGAGCTTCCCCGACTGCCGGCCGCCGCACGACGGCATCTCGATCATCAAGGTGCCCCGCAGGGCCCCCGAGAAGGCCGCCGTCATCGACTTCCCCGTCCTCTTCCCCGGTGAGGGACCGGACGGCGGCGGCAACCCGGGCGGGCCCACCAACCCGGGCGTCTCCAAGACCACCGGCTGCCACGACATCACCGTGCTGCCCTCCAAGGACCTCGCCGCCGGCGCGTGCATGGGCGACGGCATCCTCCTGTCCATCGAGGACCCCGAGAAGCCGAGGGTCATCGACCAGGTCCAGGACAACAAGCACTTCGCGTTCTGGCACTCGGCGACCTTCAACCAGAAGGCCGACAAGGTCGTCTACACCGACGAGCTGGGCGGCGGCTCCGGAGCCACCTGCGACGCGGCCACCGGACCCGAGCACGGCGCCAACGGCATCTACGACATCGTGGGCAAGGGCGACAAGCGCAAACTGGTCTTCAGGAGCTACTTCAAGATCCCGCGCCACCAGGCCGCCACCGAGAACTGCGTGGCCCACAACGGCTCGCTGATCCCCGTCAAGGGCAAGGACCTCATGGTCCAGGCCTGGTACCAGGGGGGCGTCTCCGTCTGGGACTTCACCGACTCGACCAGGCCCCAGGAGATCGGCTACTTCGAGCGGGGCCCGCACACCACCGACAAGCTCACGACGGCCGGTTCCTGGTCGGCGTACTACTACAACGGTTATGTCTACTCCAACGACATCGCCATGGGCCTCGACGTCCTGAAGATCAACGACAAGCGGACGCACCCCGCACAGCGGGTCCGCCTGAGCGAGCTCAACGTCCAGACACAGCCCGACTACTTCGACTGAGGCGACCGGAACGGCAGCGTCGACGGTGTCCCGTCGGGCGGCAGGCCGCTCGGCGGAACACCCAGCCCCCACTCCAGTCCGTACCGCTCGAACAGCTCGGCCCGCAACGTCGGGAGCGGCATCGGCGCCCCCGGAATGAGCAGGGCGAACACCGCGCCCATCAAGAGGGCGCGCAGCAGGGGATAGTCCTTGTCGACATCGCCCGACCCGAACCGCTCGACCGTCTCGCGCAGCAGCTCCGCGAGCCGCTGCTGCTCGGGACACCGCACGAAGCCCTCCGCCTGGAGGATTCCGGCCATATGCGTGCGCATGAGCAGCGGCTCGTCGCACGCCAGGCCCAGGATCGCGTCGATGGCCCGCGCCAGCCGCTCCTCGCCGCCCCCGGCGCCGGTGGGGACCGGCTCCCGCTCCAGGGCGCTCTGCAGGGTGCGGTGCATCAGCCGGTGCACCGCGGACTGCAGAAGCTGGCGCTTGCCGGGGAAGTAGTACGACACCAGGCCGCGGGCCGCGCCCGCCCGGTCGGCGATGTCCCCGAGGGTCGTCGCCTCGTAGCCGCGCTCGCCGACCAGTTCGACCGTCGCCTGCAGCAGCCGCTCACGGGAACGTCTGCGCAATTCTTCATTGACCGAGGCGCTACGCGGGGACATGCTGTAACTCCTGCGTTGACTGGCTCCGAGCCAATATACTCAGCGCGTGCCGTGCCGGGGCCCTCACGGGGCCCCGCGCCGGCGGACCGGCCTGGGAGCAGGCAGCACCGCGGGGGAGTGTTGCCTGCTCACAGGTGGTCTGCACCGAGGCGCCCCGCACCCGGGCGGCTCCCACATCGCCGATCGCGTCCGGCGCGTCACCCGACGAGGTCGAGCACCGGCCGCAGGGCGTCGGGGCGCAGCTCGACCGGCAGATGGTCGACGAAGCGCACCGCGCAGCCGAGACCGGCCGCGCCGCCGT
Source organism: Streptomyces sp. NPDC005898 (assembly GCF_040629635.1). Taxonomy (NCBI): domain Bacteria; kingdom Bacillati; phylum Actinomycetota; class Actinomycetes; order Kitasatosporales; family Streptomycetaceae; genus Streptomyces; species Streptomyces sp. NPDC005898. The sequence continues at coordinate 533 of NZ_JBEXWC010000017.1, read as the reverse complement.
CGGCCCGCCGGTCGTCACCGACCATCAGGGCGTCCCGCGGATCGACCCCGAGCGCCTCGCAGGCCGTCGCGAACAGCCGCGGGTCGGGTTTCTGGACGGCGTGTTCGTACGACAGGACGTACGCGTCGACATAAGGGTCGAGCCCATGGGCGCGGAAGACGGGCCGCAGGTCCCAGCCGATGTTGCTGACCACCGCCACCTTCACCCCCCGTTCGCGCAGCCCGGTGAGCACCTGTGCCGCGTCCCCGTAGGGACGCCACGCCTCGGGCGCCATGTGCCGGTCGTACAGCGCGTCGTGGAGCCGGGGGTCGGGCAGCGGCACCTGTCGGGCGGCGCCCGTGTACGCGGCGCGGTGCTGCTCGGCGCCGCGGTCGCGGTGCGCCCACAGCTCGGCGAGGTGCCCGGGCACCTCGACCGGCCGCGCCCCGCCCGGCCGCGCGCCCGCCCGCGCCAGGGCCGCCGCCGATCGGAAGAGCGGCGTGGAGGGGAAGAGTGTACCGGTGGCGGTGGGGGTGGGGGTGGGGGGGGGGGGG
>NZ_JBEXWC010000016.1:0-149648 GCF_040629635.1 Streptomyces sp. NPDC005898 | reverse complement strand
CCCCGATACCACCAGTATCGGGGCGACCCTCCGCCTTGCGAGCGCACGCACCAGACGCCGCCAGGCCCGCCCTGCGGGCGGACGACGCTACTTTCACCACACGCCCTAGGGGACCGCGGTCGGTGACGAGGGCCGGGACGCGCGCGGGCAGGACAGTGCGGGCGGCTGGGCGGGCAAACGGTACGGTCCGGCCGCGGCCGCCTTTCGCTCTCCGCATCCCGGTGGTCAGTTCGCGGCCGGGACGTCGGCGGAGTACTCCCTGGCCTGCCGGTCCATCTCGGCCCGGAAGGCGGCGATCAGCTGCGGCCGGATCCGTCCGGCGTTGCGGTCACCGCCCGCGCAGACCGTGCCCCGCACCCCCACGATGTCCGTGCCGGCGCGGGTCAGCGGACCGAGGTCGGCCTGCTTGACGCTGCCCGCGAGGGCGGCGAGCAGGCCCGACGCGTGGGCGCGGCGGACGAACTCGGCGCAGGCGTCCGGCGGAACGTGGTCGAAGAGCCGCGTCCCGTCCTTGATCGCGGTGTCCAGCATGGCCGCGTCGGCTCCGGAGCGGGCGGCGATGTCGGGCAGGGCGAGCGGATTGACGCAGCCGACGCGGTGCGCGTCGGCGTACCCGGAGGCGACGACGAGCGCGTCGGGCCGGTGGTCCTTCACCGCCCTGACGACCGCCCGCATGACGTCGATGCCCTGCTCGGGCGTCGTGCACCCATAGAGGCCGACCTTGATGTACGTGGCGCCGGAGACGACCGCGCCCAGCGCGGCCTGCGCCACCGTGCCCGGCTTGTACGGCACGTCCCCCACGGTGGCGGACACCGGTTTGTGGGCACGGGACGGTGGCGCGTATCTCCCGGATGACCCACGGGAAGTTGGCGCCGAGCGAGCCCTCGTCGGGCTTCTTGACGTCGACGATGTCGAGGTGCTCCGCCGCCTTCGCGCAGTCGAGGGCCTCCTCGACGCTGTCCGGGGAGATGAGAAGCAACACCGTGCACTCCTTCCGCCGCCGGTCCGCCCGGCCGGGGCCGGGGGACCGGGGGTCACCTGAGTCATGTGCGGTGTGCTCAGCATTGACGTCACCCACGGGAACCGAAAGGGCGCACAGCGTGCTCATGGGGCGTGCGCTCTCACATCCGATGCGCCGTGCATACCGGAACAAACCAGCCTCATTGGCGCCGTTGTCCCCGGCGTTCACCTCCGTGCGACCGGCCCGTGAGGGCGGTGTGAGCAAATCGGGGTACTGAAGACCACTCGGTCGGTCCTATATTCATACAAACAATTCACGCGCGGCCCTGCTGCGATGAACACGGGGTAGGACCGCAGTGAGCGAACCCGCCGGCACTGAACCCGCTTGGACCGAGTCCCGCGCCGCCCGCAAGGCGCGCGAGAAGGCGCGCAAGCGCAGGCGCATGGCCGTGGTGGCGGCCGTGCTCGGCCTCGGCGGGGTGGCGACCACGTGCGTTCTCGCCTTCGGGGACTCCTCCGGGAGCCGGGGCGAGGCGCGGCACACCGCGACCACTTCCTCGGGCGACGCGGCGCAGAAGGCGCGGGCCGCCAAGCGCGCGAAGAAGGACGAGGAGAAGTGGGACGGCAAGGTCCGGGTGCTGGGCGACGGCTCCACCTCGTACGCCGGGCCGCAGCCCGGGCAGCTCAAGCCCAAGAAGCTGAAGCCCGGTGAGAAGCCGCCGCAGTTCGTGGTCTTCTCCTGGGACGGCGCGCTGGAGGGCGACGACCACCGCTTCTCCCACTTCCGCCAGGTGGCGCGGGAGAGCAAGGCCCACATGACCTTCTTCCTCACCGGCATCTACCTCCTGCCGGAGAGCAGGAAGTCGCTCTACCGCCCGCCGCAGCACAACCCGGGGTCGGCCGCCATCTCGTACCCGACCGTCCCGCACATCCGGACCACGCTGGAGCAACTGCGCGGCGCCTGGAAGGACGGCAATGAGATCGGCTCGCACTTCAACGGGCACTTCTGCGGCCCCAAGGGCGGCGGTGACTGGAGCACCGGGGAGTGGAAGAGCGAGATCGAGCAGACGTACGCGTTCATGAAGGAGTGGAAGACCAACACCGGCTTCACCCAGGAGGCGCCCCTGCCCTTCGACCCCGACCGGGAAGTGGTCGGTGGCCGCGCGCCCTGTCTGGAGGGGCAGAAGAACCTCCTGGCCGCTATCAAACCGTTCGGCTGGCGCTACGACGCGAGTTCCTCGGGGGACTTCCAGATCTGGCCGTCCAAGGTCGACTCCATCTGGAACTTCCCCCTCCAACTCCTGCCCATGGAGGGCAAAGAGGTGCAGGTCCTCTCCATGGACTTCAACTTCCTCTACCACCAGTCCGGCGACAGCACCCAGGGCGACCCGGCGAAGTACCCGGCCTGGGAGGCGCAGGTCCGCAAGTCGTACCTGAACGGCTTCAACCGCGTCTACAACGGCAGCCGGGCGCCGATGTTCGTCGGCAACCACTTCGAGGACTGGAACGGCGGCATCTACATGAACGCCGTCGAGGACGTGATGCGGGAGGTGTGCCCGCGCAAGGGTGTGCGGTGCGTGTCCTTCCGGGAGCTGGCGGACTGGCTCGACGCCCAGGACCCGAAGGTCCTCGACCGGCTGCGGCTGCTCGACCCCGCGCAGGCGCCCGACTGGAAGTCGCTGGTCAAGTAGGGCCGCCGGGGCCGCCCGACGCTACTTCGCCGCCTTGACGTAGTCGGCCCACAGGCGCACCGCCCGCTCGCTGCCGGGCGTCCCCGGGGCGTCGCCGCCGAGCCCCGTCAGGGGGAGCGGCACCAGGTTCTTCAGCGACATGCGGTAGACGACCACGGCCGTCGTCTCGTCCTCGGTGCCCCCCACGAACCAGCCCGCCGTGTTCGCGGTGGTCGTCCCGGTCTTGCCCACGGCGCCGGCGTGCGCCCCGCCCGCCGCCTCGGCCGACCCGTCGGTCATCGTGGCCCGCAGGGCGTCCGTGACCGCCCGGGCGGTCTCCTTCGACATCGCGCGGGCGGGCCTCGGCCTGGTGAGCGGCACTGCGTCCCCGGCCCGGGTGACCGAGCGCACCGAGTAGGGGTCGGTGTGCATGCCGTCGTCGGCGAAGGTCCGGTAGGCGCCGGCCATCCGGATGGCGCTGGGCGTCGAGTTCTCCCCGAGCGCGAAGCCGGGGACCCGCTCCCCGAGGCTCGATTTGAGCAGCCCGGACCGCAGGGCGTACTTCTCCACCCGGTCGAGGCCGACGTCGAGGCCGAGTTGGAGCAGAGGCGTGTTGACCGAGTCGGCGACGGCCCGCCGCAGCGTCACCTCGCCCCAGTCGCGACCGCCTTCGTTCTGTCCCTTCACGACCTTGCCGCTGCGGTCCCAGTACGGCCCCTCCGGCGTCCGTACGGCGACCCCGTCGTCGCCGTCGTAGACGCTGGCCGGGGAGACCGGTGTGCGGCCCCCCTCCCGGGTGCGCCGCACACCGTCCTCCAGCGCGGCGGCGTAGACGAACGGGGTGAAGACCGAGCCGGCCGGAATGGTCGTCGCGTTCGACTGGTTGAAGCCCTGCTTCAGGAAGTCGTGGCCGCCGTACACGGCGAGCAGCCGGCCGTCCGGGGCCACGCTCGCCGCGCCGATCCTGGCGTACTTGTCGTTCTCGGGCCGCCGCTCGGCGTCGAAGCCCTTCTCGGCCTTCCGGACGGCGGCGGTCAGCGCCTTCGTGCGGCCCCGGTCGAAGGTCGTGCGGATCTGGTAGCCGCCGAGGTCGTAGTCGGCGGCCTTGATGTGCCCGGCCTTGATCGCGTTGCGCTTGGCCAGCTCCACCAGGTAGCCGGTCTGCGCGCCGGGGGTGGTGCCGGAGCCCGACTTCGTGGGCTCCGGGAACTTCTTGTACGTGGCGCGCTCGGCCCGCGTGAGATGGCCCGTCTCGACCATGCGGTCCAGGATCCAGTTCCACCGCTCGACGGCCCGCTCGTGGTTCTCCTTGCCGAGGGCCGGGTCGTAGAGTCCGGCGCCCTTCAGGAGCGAGGCGAGGAAGGCGCCCTCGCTGGCGTTGAGCCGCGAGACGTCCTTGCCGTAGTAGGCGTGCGAGGCGCGCTGGATGCCGTAGGTGCCACGCCCGAACCAGCTCGTGTTCAGGTAGTCCTGGAAGATCTTGTCCTTGCTCGTCCGGTTGTCCAGCTTCACGGCGATCAGCGCCTCGGTGAACTTCCGGGACAGCGTGCGGTCCTGGCTGAGGTAGACGTTCTTCACGTACTGCTGGGTGATGGTCGACCCGCCCTGGGTCTCCCCTCCGGTGAGCGCGGCGCCCGCGGCCCGCAGCACGCCGCTCGGCGAGACACCGGAATCCGAGTAGAAGCTCGCGTTCTCGGCCGCGAGGACGGCCCCCCGGACCTTCGGCGGCACCTTGTCCAGCGGTATCTCCTGCCGGATGACCCAACCCGTGCGGGCCATCACGGTGCCGTCGGACCAGTAGTACACGTTGTCCTGTTGCGTGGCGAACGAGTTGAGATCATCCGGTATGTCCGTGGCGGCGTACGCGATCGTGACGAAGCCGGTCAGACCGAGGACCAAGTAGAGGAAGGCGCCCAGCCACTGACGCCACGACGGTATCCACCGCCGCCATCCGGCGCGGCCCGGCCGCGGGTAGGCGGGGCGCAGCCACCGGAGCCGGCCGCGCCACCTGGCGAGGGCACCGGACACGGCGCCGTCCGGCCATGCCCCGCGCCGCTCCGCGGCCTTCCTGCGCCGGCCGGTCGCCGCGCGGCGGCCCCCCGGTGCGGCCCGGCGTTCCGCGGATCCCTCACCTGCGGCTATCCTGCGCCCACCCACCCCGGATGCCTCCTCTGCTGCGCTCTGCCGCACACCCTAGAGGTACGCGGGGCGTCGCCGCCGGGGCTCTCGCGGGCCGGTTCGCCGCCCTCCTGTCCGCGCGTGGAACGAACGGCGCGGGGACGGCGCGGAGTTGTGCGAAGATTCCGTCCCCCAACCGGGGTGATCAGGCGACAAATGAGGAAACACAGTGATACCCAAGAGATACAGACCCGCCGCCGTCGCAAGTCTGGCCGCGGCCGTGGCATCCGGCTCCCTGCTTACGTCCCCCGCGCACGCGGACACCGCCGGCGAGCAGCCCCGCAAGGCCGACCGCGAGACGGTCGCCGCCTTCGCCCGCATCGCCGACGACGTCCTCTCCCGGCGCACCGGGGCCCTGGTGGAGGAGCGCGCGGGACGCGGCGGCTCCGGTACCGGCGCTGCCGCGACGCGCATGTCCGGCCGGCTGAAGAAGGACGAGGACGCCGCGCTGCGGTCGTTGCGCGCCCGCAAGTCGCGGCTGGCGAAGCTCGGCGAGGCCTACACCAAGGCGGACACCCGCGTCGTCGTGGAGCGCGCCACGATCACCGGTGGCACGGCGACCGTCGAGGTCACCGCGGAATCGACGCTCACGTACAAGAAGCTGCGCGGGGATGAACCGGACACCACCGCGTTCTCGACGCGGCAGGAGCTGAAGCTCGCCGGCACGAAGGACGGCGGCTGGAAGCTGACGGCGATCACCTCCCGCGACGACGGCCCCGTCGCGGTCGCCGAACCGTCGGTGGCCCGCGTGAACACCGTCGACGACGGCAACCAGTACCCGGACGGCACGCCGGCGTCCACCAAGTACCCCTCCTCGCCGCTGCCCTCGGGCAAGACGGCCGGCAGCTACGACTACTCCGCCATGGCGCGGTACGCGGAGAGGTACTGGTACAGCTACAACCCGGCGTACCGGAAGTTCAACGGAGCCGGTGGTGACTGCACCAACTTCGTCAGCCAGGCGCTGAAGGCGGGCGGCTGGAAGTCCGTCCCGGGCTCCGCCTCCGACTACCGGAACTGGTGGTACGACGGCACGAAGCAGAGCACCTCCTGGGTCGGCGTGAACGAGTTCGCGTGGTTCACGCTGTCCAACCGGCGGGCCCCCAACCTGTCGAGCGTCTACAAGCTGGACGTCGGTGACGTCCTCCAGGTGGACTTCAACAAGGACGGCTCCAAGGACCACTCCATGCTGGTGACGTACCGTGACAACCGGCGGGGCATGCCGTACCTCACCTACCACTCCACCGACACCTACCGCAGGTCGCTCGCGAGCGTCCTCGCGTCGTACCCCGACGCGCGCTACTTCGCGTACCGCACCTGACGGATCCGGCACGGCCCGTCCGCTCCACGAGGCGGACGGGCCGTTGCCCGCGTGACGCGGGGCAGGCCGTCACCGGTGCCGGGGCGTACCGGTCCTCCGGCGCCGAGTCGGGGTAGCGCGGCACATCGGCCTCACCGATACTGGGCGGACGCCACTCCATTTCGACGCATGCCCTTTCGGGTCCTCGTACCGGGGTGCCACATCGTCCTGAGGAGGGAAGATGCGCGCACGGGTCCGTCGCCTGAGTTTCCTGGAGCGGGCCCGGGACCGAGCGCGGTCAGGCGGTGCTGCGCGGAACACGGTTCCACAACCAAGGCGCGTTCATCGCCGGCTGTCTCGGCGGTGTCGCGCACCGGAATTGCGGTGCAGCCCGGCGACCACGGCCACGTGCACGGGCGCCGGCTCGTCCTCCAGTGCCCGGAGCGTCAGCACGACGAGCGCCGTGACCACCGCGACGGCCGTGAGCGCGAGTGCCGCGGGCACGGCGCGGCGGCGCCAGGCGGGTCTCTCCCTGTCCGGCTCGGGAGGCGGCGCCGGGTCCGCGAAGTCCTCGACCTCGGGGGGAGGAGCGGATGTCGCCTTGCGCAGCCGGTGCGGCCGGGCGTGCGCCAGGCTCTCGGGGTTCACCCCCACCGCCCGCTCCAGGCAGTACTTGCGGTGCCCGTCGTCGGTGACGAGCCAGGCCAGCCACAGCCACGCCGGTTCGTAGGCACGGTCGGCCAGCAGCGCCTTCCGCAGCAGAGCGCGGGCCTCGTCGCCGTGTCCCTGTTCGGCGGCGCGCACCGCCTCGCGGGTATGGGCAGGGGCAAGCAGCTCTTCCTCGGCCACGGTTCACTCCCTGTCGCCAGTTCGGCCCGGCCGACCGTGCCGGCCCTCGCCGGAGCCGCCGGCAGCTGCTACCGGCTCACCCCATGTTCGCCACGGCCCCCGCGGGGCGTCCCGCCCGGCCGGTCCGTCCGGGTGAGCCGGAACGGACCGGCCTGCCAGAGGCGGGCAGGACGTCGAGGACGGGGAGATCGCGGTGGCGCGGTGACCGAGAGGCACGCGGTCGCGACGTCGCGAGGGTCGTCGCAGCCGCGTGGGGCCGCTGGTCTCAGGCGGCGGCGAGGGGAGTGTCCGCTGCCAGGGTGGGGCGGCGGGACGCGGCGGGCCGTTCGGCCGCCGCCAGGATCTCGTCGGCGGCCGCGATCGCATGGTTGATGGTGCGTGTCCCGGTCACCGCGCACAGCGTGCGGGTCACCTCTGCCAGCTCTCGCTGCCACGCCGCCCCGGGGTTCTCCGCCAGCGCGATACGGGCGTTCGCATAGCGGGAGAGCAGGGTCCTCACTTGGCGGGACTCCGACTTCAACACGACCACACGTCCTTTCCAGGCTCTTGACTGCGGTACGTGTTCCCCGGTATCGCGCTTTCATGCCGAACCGGCCGCCGGTGCGAGGAGGTGCTACGCCTCGTCCGTGTCGGGGCGCCGGGCCGCGCGGCGCCGGAGGCGCAGCGGCAGCACGTACCAGCAAATGGCGAACCACAGCATGACCCCGCCGACCAGGGCCTCGGCGAGGGGGCCGGTGATGACGGTGCGCAGGATCAGCAGGAGGGTGCAGCCGATGGTCAGCGCGAGCAGGACGATGCCGCACATCATCAGGCGCCCCGCGGTCTCCACCACCTCGTCCTTCATGCGCTGCCCCGACAGGAAGCGGTGCAGGGAGACGGGCGCTATCAGCGCTCCGGTGGCCGACGCGCCGAGGACGACGGTGACGACGTAGACGACCCGGTCGAACGTGCCCAACTCCCGGAACAGGGGGGTGAACGCCACACTGAGCAGGAATCCGAAGAGGATCTGCACACCTGTCTGGGCGACGCGGGTCTCCTGGAGGATCTCGATCCAGCGGCGGTTGACCCGCTCGCGCGCGGGCTCAGGGCCCTCGCCGCTCCCGGCGCGCGACCCCTCGCCGTGGTGGCGCGGGCAGCAGGCGCCCTCCTCGGCCAGCTCGTCCGGTCTCTCCGTCATGCTCATGGCATCCTCCCCAGTTCCAGGAAACCGGATGCCCCTTCGGGAGCCTTCCATGCAGGTCGCGTACGGGTCGCGTACAGGTCGGGCGCGAGGTTACGGGCCGTCCGCGGGACTACGGTGCCGTCACGGCCGCGCGTTCCCCCGTCGCCGTCGCGGTGGCCGGCTTCCCGTCCTGGACCTGCTGGAGACGCTTCAGCGTCGCGGCCAGCATCGCCTCGGTGCCGGTGGGGTCCTCGCCCGCGCCGGCGCCGCCCGACAGACGCACCTCGATGACGGCCTTGCCGGAACGGCTGATGCCCTTGATGTAGTCCTCGGTGCCGTTGGGGTTGATGAGCAGGGCGGCCTCGTCGCCGATGGGCTTGGAGGGCTTGTGCGGCTTGTCCTTGACACCCTTCATCGCCGTGTAGACGGCGTGCGCGTCGGCGGGGCTTTCGAACAGGCAGACGTAGACGTCGGCCATGTTGAGCGTGGAGCCCTGGTACTCGTAGGACGCGTCCCCGCCCCGGACCCAGCCCTTCGGAGCACCCTCCACGTCTTGACCGTTGCAGTACGTCGTCTCCATCACGCCCTTGTCGCCGTGCAGGGAGTAGGCGGGCAGCGCCTCGCCGTCGCCCATGAGCGCCTGGGTGATCGCGCCCTGGGGCAGGTCCCGCGTGATCGGCTTCGTCGCCGCCGGGCCCGCCTTCTTGCCGCCCCCGTCCTTGGCTTCCGCGCGATCCGCGGCACCGCCCGGCTTCTCGTCGGCGGAACAGGCGGCGAGAGCGAACGCGGCGAGCAGGGCTGTGCCGGCGAGAGTGAGGCGACTGCGTGACATGAGCACACCCTATCCAAGGGTGATCATGGAACGGGCGCGGCGCCCGCCGGACGGCCATGGGCGGGCTTCGTGTGCTTCGTGCGCTTCCTGTGCGCTCCGGGTGTCGGATGCTCACCGGCGGGCAGGCATCCTGGCCTGCGCGGCACGGAAAACCCGGTACCGCTTCCATCGACGGGACCAAGGACCATACTGGTCGGGTCCCGATCACCCACAGAACGACTCCATGGCCAAGAACAGCACCTCCTCGACCACCGTCCCCGACACCGCGTGGCTGGGGCGCGGGCGCCACCTCGGGCCCGAGCCCGAGCAGGACGTACGGCGCAACCTCATCGCCCTCAAGGCGGCCGGGGTGCTCGACGACTACCTGGACCTCGACCCCGTCGAGGCGGCCCGCTCCACCGTCCTGCACCCGCGCGACGAGTCCGCCGACCCCGGTCCGTCGGCCCGCCGCCTGTTCGAGGCCCGCTGGCGCGTGGCCGGCGACGTCACGGTGCGCGCCCAGCTGACCACGTACGACCCCGAGAGCCGCCGCAAGGACGGTGAGGGCGTCGCCTGGGTGCTCGCCGCCGAGGCGGAGCAGCCCTGGGACGCCCACTGGCTCTCGCCCGCCACGATGTTCTGGCCCGACAGCGACCGAGTCGCCTGGGACCACGACACGGTGCCGGGCGTCCGCCTGCGGACGACGAACCACCTCCCCAAGGACGACGACGAACTGCGCCGCCGCCTGCGGGACTGCACCCGGCAGAGCTGGTACGTCCACGTCGTGGTGCACGAGGCGATGACGCCGGACGCGAGGGGCCAGCAGCCGGTCTCGACGTTCCTGCCGCCGAGCCTGCGCCACCGGGTGGTCGAGCACCGCGGCACACCGGAGCAGGCGCAGATCGCGGACTTCGCGATGAAGCGGGAGCTGGGCGTGCGCATGCCGCGCGGCGGCGGCGTCGTCCTGCCCACGGCCGGGCAGGGCCTGGAGTACGAGGCGGAGCGCTTCACGGTGCGCAGCGTCTTCCTGGACGGTTCGGAACCGACCGAACTCCTCGACAAGATCCTGGAGTTCGTCGCGCTGCCCAGGCCCCTGCCCGCCGACGCCGAGCGGGCCTTGACGCGGTTGCGCCAGGGCTGGCACCTGCTCACGCCGGAAGAGGAGTTGGTGCACGCCCAGGGCATGGTCACCAAGTACGCCGAGGCCCTCGACGCCATGACGAAGTCCCGTGACCTCTACCAGGAGGCGGCCGAGGCGGCGATGGCCGCGCTGGCCGAGGCGACGGGCGGCGACAGCCCGCCCCGGCCGGTGGCCGCGCCGGGCCCGGGCAAGACGGAAGGGTCACCGCTGAGCGCCCTCACGAAGGCGTTCGGCCGCTTCCGGGAACCGAAGAAGTAGGCGGGGCGGGGCGGCGCGGCCGAGGCGGGGGCGCGCCGGTTCACCCCCGCGCCGGGAAGCAGTCGGCGGAAGGCGTGAGGGGGGTGCCGTCCCAGGGGCTCGGGCCGGTGCCGTCGTGCCAGGCCCGCAGGTCCTCGCCGTTCACGCAGATGATGCCGCACTGCTGCGCGTACTCCAGGGCCGGGGCGGTGAAGTCGCTGGTCGTGACGAGCGCCGCGACGTCCGCCTCGTGGACGGTGAAGCAGGTGCCCCCGAAGCGCTGCAGGTCCTGCGAGCCGACCTTGTTGGTGTCGCCGTACCGCTTGCACTGGATGACCACGCGCCGCCCGTCGCCGGTCACCGCCACGACGTCCGCGCCCAAGTCGCAGGCGCCGCCCACCACTTCCACCTCCGTGCACTGGTCGCGGGCGCACAGCTCGGCTATGGCCTGCTCGAAACCGTCGGCGTCCAGGAGGGCGTAGTCGACCGGCGCGGCGGCCCGCACCTCTTCTTCCACGACGGTGGTGAACCTCTCCTGCCCGGCGGTGAACTCCTCGTCCACCGGTGGGGCGGCGAGGTGCTCCGAGGCGTTCTCGGCCGCTTCCTCCAGCGCCTCGGCCGCGCGGCGCGCGTATCTCGCGGCGGAGAAGCGGCGCCACCTGGACCGGCCGAGCAGCGCGGCGGCGACAGCGACCATGACCAGGACGACGGCCCACAGCGGGCGGCTCTCCACGAGGTGCGCGGCGGTGCGGGCCAGGAACACCAGGACGCACAGGAGGACCGCGAGCAGCACGAAGAACAGGGCGGTCGCGCGCAGATCGAAACGCCGCCTGCGGTCGGGGCGGCGCACGGGGCGCGTGGGTATGGACATGGGACTCCCTTACGGGCTCACGAGGACGGAGTGAAGATCACCTCTCTACGTGTGCCCAAGATCAACGTCCCTAAGAAGCGGCCCGGCCGTGGGCCAGCAGGGCCGCGTGCGGCAGCACCAGCGTGCCGTCGTCACCGGCGAACTCCGCCGCCAGCGTGACGAAGTGCTCCTTGATCCGCGCGATCACCGCCGGAGTCTGCCCCGTCACGACCTGCCCGATCGTCGCCACTCCCGCGGCCGGGCCGCTCCACCACTCCTCCGGGGTCGTCCGGTGGTCCCAGCGCAGCGTCTCGCAGCCGCCGTCGCGCAGTCCGGCGCGCTCCAGCAGCGCGGCCAGGCCCTGCTCGGTGCGAGGGAAGTCGTCCTCGGCGGCGAGGGGAGGCAGGTGAGCGGGACGGGTGACTCCCGCCGCCTGCACGGCCCTGCCGAGGAGGGCCTGGCCGGGCGCCGCGGGGGCCGCCCAGACGGTGACCGCGACCCGGCCACCGGGACGCGTCACCCGGGCCAGCTCCGCCAAGGCGGCCCGGGGGCGTCCGACATGGTTGAGCACGAAGTTGCCGACCACCGCGTCGAACTCGCCGTCGGCGAACGGAAGATGGGGCAGGGCCGCGCACCGCACGTCCGCCCGCGGCGCCTCCCGCGCCGCCCGGGCGACCATGCCGGGCTCGGCGTCCACCGCCGTGACCTTCGCGCCCCGGGCACCCGCCGCCACGGCGACGGTGCCGGTACCCGTCCCCACGTCGAGGAGCCGAACTCCCTCGCCGACGCCGGCGGCGCGCAGCAGCGCGGGCACGGGATAGGCGCATAGCTTGGCGAAGCTCGCCGCGTAGGCAGCGGCCTGCCCCGCCCACGCCTGCCGCTCGGCCGTGTCGAACGCGGTCTCGGTCATCGGACCGTCCCCCCCTGGGCTTGCCGGTCGGTGGTCGGCTGTCGGCTGTCGGCGTCCGAGTCGCGCCGGACGCTCAGCGGCCCCGGCGCACTTGGGCCGCCTTGCGGGCCTCGGCCAGTTTGCGGGCCTCACCCGCCTTGCGGGACTTGCCGCCGGTGGCGCGGGAGGCGTCCTTGCTGGTGCCGAGGCCACGGAAGGGGGCGTTGACGTTCTTGGGCCGGGGCGTGGCGGGGCCGGCGTCGAGCGGATTGCCGGAAGGCGCCTTGGCCCCCGTGATCCGGCTCAGCTCCGCCTCGCCCGAGCGCACCTTGGTGACCGACGGCTCGATGCCCGCCTCGGCCATCACCCGGGCGGCCTCGCGGCGCTGGCCCGACAGGACCAGGGTGACGACGCGGCCGGACTCGCCGGCCCGCGCGGTGCGGCCCGCGCGGTGCAGGTAGTCCTTGGGGTCGGTGGGCGGGTCGACGTTGACCACGAGGTCGAGGTCGTCGACGTGCAGGCCCCGGGCCGCGACATTCGTCGCCACCAGGACGGTGACCTGGCCGTTCTTGAACTGGGCGAGGGTCCGCGTGCGCTGCGGCTGCGACTTGCCGCTGTGCAGGGCCGCGGCGTGCACCCCGTTGGCCCGCAGATGCCGGGTGAGCTGGTCGACGGCGTGCTTGGTGTCCAGGAAGAGCAGCACCCGGCCGTCGCGGGCGGCGATCTCCGTGGTGACCGCGTACCGGTCCGGCCCGTGCACGATCAGCAGATGGTGGTCCATGGTCGTCACCGCGCCCGCGGCGGGGTCCACGGAGTGCACGACGGGGTCGTGGAGGTAGCGCCCGACCAGGTCGTCCACGTCGCGGTCCAGGGTGGCCGAGAACAGCATGCGCTGGCCGTCCGGGTGCACCTGGTCGAGCACCTCGGTGACCTGCGGCAGAAAGCCCAGGTCACACATCTGGTCGGCCTCGTCGAGGACAGTGATCCGGACCTTGCCCAAGCGGCAGGCCTTGCGCTCGACCAGGTCGTGCAGGCGGCCCGGGGTGGCGACGACGATCTCCGCGCCGTCGCGCAGCGCGGCGATCTGCCGGCCGATCGACATGCCGCCGACGACCGCGGCCATCCGCAGCCCCAGCGCGTCGGCGTACGGCGTGAGCGCCTCGGTGACCTGCTGGGCCAGCTCCCGGGTGGGCACGAGGACGAGGCCGAGCGGCTGCTTGGGCTCCGCGCGCCGCCGCGCCGTCCGCGTCAGCAGCGCCAGGCCGAAGGCGAGCGTCTTGCCCGAGCCGGTGCGCCCGCGCCCCAGGACGTCGCGGCCCGCGAGGGCGCTGGGCAGCGTGGCCGCCTGGATCGGGAACGGCTCGCGCACATCGAGCGCGGTGAGCGTCCGCAGCACCTCGGCCGGCAGTTCCATGTCGGCGAAGGAGACGGCGGGAGTGGCGTCGGAGGAGGTGTCGGGGCGGTCCGGGTGATGCACGAATAGCCTTCCGCGAGGGGGACATACCGAGGAAGGCCCGGCAGGACACGTCGACGCACGACCGGGACCGACCGGACGAAAGCGCCGGACGCCGCGTGCGCGCAAACGGTTAAGGATAACACAGAGTAACGGGCGTGGGCCGAGGCCCATCCACCGGCCACCCCACCGCGACGGAAAGCGGCAGCTCCGGCCCAGAGCGGCGGCCTCGGCGGGCAGCGGCGACACGGGCGACCGGAGTGTGCTGCCCGCACCGGGGCTGGCCGCCGAGGACCACCTGCGCCGGTGCGGGCAGCGACCTCCCGGTCTCGCGGCCTACGCTGTTCGCATGCGGCTGCTCCTGACCTCCGACACCCATGTGCCCGCCCGGGCCAAACGCCTGCCGGACGCCCTGCTGGCCGGCCTGGACGAGGCGGACGTGGTGATCCACGCCGGTGACTGGATCGACGAGGCGACGCTCGACCTGTTCGCCTCCCGCGCCCGCCGCCTGATCGGCGTCTTCGGCAACAACGACGGGCCGCCGCTGCGCCGCCGCCTCCCGGAGGTCGCCCGCGCGGAGCTGGCGGGAGTGCGGTTCGGTGTCGTGCACGAGACGGGCGCGGCCACCGGTCGGGAGCGCCGGTGCGCCGCACGCTTCCCGGACCTGGACGTCCTCGTGTTCGGGCACAGTCACATTCCCTGGGACACGCGCGCGCCCGGTGGCCTGCGGCTGCTCAACCCCGGCTCTCCCACCGACCGCAGGCGCCAGCCCTTCTGCACGTTCCTCACCCTGACCGTCGCGGACGGCGCCCTGCACGACGTGACACTGCACCGGCTGCCGCCCCGGTGACGCCAGGTCAGTAGCGGTGGCCCGGCCAGTGCGGGTCCTCCCACCGGGCGGGGCCGCTGAGCCCGACGAGGCGTATCCGGTGCAGCAGCTCGGCGTCGGCGCCATGGGCCCGCAGCCGCGCCGGGGCGTGCCGGGCCAGCCAGTCCGCGAGCCCGGCGCGCAGGGCCCGGGCGTCCTCGGAGGCGTGCCAGGGGAGTTGGTCGCCCAGCAGGTCGTACTCCCATGAGGCGGCGGCCTCGGCCAGGTGCCGGTCGGCGGCGGGGTGATCGACGGTTTCCCACACCGTGAGCCAGGGGTCGAGCGAGACGGACGCCTCCACACACAGGGCGAACACCTCGTGTGCCGGAACGACCGGGTCCGGATCCACGAGGGTGGCCGCCCACCAGGCGTGCAGGAACTCCCACACCACCACGGTCTGCCGCGCCGGCCACAGGCGCCACTCGGCGCGGGCGAGCGAGCCCCCGACGTCGGCCATGTCGAACAGGGGCTCCACCTCACCGGCGACCAACGCCCTGGCCAGCTGCGGCAGGACGCGTCGCGTCACCGCGCCGGGGTCGGTCCAGTCGGTGGCGCTCCACGTGCGGTGGAGCAGGTCCGGGTCGAGTTCCACGTCCGGGACCTTCAGCAGGGCCAGCTCTTCCTCGCTGCCCCAATGGCAGGTGCACTGGGCCTCGTCGGCATGAGCGGTCATGCCGCGGAAGGTGACCTCCACGCGGTCCAGCGCACGGTCGAGCCGCCGGCGCGGGGCGGCGTCGTCGGAGATGGTCGTCGTCGGCACGGGCAACCCCAGCAGGACTCCAGGCGGCTTCCGCCGGCCGAAGATCCCCACATTACCCGCTCACGCCGTGCTCCCTCAGGGGTGCAGGGCGGCCCAGGTGGCGGTGTCCACGACGCCCGTCACGGGCAGGGAGAACTGCCGTTGCAGATGCTCGACCGAGGCCCTGGTGACCTCTTCGAAGACGCCGGTCGTGGGGACGTTCACGTAGCGGTAGACCTCGTTGAGGATGCACTGGAGGTGGCGCACGCCCTCGCCCGTGCTTCCCGTCTGGAGGGTGGTGTGCCCACCCAGATACATGCACAGGCGCCACTCGGTGCCGGTCGCCCCACTGGCCGCCGGGGTGTGCGCGGCGGCGGGGCCGGCCGCCGACATCGCCAGGGCGGCGGCCACCACGGCGGCCCCCGCCGTCGTCCGTATCGTCTGTCGGGTCATTCGTCTCGTGCGTACGCGCTTCATCGTGGCTCCTCCTCGCGCCGGAGCGGCGCCTGCTGAAACCGGTCGGGGTGGGACGGTTCGGGGATCGCGCTCAGTACCAGGGGCAGCGGGGCAGCCCGGGGGCGGGGTGGGACATGCCGGCGGGGATCGTCACGACCTCCGCGGGGACGTTGCCCCAGCCCTTGATGGTGGGCAGCTCACCCACCCGGTCGCCCTGGGTGTAGTACCAGACGTTGTTGCCCTGGGTGTCCCGGGGGCCGATGGTGTAGCAGGTGAACCAGGACGGGGACAGGCGCAGCCAGCCGGTGATCGGCGCGTCGAACGTGGGTCTGCCGTACACGTCCGACGGCAGGTTGTCGCAGTACAGCGCCTTGGTGAAGGTATTGCCGATGGAGTCCCGGAGGTTGAGGCCCTCTTGCAGGGCGCAGGTGCCCCGCTCACCGGCGCTCGCGGGCGCGGCCGACAGGGGAAGGCACAGCAGCACACCGGCTGCCGCGGCGACGGCGGCGGCCCGTGGCGAGGTGCGTGGCAGGAACGGTCTTCGTCTCATGGCGTACTCCTGAAGGATCGTCAGGTGCCGGAAGGGAAGGGGAGGGAACGGGGGAGAAGGGGGTGAGCGAGTGGGGGGAGGGGAGTGAGGCCGGAAACGGCGCCGGTCACGACCAGGAGCACTTCGTCAGGCCGGGGAAGGGGTGCTGGGGCGCCTTCACCGCCACCGCCGGCATGTAGCCCCACGCCTTGACGGTGGGGGAGGCCACGATCTGATCGCCCTGGGTGTAGTACCAGATGTTGTTGCCCATGTAGTCGGAGCCCTCTTTCCAGCACACGAACCAGCGCGGGCTGTACAGCATCTTGCCGACCACCGGGCTGGTCGAGCGGGACTGGATGCGCACCGAGCCGGGGGTGAGGTCGCACCACATGTCCCCGGTGAAGTGCATGTTGGTCCAGTCCACGTGCGCCTCGCCGGGCCGCAGCCAGCACACCGGTTCCACGTCGGTCGCGGCGGACGCGGGCGCGGTCAGCGCCGCGCACATCAGCGCGGCGGCGGCGAACGGGCCCATGGCGCCGCGCAGTCGACGCAGCCGGCCCCCGGGTCTTCCCCTCATGGTGAGCACACCCCTCGTCTCGGTCGACCTCGTGCCGGTCGGCACATCCGTCCGATTCCGGCGGTACGGGCCCGATGGTGACCGCCGCACCTGACACGCTGCTGACGAACCGGCCCGCCCACCGCGTCACCGCCCGCCCCCGGCGCCGGACGACCTCCGGGCCCGCGACGCGAACTCCAACCGTCGGCCGAGCGCTTGGGGCGGCGACGGGCACGCCGGAACCGTCGCGGGGGCCGGGCATCCGGCGCAAAACGGCCCTGGCGCCCGGTCGGAGGGGACTCGGTCACCGTGACAGGAACCGACGTGACGCGTTGGCACTCATGCTCCATGGGTGACGGGGGCAGCGCGCAGTGCCCGCTTCTCCCGGCCCGCACGGCACACCGCACGCGTGTGCCGTTTCTCCACAGAGTCGAGAACGAGGAACCCACGTGCCCCAGCTGACACCCAGACGTCTGGCCACGAGCGCCACCCTGATCGCCGCCCTCGCGGGCGTCCTCATCCCCGCCACCGCCGCCTCCGCGGCACCCGCGGCTCCCACGGCACCCGCCCGCACCACGGCCCCCGCCGACCCCGCCCCCGACATGGACGGCGTGAGCGCGGCCCTGAAGGCCGCCATGGCCAACGGCGCCCCGGGCGCGATGGCCCGCTTCACCGGCCCCGACGGCGTCCGCACGCGCACGGCCGGCGTCCGTGACCGCGTCTCCGGCGAGGCCATGAGCACCCGGGCACGCTTCCGCATCGGCAGCGTCAGCAAGACCTTCTCCAGCGTCGTGCTGCTCCAACTGGTCGACGAGGGGCGGCTGGAACTCGACGCGCCGGTCAACCGCTACCTCCCCGGCCTGCTGCCCGACGACCGCATCACGGTCCGCCACCTGCTCACCCACCGCAGTGGCCTGGCCGACTACACCGATGCCATGTTCGCCAAGACCGTGCCCGGCTTCGAAGCGGTGCGCAACCGCGTCTTCACCTACAAGGAACTGGTCGCCCTCTCCCTGGCCGAGCCCCGCACCACCGAGCCCGGGGCGGCCTACAAGTACTCCAACACCAACTTCGTCGTCGTCGGCATGCTCATCGAGAAGGCCACCGGGACCTCGGTCGCCCAGCAGTACGAGCGGCGCGTCTTCAAGCCGTTGAACCTGCGCAACACCTCGTACGTCCACCCGCAGACCCAGATCACGGGTGTACACGTACGCGGCTACCTCCACCCGGACGAGGCGGGTGCGCCGCTCGTCGACTCCACGGAGCAGACGGTCTCCTGGGCCCAGTCGGCCGGCGCGGTCATCTCCGACCCCGCCGACCTCAACACCTTCACGACCGCGCTGATGCGGGGCAAGCTGCTCTCGCCCCGGATGCTGGACGCCATGACCACCGTCACCCCCACGGACACCACCCAGACCCGCTTCTACGGGCTCGGGCTGCGCCGTTACGACCTGTCCTGCGGCGCCCAGGTGTACGGGCACACCGGCACCGTCCAGGGCTACTACACGTACGCCTTCGCCACCCGCGACGGCCGGCGCTCGCTCTCCGCCATGGCGAACACCTCGAACCGGGGCGCCGCGAACACGGCGCTCGGCGGGACGCTGGAGGCGGCCTTCTGCGGCAAGAAGCCCGCGCCCGCGACGTCGTCCCCGACGGCGCCGCGCGCACGCACCACCCTGCCCGCGGAGGCGGGACCTGCCCGAGCGCCGCTGACCGTCGGCAGGGGCGCTCACGAGCCCCTGCGGACAGGACACGCGGACGCCGGCGAGGGCGAGGCCGCGGGAGTCCCGGCCCGCGCTTCGAGCTGGCCGAGAATCTCGACGGAGAGCAGGTCCTCCTTGCCCTTGAAGGCGTCCGCGACCGTCGGATCGGTGGGGAAGACCATCTCCGCCGAGACATTGTCCTGAACGATCCGGGCGAGATTGTCCAGGGCGACGAAGACCGGGTCGCGCGGAACCTCGGCCGTCGGCAGGTCGATCAGATGGGTGGCGACCTTCGCCGGATGCATGCACCGTCTGATGATGATCGACGCCTGGTTCCGTTCGGACGTCGTCCAGATCGACAGCACGACCGTGTACAGGTCCTTCCAGGCCTTCTCGCCGAGGGTCTCCCGCCATCCGCGCAGGAGACCCTCCACGCCGGAGATCTGCGCGGCGGCCGCGTACCGCATGTTCGTGCGGATACTGGGATACGCCTGGGCCGAGAACGCCTCGAACGACGCCATGTCGAAGCCCCCGCTGCGCACGGCGTCGCGGATGAACGCCAGTGCCAGGTCGAGGATCTTCCCGCAGGCGTCCTCGAGTCGTCGTGGCAGGTGGGCGTCGCCGAGCTGCCGGCGCGCGGTGGTCAGGGTGGCGGCGTACCTGTGGAGCGGGTCGATCCAGCCGGCCGAGCGGGGCCCCTCGAAGGCGACCATGTCCAGGTCGTGGGGGTCGATCCGGCCCGTGCCGGGAAGGTGGGGCACCTTGTCGTTCAAGTACGCGGCGAGGATGGAGAAGATGCCCTGGGGCACGTGACTGATCGACTTCGCCAGCTCGAACAGCTCGGGCACCGGGGTGACGGACTCGTGCGGGTGGCCGTCGCGGATGAGGGTGAACCTGCCGCCGGTCGCGTCGTTCTGGACGACGACGACGGGGCTCAGGCGGTGGATCAGTTCGGACTTGAGCGCGGCATAGCTCGCGCGCATGCCGACGTTGGCCGCGCGGATCGCGTCGCGCGCCTGCCGCTCGGTGTCCGCCGCCCCGCTCGCCCGCGCGGCGGCGGACGCCGGCGGCGTGGCGCCGAAGAGGGACGCGGCACCCGCCGCCGACACCCCGTCGATGAAGCCCCGGCGTGTGACCATGGCAGTCCTCCCGACACGAGCCCCGGGGCGTCGCGCTCCGCTCCGCCCCGGGGTTGGTGCGGCCCCCGCTCCCCGACCGGTCGGACGGGTCAGGGCCGGTAGTACCGCACGCACTTGAGCGGATTCGCGTTCGCGTCGTCGATGCAGACGATGACGGACGCGGCCCCACCGGCCACATCCGCGGGGATTCCGACATTGATCGCATACGTCGTGTCGCACTTGGGGCTGGTGCTCACTTCACCGCGCTTGACGTTGTTGGCATCGTAAGCGCCGAACCACGCCCTGCGGCAGCCGACGGCCCGGAGTGTCCCGCTGAAACCGACCGATCGGTTGTACCAGGTCAGAGTGCCGCGGACGTAGCTGGCCCCGTAGGTGACGTCGACGGGAGTGGTCGGATAGGCGGTGGTCTGCGCGCTGACGGCGGGAGCGCCCAGCAAGGCGCCCGCGGTCAGCACGGCGGAACCGAGGGCGGCGGCGAGAGGAGTCTTCATGCGCTCTCCAAGGGTGGAGGTGGGATGGGTCCGTTGCGGCTTCACATCCTGGGAGTCCCGCCGTCTGCGGCCCACCTCTTAAGTCACGGCTTAAGGCCTCCGCGGCCCCCGGGGTCTCACGGTTCCGTCGGGACACCCGTCCGCAGCAGGGCAAGGCCGAGCGGGGTGATGAGGTGCAGCACGGAGCCGCCCCGGCGGCTGGTGGTGATGAGGTCCGCGTTCCGCAGCACCGTCGCGTGCTGACTGGCGGCGGCGGCCGTGACGTTCAGGCGGCGGGCCATCTCGCTCGTCGTGCAGCCTTCCGCCGTCACACGCAGGGCGGCGGCCCGTGTGCGGCCCAGCAGGGACTCCAGGTTGCGCGGGGTTGCGCCGTCCGCCTCCGCCGGCCCGGTACCGGTCAGCGACCGGCGCAGGGCCGGCACGGTCAGTCGCGGCGGCTGCGCGGTGTCGAGCGGGTCCCACAGAAAGCTCACCGGACGCTTGGAGAAGATCGTGGGCGTGATGATCAGCCCTCTTCCCCGCAGACGCACCTCGACCCGGCGTGGATAGGGAGCCTCCAGCACCGGCGGACACCAGCGGACCAACGGCGGACAGATCGAACGGAGCAACAGGTCGATGCCTCCCTCCAGCACCAGGTTCGCGCACCGGGTGGACAACGCGACCAGCTCGGACCGCCCTTGCTGCCAGTAGGGCTCCACGGTCAGCCGATGGCAGGCGCGCACCCCCTCGGCGAGCTCCCGTACCGCCTCCCGGTCGCCCTCGGAGACCCGCCTGGCCCACGGCAAGTGCGCCGGGTGGAAGTCGAGGCCCTCGATCTCGCGTCGCAGCCGGGACACCGGGGCGTGCAGCAGGTTGTCCACCGCGTGGTCCAGCAGGGGCACATCACCCGCCAGCGCCAGCAGGTCGAGCCCGGGACCGCGCACCGGGACCAGCGACGTCAAGGGGCGCGTGTCCGCCCCCATCCGGCCCGCGACCGCAGAGCGCCATGAGCGGAAGTGGGGCAGCTCCCGCTTCTCCCGCAGCAGCTCCAGGCTGAAATAGACCTCCGCCGCGACACCGATCGTCGCGGCCACCCGGGTCCGGGCAAGATCTTGCGTCGTGAAGTGAATGCGTAACACCGACCGGCCCCCTGCCGCCGAAGTGGAGCGCGCGAGCACACCACCAGCATGCCCCAACCCGGCTCGCCCCACCGGGACTTCAGACCCGACTGGCTCCTGCGCTCACCGAGCGCCGCCGCTCCCCAGGCTGTTCACCGAGGCGCCACGGACCCCGTCGTCGGCAGATAGCGCGGTGCGCGCCAGGCGTTGAGGCGGTGCTCCACCGATGCCCCCAGCGACAGCAGCCGGCCGTCCTGGTGGTCGCCGGCCATCAGGAGCAGCCCGACCGGCAGTTCGCCCACTCTGCCGGCGGGCACCGACAGGGACGGGTATCCGGCGACGGCCGCCGGGGTGGAGGAGGGGATGACGTCGTTGTCGCCGCGCGCGCAGTCGGTCGTCCAGGCGGGCGGGTTCGTGGGGGCCGCGATGGCGTCCAGACGGTGGTCGGCCATGGTCTCGTCGATGGAACGCCGGGAGAGGTCCTTCAGCTCCGCGCGCATCGCCCGGTACGCCGGATCGGTGGTGGGCGGCGCGGCGAGGGCCTGCTCGAAGAGTTCCTGACCGGCGAAGCAGGTCCGCTCCCCGGGCCGGGCGCGGTTGAACTCGATCAACTCGGCGAGGTTCCGCGGCCCTTCGCGCGTGCCGAGATAGGCGTCGATGTCCCGGTGGAACTCGCTCAGCAGCGCCGGGAATTCGAGCTCGGCCAGGCGTGCCTGGTGGGGCGGTGTCACCTCCACGACCACGGCGCCCGCCTCGCGCAGCTTCCTCGCCGTACGGGTCAGCACCGCGTCCACGTCCGGTCCGAGCGAGGGCAGGCGCCACAGGCCGATCCGCTTGCCGCGCAGGCCGGTGCCGTACTGTCCCGTCGCGCTCCCGGCGGCACCGGGCGCTCCCGGGAGGGCCCGGACGCCCGGGAGACCTCGCAGGGCCGAGCGGGCCCCGTCACCGCGTGCGTCCCCGCCCTCGCTCAGCACCGAGAGGGTCAGCGCGGTGTCGACCACGTTGCGCGCCATGGGGCCGGCCGTGTCCTGTTCGGCGGAGATCGGCACCACGCCCGACCCGCTGACCAGGCCGAGGCTGGGCTTGTGGCCGACGACGCCGTTCATCCCGGCCGGGCACACGATGGAGCCGTCCGTCTCGGTGCCGATCGCCACCTGCGACAACGACGCGGCCAGCGCGGCGGCGGAACCGGACGAGGACCCGCACGGGTTCCGGTCCAGGACGTAGGGGTTGTGGGTCTGCCCGCCCACCGCCGACCACCCCGATGTCGGTTTCGCGGCGCGGAAGTTGGCCCATTCGGACAGATTGGTCTTGCCGAGGATCACCGCCCCCGCCTCGCGCAGCCGGGTGACCAGCCGGGCGTCCGTGCCGGGCGGCTTCCCGGCCAGCGCCAGCGAACCGGCCGTCGTCGGCATGTCACGCGTGTGCACATTGTCCTTGACCAGGACGGGGATGCCGTCCAGCGGCCCAAGGACCGTGCCGCGCCGATGCCTTGCGTCGCTCGCGGCCGCCTGGCGCAGAGCCGTCGGACTGGTCCGCAGCACCGCGTGGATCCGGGGGTCCACGTCCGCGATCCGCCGGAGGTAGGCCCGGGTCAACGCCGACGAGGTCAACGACCCGTCGGCCATACGTGCCTGCAGTTGCGGAATCGTCACCGTGTCGAGGTCGACCCCGGGCACGGCAGAGCCCCCGTGCGGCGACGATCCTCGCTCGCCACCGCGATCGGCGGCTTGCGCGCCCGCGTGCGGCGCGACCCCGAAGAAGGACCCCGCGACCAGGGCGGCGGTCAGTGCGGCCGTGCTTCTCTTCCCCATGCGCCTCAGCCGACTACACGGCCGGCGTCCGGCGCAAGGGCGCGGGCCCTACGTGGCCGGTCGGGCGGTGGAATCGGGGGACTTGGGCGGCTGGAAACAGGCGATCACGGCCTTGCCCTTGGCGCAGGGCCTGACCTGCCAGTCGTCGGCCATCGCGTCGACCAGCATGAGGCCGCGCCCGCCCAGGGCCTCGTCCCCGGCCTCGCGCGGCTGCGGCAGGTCGGGGTCGGGGTCGTGCACGGTCACATGCAGGCAGTCGTGGTCCCAGGTGAGGATGAGCTGCGCGTCCCTGCGGGCGTGCACATGGGCGTTGGTGACCAGCTCCGACACGGTCAGCAGGACGGCGTCCACCAGGTCGGGCGACGTCCTCGACCAGTCCAGCGACCGCAGGTGCTCACGGGTCCAGTCGCGGGCCACCTTCACGCCGCTGCTCACCGGCAGCGATCGCGCCCAGCCCACGGCGGTGAGCGAGACTTGCTCGTCCATCACCCCTCCTTCTTCGACGTTCGTGCTTGTCACTTCCCTCTGCCCCGCAAAGCGCCGGGCACGCCGGGCCCGGCGATAGCGGGAAGATCGGATTGACTACCGGTACGTGCCACGCACCCGCCGCCCCCGCAACGAGGCGCCCACAGAGAAGAGTTCGCACCAGTGAGTACAGGCGAGGACCTCATCAGGCCGATCGCGGACATCCTGCGGGACCATGCCTCGTACCGCGGGGAGCGGACCGCCTTCCAGGACCGGCGGGTCCGCAGGACCTACGGGGAGCTGGAGCGGCGGACCGGACGGCTGGCCGGCCACCTGGCCGGACTCGGCCTGACCCGCGGCGACCGGGTCGCCGTCCTGCTCGGCAACCGCGTCGAGGCGGTCGAGAGCCTGCTGGCCGCGACCCGGGCGAGCGGGGTGGGCGTACCGCTGGACCCGGACGTCCCGGAAGCGGAACTCGACCGCCTCCTGGACCACTGCGGTGCGCGGATGCTCGTCACCGACGAGGCGCGGCTGACCCGCCTGCCGGGCCTGCTCTCCCGCGCCGGCCTGACGGTGGTGGTGGCCGAGGGCGAGAGCAGCGGTGCCGGGCGGCCCACCGGGGACGTCGACGGACCGGCGGACACGGCAGGCGCCCCGGGTGCCGTCGTCGTGCGGTACGAGGAACTGGCCGCGACGGAGGCCGCGGCGCCCGCCCGGGACGATCTGGGCCTGGACGAGGTCGCGTGGCTGCTCTACACCTCCGGTTCCTCCGGCGCTCCCAAGGGCGTGCTGTCCACGCAGCGCAACCGCCTGACGCCGGTGGCGACGGGCCTGGTGGGGGTGCTCGGCCTCTCGGAGCGGGACCGGCTGCTGTGGCCGCTGCCGCTCCACCACGCCATGAGCCAGGTGGTCTGCGTCCTCGGGGTGACCGCGACCGGGGCGAGCGCCGTGCTGCTGCCCCGGTTCTCGGTGCGGGAGGTCCTCGGCGAACTGCGTCGCGCCGACGCCCCCTGCACCCTCCTCGGCGGGGTGCCGACCACGTACTCGGCCCTGCTCGACGAGGTGCGGGGCGCGGACGGCGGGCGCGTCGAGGGGGGCCTCGGCGCGCCGGCGCTGCGCGGCTGCGTCAGCGCCGGCGCGGCCGCCGGACCCGAGTTCCGGCAGGCCTTCGAGGCGATCTGCCGCGTCCCCTACCTGGAGCACTACGGCAGTACGGAGGCGGGCCCGGTCACCATGACGGCACCCGGCGAGACGTCGCCGGGCGCATCCTGCGGCCGTGCGCTGCCGGGCACCCGGATCCGCGTCGGCGGCGGCCCGGACGGCCGGGACACCGGCGAGGGCGAGCTGTGGGTGTCGGGGCCCGGCGTCATGACCGGCTACCACGGGGCGCCGGAGGCCACCGCCGAGGTGCTGCGCGACGGGTGGTTCCGCACCGGTGACCTGGCGAGGATCGAACCGTCCGGCCACGTCGTCATCACCGGCCGGGCGAGCGACCTGATCATCCGCGGCGGCACGAACGTCCACCCCTCCGAAGTGGAGGTGGTGCTGCGGCGGCTGCCCGGCGTGGCGGACGCCGCCGTGGGCGGACGGCCGCACCCCGTCCTCGGCGAGGTGCCGGTCGCCTACGTCGTTCCCGGTGACCAGGACACCGTTCTGGACAGAGGCGCTCTGCTGGCCGGATGCCGCGCGCGGCTGTCGGCCCACAAGGTGCCCGCCGAGCTGTACGAGGTGGAACGCATCCCGCGTACCGCCTCCGGCAAGATCCAGCGCCCCGCCCTGGCGGCCTTGACCGGGCGACCGCTGGGCGGCGGCACGGGGCCCGCCTCCTCGGACGACCTGCTGGCTCTGGTGCGCGGCGAAGTGGCGGCGCTGGTCGGCTGCCCCGTGGAGGAGGTGGAGCCCGAGACGGCACTGCGGGACCTGGGGATGGACTCGCTGACGGCGACGGCGCTCCGGGAGCGCTTGTCGGCGGCCACCGGACTGCCCCTCTCCGAGGCCGTCGCCTTCGACTTCCCCACGGCCGCCGCGCTGGCCGCACACCTTCGCTCGCGCGGCGCCGCCGCCCGTCCCGCCCCCGGCGCCACACACGCGGGCGCGGGCGCGGAGAGGCCGGACGACGACCCCGTGGTGATCGTGGGGATGGCCTGCCGCTACCCCGGTGGCGTGACCTCCCCCGAGGAGCTGTGGGAGCTGGTGGCCGAAGGGCGGGACGCCATCGGCCCGTTCCCCGCCGACCGCGGCTGGGACACGGAGGCGCTGTACGACCCCGACCCCGGGCGCCCCGGACACACGTACGTGCGGGAGGGCGGTTTCCTCTCCGGCGTCGACCGCTTCGACCCCGGCTTCTTCGGCATATCGCCCCGCGAGGCGGTCGCCATGGACCCGCAGCACCGGCTGCTCCTGGAAGTGGCCTGGGAGGCCTTCGAGCACGCCGGGATCGTCCCCCGCGCCCTGCGCGGCTCGGCGACCGGCGTGTACGTGGGGATGATGTACAGCGACTACGCGAGCCGGCTCGCCGAGACGCCCGAGCAGCTCGAGGGCTACCTCGGCCTGGGCAACGCGGGCAGTGTCGCCTCCGGCCGCATCGCCTACACCCTCGGCCTGGAGGGGCCGGCCCTCACGGTGGACACGGCGTGTTCGTCGTCCCTCGTCGCCCTGCACCTGGCGGCCCAGGCGCTGGAGCGCGGGGAGTGCGCGTACACGCTGGCCGGCGGGGTCACGGTGATGTCGGGGCCGTCGTCGTTCGTGGAGTTCAGCCGGCAGCGGGCGCTGGCCCCCGACGGACGCTGCAAGGCGTTCGGGGCCGGCGCCGACGGCACCGGGTGGGCCGAGGGCGCCGGCATGCTGCTGCTGACCCGATCGTCGCGGGCGCGCCGCGCCGGGCTTCCGGTCCTCGCGGTGGTGCGCGGTTCGGCGGTGAACCAGGACGGGGCGAGCAACGGCCTGACGGCCCCGCACGGACCGGCGCAGCGGCGGGTGATCCAACAGGCCCTCGCGCAGGCGCGGTTGGCGCCCGGGGACATCGACGCGGTGGAGGCGCACGGCACCGGCACGCGGCTCGGTGACGTCATCGAGGCGGAGGCGTTCCTGGCGACGTACGGCCGCGAGCCCCGGGAGCGTCCGCTCCGCCTGGGCTCGGTGAAGTCGAACATCGGTCACACGCAGGCCGCCGCGGGCGTCGCCGGGGTGATCAAGACGGTGCAGGCGATGGCGCACGGCCTGCTGCCGCGCACGCTGCACGCCGACGTGCCGACCGATCGGGTCGACTGGTCGTCGGGGCGCGTGGCGATCCTGTCCCGGCCGATGCCGTGGCCTGGGACGGACCGTCCGCGCCGGGCCGGAATCTCCTCGTTCGGCATCAGCGGCACCAACGCCCATGTGGTGATCGAAGAAGCGCCGGTGGACGCGGACGCCTCGTCGGCGGACCCGGCACCGGAGGGCGGGGGAGCCGCGAGTGGCCGCGCCGCGGGCGGTGGCACAGCGGCGGCCTCCTTCGCCGTCCCGGTGTCGGCGCGCAGCGCGTCCGGGCTGCGGGCGCAGGCGCGGCGGCTGCACGAACGGGTGGCCGCCGACCCCGATGCGAGCCCACGGGACATCGGATACGCGCTCGCCACGACCCGCACCGCCTTCGAGCACCGGGCGGTGGTGGTGGCGGCCGACCGCGCACGACTGCTCACCTCCCTCCGGCAGGTGGCCGAAGGGCAGAGCCCGCCCGGAGTGCGGACCGGCACGTCCCGGCACCGGGGCCCGCTGGCCTTCGTCTTCACCGGGCAGGGCGGTCAACGCGCCGGTATGGGACAGGAGTTGTACGACTCGCCCCGACTGCACCCGGAATTCGCCCGGGCCTTCGACGAGACGTGTTCCCTGTTCGAACCCTGGCTGCCGGTGCCCTTGCGGGACGTCGTGTTCGCCGCTCCCGGCAGCCGGACGGGCGCGCTCCTCGCGACGGCCCGGTTCGCGCAGCCCGCGCTCTTCACCCTGGAGACGGCCCTGTTCCGCCTGCTGGCGGCCTGGGGGGTGCGCCCGGACCTGGTGGCCGGGCACTCGCTCGGCGAGGTGACCGCCGCGCATGCCGCCGGCGTGCTGTCCCTGGCGGACGCCTGCGCGCTCGTGGCGGCCCGTGGCCGGCTCATGGACGCGCTGCCCCCGGGCGGCGCGATGGCCTCCCTCGACGCGAGCGCGGAGGAGGTGGCCGACCGCCTCGCCGGGACGGACCGGGCCCTGGAGATCGCCGCCGTCAACGGCCCCTCCTCGGTGGTCGTCTCCGGCGACGAGGCGGCCGTGGCGCAGGTCGTCGCGGACTTCCGGGCGCGGGGCCGGGCCGCGACACCCCTGCGGGTGAGCCACGCCTTCCACTCCGCGCGGATGGAACCCATGCTGGCCGACTTCGCGGCGGCGGTGCGCGGGCTGGCCCTCGCCGCGCCCCGATTCCCGTTGGTCACCGCCGTGTCGGGACGGGCGGCCACCGACGAGGAGCTGACCGCACCGGAGTTCTGGGTGGACCACGTCCGGCGCCCGGTCCTCTTCGCCGACACGGTGACCCACCTGCGGGACCGAGGCGCCGCGCACTTCCTGGAGGTGGGTCCGGACGGGTCGCTGTCCGCCCTGGTACGAGGATGCCTCGCCGAATCTGGTGCCGGCACCGCCCCCGACCCCGACCCCGGGGAGCAGCGTGCCGCGCCGCTGGTCCTGCCGACGCTGCGCAGGGCTCGGCCGGAGGCGGAGACGCTGACCGACGCCGTGGCGGCCCTGCACAGCCACGGGGTGCCCGTCGACTGGGAAGCGGTCTTCGCCGGTCACGGTCCTCGGCGCGTACCCCTGCCCACGTACGCCTTCGAACGTCGCCGGTACTGGCTCGACGCCCCCGCGCGCCACCGGCCCGCGCCCGCACCCGCGTCCGGCGGGCCGGCCCATCCGTTCCTGGCCCACCGCACCGCGACGGCCGACGGCGGGCTGCTGCTCGGCGGCCCCCTCGCCGTGCGCGACCACCCCTGGCTGGCCGACCACACGGTGGCGGGGGCGGTGCTGCTGCCGGGCACGGCCTTCGTGGAGATGGCCCTGCACGCCGGCGCGTCGCTCGGCGCGCCCGGCCTCGCCGAACTCACGTTGACCGCGCCGTTGGTCCTGGGCCCGGACGCGACGGTCGACCTCCAGGTGACGGTGTCGGGCCCCGACGGCGCGGGACGCCGAACCATCCTCTTCCACGGAAGGACACTCGCGCCGGACGGACCCCACTCCTGGCGCCTGTACGCCTCCGGGACACTCGCACCGGAGCAGACAGCGGAGCGGCAACGGGAGCCGGGCTCGCAGGGCGGTGACACGGTGAGCGCCGGAACCTGGCCGCCGTCGGGCGCCGTCGCGCTGCTCACCGACGGTGCGCCCGGCGGTGACCCGTACGGGCCGTTGGCCGACGCCGGCTTGGCCTACGGCCCCGCTTTCCGGGGCCTGCGGGGTGCCTGGCGGCACGGTCAGGAGCTGTACGCCGAAGTCGTACTGCCCGAAGTCGCACAGGCGCCGCCCGAGCGGGACAGCGGCCCGGACTTCCTGCTGCACCCCGTCCTGCTGGACGCGGCCCTGCATGTCATCGCGCTCGACAGCTGCTTGCCGGGGCGCGCAGGGACGGACGAGACGAACAGCGTCGACAGCACCGGGGTGCGGCTGCCGTTCGCCTTCCAGGGAGTGACCCTGCACGCCACCACCGGCGGAGGGCTGTTGCGGGTGCGGGTCGCTCCCGGGCCGAACGGCCGCGCCCAGGTGGAACTGACCGACGGGGGAGGAGCGTCCGTGGCGTCGGTGCGCGAGCTGACGCTGCGGCCGCTCCCGGAGCCCGTGCCCCATGCGGCGGGCCGGAGCGCGGCGTCTCTGCACCGGATGGACTGGACGCCCGCGCCTCCGCCGCCCGCACCCGCTGCCACGCCCTCGTGGGGCGTACTGGGGCAGGCCGGCACTCCGCTGGTCGATGCCCTCGCTCCCCGGGGCTCCGACGTTCCGGTGTATGCCGAGCCGGCATCGGCGGCCGACGGCCCACCCGCCGTGGTCGTCGCCCCCTGCCCGCCGTCGCCGCGAACGCCGTCCGGCACCCAGGACCCGGCGGCGCGGCTTCTGGAGGTGGCGAGCCGGGCGCTGCGGCTCGTCCAGGACTGGCTCGCCGAGCCACGGCCGACCAAGTCCTGCCTCGTCATCGCCACTTCGGGTGCCGTTCAGCCCGTTGCCGGTGAGGACACGCAGGACTTCGCGCCGGCCCACGCCGCGGTGTGGGGTCTGGTCCGCTCGGCCCTGCGCGAGCATCCGGGCCGCCTGGCCCTGCTCGACGTGGACGACCACCCCGACTCCTGGCGGCTGATCCCGGCCCTCCTGACAGCACCGGCACCGGAGACGGCCGTACGGAACGGAAGAGCGTACGTACCTGAGCTGGCCCGGTTGGACGCCCCGGACGCCCCGGACGCCCCGGACGGCACGCATGACGCGGCCGCCCCGGCCGACCGGGCGGCCCCGCGGCGGCGCCTCGACCCCGAGGGCACCGTACTGATCACCGGCGGGACCGGTTCGCTCGGCATGCTGGTCGCCCGGCATCTGGTCGCCGAGCACGGCGTACGGCATCTGCTCCTCGCCGGCCGACGTGGACAGGGCGCGCCAGGAGCGGAGGAACTGGTGGCCGAACTGACGGCGGGCGGTGCCGAAGTGACGGTGCGGGCGTGCGACCTCACCGACCGGACACAGCTCGCCGCCCTCCTCGACTCGGTACCGGCGGCCCATCCGCTGACCGGGGTGGTCCACGCCGCCGCGGTGCTCGACGACGGCGTCGTCACCGCGCTCACCCCCGACCGCCTGGCACGAACACTGAGGCCCAAGGCAGACGCGGCTCTGGCGCTGCACGAGCTGACCCAGGGCCACGACCTGGCGATGTTCGCGCTGTTCTCCTCCGTGGCCGGTGTCTTCGGCTCCCCGGGCCAGGCCAACTACGCGGCGGCCAACCACGTACTGGACGCGCTCGCGCGCCACCGGAGGGAACTCGGCCTGCCGGGGACCTCCATCGCCTGGGGCCCCTGGCAGCAGGACGACGGCATGACGGCCCACCTCGCCGAGGTGGACCTGCGCAGAATGGCCCGCTCCGGTTTCGTCCCGCTCACCCCGCGAGAGGGCCTGGCCCTCTTCGACGCCGCCGTGGCCGGTGACGCCCCCGAAGTGGTCGCGGCACACCTCACGCGGACGGACCTCCGCGACACACCCCCCGCGCCCGACGGCAGCGGGCCCCTGGTGTCCGGCGCCGGGGACACGGAGGGCGGCGACCGCGCCGGGGTCGCCCGGCATTGGGCGGCCGCTGCGCCGAGCGAGCGGCCAGAGCTGCTGCTCCGGGAAGTGCGGTCCCGGGCGGCCGCCGTGCTCGGCCACCCGGAGGGAGCGAGCGCCATCGACGCGGACGACCGGTTGGCGGACCTGGGACTCGACTCCCTGGCCGCGGTGGAGCTGCGCAACCAGCTCTCGGCCTCGACGGGGCTGACGCTCCCCGCCATGCTGCTGTTCGACTTCCCCACCGCGCAGGCGGTCGCCGTCGAACTGGCGGAGCGCTATGCGCGGGACGGTGTGCCTGACAGGGCGTACGAGACCGACGCGGCATCCGGCGCCTCGGCCGCCCCGGTACGAGCGGGAGGTACGCCGGACGCCGCGGGCACGCCGGACTCGGTGAGCGCGCTCTTCCGCAACGCGTGCCTGACGGGCCGCGCCTGGGACAGCATGGTGCTGCTCACCGTCGCGGCACGCCTGCGACCGGTCTTCGACCCGGCGGGGGCCGCCCGCGCGGCACTCGCACCCGTCACCCTCGCCTCGGGCGGCGCGGGCGCCCCGCTCATCTGCTTCCCGTCCCTCAGCGCGCTCTCCGGCCCCCACGAGTACGGGCGGCTGGGCACCGAACTGCAGGGGGAGCGGCCGGTCTCGGCGCTGCGGCACCCGGGCTTCGAGGCGGGAGAGGCGCTGCCGGACTCGCTGGATGCCCTGGTCACCGCCCATGTCGCCGCGGTCCGCGCCGTCGCGGGGCAGGAGCGACCGGTGCTGCTCGGCCGGTCGGCCGGCGGCTGGGTGGCCCAGGCGGTGGCCGAACGGCTGGCGGCCGACGGCTGCGCCCCAGTCGCCGTCGTACTGATCGACACCTACCCGCACGACGCGGACGCCGCCGCTCAGTCGTTCTCCGCGATGACGTCCGACATGCTGCGCCGGGCCGCGAGGTCCTCCTCGGCCGGACCCGACCGGCTCACCGCCATGGCCGGCTACTTCGCACTCTTCGCCGACCGGACAGCCGCGCGGCCCGCCGCCCCGACCCTGTACCTACGCGCTCGCGACCCGCTGCCCGGCGCGGAACCCGCCCCGCCCTGGGGCCCGGCACACACCGAAGTCACCGTGCCGGGCGACCACTTCACCGTACTGGAGGAACACGCCGCCACGACGGCCCGCGCCGCCCACGACTGGCTCGCCGGTCTCTGAGCCCGGCCGCGCCGCGCCCCGCCCTCGTCACGCCGTCCTCCAGGGAGCGATCTCCGCGAGCAGGTCCTCCACCAGGACCCTGATCTCGTCGCGGATCGGGCGGACGGCCTCGACACCCCGACCGGCGGGGTCATCGAGGCGCCAGTCGAGATAGCGCTTGCCGGGAAAGACCGGGCAGGTGTCCCCGCAGCCCATCGTCACGCAGACGTCCGACTCCTCGACGGCGTCGACGGTGAGCAGCTTCGGGCGCTCGGCGGAGATGTCGATGCCCACCTCGCGCATGGCGGCGACCGCGGCGGGATTCACCGCGTCGCCGGGGTCGGACCCGGCGGAGCGGACCACCACGCGGTCGCCCGCCAGGTGGGTCAGCCAGGCGGCGGCCATCTGGGACCGGCCGGCGTTGTGGACGCAGACGAACAGGACGGAAGGCTTCTCGGACACGGGGGCTCTCTCGGCTGGTGTGCGGGCGTGGCGTCAACTCATGTGCGGGCGTCGTCCGCTCGCGTACGGACGTGGCGTCAGCTCGTGTGCGGGCGAGGTCCGCTCGTGTACAGGCGTGGCGTCAACTCGTGTGCGGGCGAGGTCAGCTCGTGTACGGGCGGTGGCGTCAGGCGGTGACGCGTCCGAGGACGTGTCCCAGCGCCGCGAGCACGGACGGCTCGACGCGGTAGTACACCCAGGTGCCGCGCCGCTCGGAGGCGAGCAGGCCGGCCTCCTTGAGCTTCTTCAGGTGGTGGGACACGGTCGGCTGGGAGACGCCCACGTCGGAGATGCCGCACACGCACGCCTCCCCACCCTCGTGCGAGGCGACCAGGGAGAACAGCCGCAGCCGCACCGGATCGCCGAGCACCTTGAACATCGCGGCCGTCCGCGCGGCCTCCTCGGCCGTGAGGGGGCGCTCCGTCAGGGGCGGGCAGCAGGGCTCGACGCCCGCGTCCACGAGGGGCAGCACCTTGGCATTCGACATCTGTCTATGTTGACACATGTCGAATCAGGGGGTCTTGCCGTAGCGGCCACTCGCCCCGCGACTCGGCCTTTGTTTAGATGAACGTCTATGTTGACGCATGTCGATACAGAGTCCATGCTGGCCGCACAACTCATCGACGGATGTCGAATCAGAGGGAGCCGCCGTGAACGCGTCGGACCACCACCTGCCCACCGCCGAGCTGCCCACCGTGGTGATCGGCGCCGGCCCCGTCGGCCTCGCCGCGGCCGCCCACCTCGTCGGGCGGGGCCTTCGACCCCTCGTCCTGGAGGCGGGCGCCGCCGCCGGAAGCGCCGTGCGCGAGTGGTCGCACGTACGCCTCTTCTCCCCGTGGGCCGAACTCGTCGACCCCGCCGCCGAGAAGCTCCTGGCCCCCACCGGCTGGTTGCGACCGGCCGCGACGGCCTGTCCGACCGGCGGGGACTGGGTGCGCGAGTACCTCCAGCCGCGCACTGGGCGACCGCGTCCGCTTCGAGGCGACGGTGACCGGTGTCTCGCGCCAGGGCCGTGATCGCGTGGTCGACGCGGACCGCGAGCGGCGGCCCTTCACCGTGCACGTCCGCGACGCCGGTGGCGGCGAGCGGCGCGTCCTCGCCCGCGCGGTCATCGACGCCTCCGGCACCTGGGCCACCCCCGGCCCGATGGGCGGCGACGGCCTGCCCGCCCTCGGTGAGCACGCCGCGCGTGAGCGCGTCTCGTACCGCGTTCCCGACCTGCGGGACCCGGCCGTACGGGCGCGGTACGCGGGCAGGCGCACCGCGGTGATCGGTTCCGGGGCCTCCGCGTTCACCGCGCTGGCCCAGCTGGCCGACCTCGCCCGGGAAGCGCCCGGCACGCACGCCGTGTGGGTGCTGCGGCGCGGCATCAGCGGCGCGACCTTCGGCGGCGGCGCGGCGGACGAGCTGCCGGCGCGCGGCGCCCTGGGCCTGGCGGCGAAGGCGGCCGTGGACGACGGCCACGCCGACGCCGTCACCGGCTTCCGCACCGACTCCGTCGACAGGAGCGGCGACCGGCTGGTGCTGGTGGCCGAGGACGGCCGCCGCCTCGACCCCGTCGACGAGATCCTCGTCCTGACCGGCTTCCGCCCCGACCTGTCCTTCCTCGGCGAGCTGCGCCTCGCGCTCGACGAGCGGCTCCAGGCGCCGGTCGCGCTCGCCCCGCTGATCGACCCCAACCAGCACTCCTGCGGCAGCGTCCGCCCGCACGGCGTGCGGGAGCTTTCCCACCCCGAGCAGGACGTCCACCTGGTCGGCATGAAGAGCTACGGCCGCGCCCCGACCTTCCTCGCCATGACGGGATACGAGCAGGTCCGTTCCGTCGCGGCCGCCCTCGCCGGGGACCAGGAGGCAGCCGCGCGCGTCGAGCTGACCCTCCCCGAGACCGGCGTCTGTGGCGGCGCGGGCCTCTTCGACGGACCGGCGGCCGCCGACGAGTCCGCCGACGGCTGCTGCGGGGCGCGCTGACCCCTCCCGTGGCCCCTGGCAGACGGGCCAGGGGCCCGGTGCGCGACACGCCGTCGAGAGGCCCGGTGTCACCCGAATGGAGGCAAGCGTTCGCGCGAACGGCCCTCGCGCTATCTGCTGGAGAGAGATCGCATTCCCTACACGGAGGAGATCACTCCATGCGTGTCCGTACTCTCAGTGCCGCCGCCCTGCTCGTCGCCGGCACCGTTCTCGGCGGTGCGAGCCAGGCATTCGCCAACGACG
Organism: Streptomyces sp. NPDC005898; assembly: GCF_040629635.1. Taxonomy (NCBI): domain Bacteria; kingdom Bacillati; phylum Actinomycetota; class Actinomycetes; order Kitasatosporales; family Streptomycetaceae; genus Streptomyces; species Streptomyces sp. NPDC005898. Next base: position 115,125 of record NZ_JBEXWC010000016.1, on the reverse strand, counting down.
ACCCCTCCGCCGACGCCCAGGTCTCCAACAGCCCCGGCATCATCTCCGGCAACGCCGTTCAGGTGCCGGTCGACCTCGGTCTGAACGTCTGCGGCAACACCGTCGACATCATCGCGCTCCTCAACCCGGCCTCCGGCAACCACTGCAAGGCCCAGTGACGAACTCCTTCGGCACAGCGGCCCGACCGGGCTCTCCCCGGCCGGGCCGCTGCGTCGCGCCGCTCAGGCGAGCGAGGCCCAGGTCTTCCAGTACTCCGCCGCGCCGAACGCGACCCGGCCGGCGAAGGAGCCGTCGCCCTTGCCCGCGTTCAGCCACAGACGGTGCGAGGTGTCCCGCGCGAGCAGGTCCTGCCGGCCGTCGCCGTTCACGTCACCCGCGCCGATGACGTCCTTGTACGAGGCGCCCCAGTCCTTGAACACCTGGACGCGGTCCTTGAGCCTGCCGGTGCGCAGGCCGTCGTAGCGCCACAGCTCGCCGGACTTGTCGAGGGCGAGTACGTCCCCGAGGCCGTCGCCGTTGAGGTCCCCGGCGCCGATGACCCGCGGGTAGCCGGTCCAGGCCGCGCGAACCTTCACACGCGGTGCGAAGGCCCCCGAGCCGTCGGCCGCGTACAGATACACGTCGCCGGTGGCCTTGTCGCGGGCCAGCAGGTCCGGGCGGCCGTCACCCGTCTGGTCGCCGCTCGCGAACAGCGTGTCGTAGCGGCTCCAGTCACGGGCGAGGCGCTTGTACGCGGAGTCGGGCGCCGGCAGGCCGCCGCCGCACGCCGGCGTGTACAGCCGGGTCTCGCCGTCGGGAAGCCGCACGATCAGGTCGTTGCAGCGGTCGCCGTCGAAGTCGCCGAACGGCACCACCCGGGTCTTCTCGTCCCACGGCGACGCGTAGAAGGTGTCGGTGGGGTTGGTGGTGTCCCCGGTGTACAACTTCATCGAGTCGCTGAACGACAGGCCCACGACGTCCCCGCGCGAGTCGTCGGCGTAGTCGTGCCACTTGGGCGCGCCGCGGGTACCCGTCGTCGCCGTGTACGCCGTGGCCGCGCCGCCCGCACCGGCCGTCCGCGTCCACACGGCCACCGGCCGCCCCTTGCCGTCGACGGCCGCCCGGCCCGTGCTCACGGTGTCCTTGCTCTGCGCGCCGAGCGTGCGCGGCTTGGACGGATCGCCGCCCTCCACGATCTGCGCGACGAAGTCCTCGCGCAGGACACGCCCCAGTTCGAACCGCTTCTGCGTGTACGTGACCACGACCGCGCCGCCCGCGCCGGCGACCGCGCCCAGCGAGTCCCCGTCGACGTTCGAGGCGAGCTTGCGCGCCGCGCCCCAACCGCCGCGGGAGGCGAGCCGGGTGGCGACGGCGGGCTCGCCCGGCCCCCGCATGCCGACAGCGGTGATGTCGCCGTTCGGGGCCGTCAGGAGGTCGGCGGGCGCGGACGGCCGTGCCCCGACGCCGATCTGCACGGCCTCGCCCCACTGCGCCGCACCGGCCGCCTTGCGGGCGTAACCGCCGTGCGAGAGCAGCTGGAAGCCGCCCTGCGGATGGGCGGCCAGCGTGACCTGCCGGGGCTTCTCGCCCAGCTGCGGCAGCTCACGCGGCGCCGCCCAGGCGGCAGCGGCGCCCGCGGGCTTCTCCAGGTACCTGTAGTGCCACTTGTGCGCGGACGGATCCGGGTCGACGCCGTCGCCCTCGTAGAAACTGTTGCCGCCCCAGATCACCCCGACCGTGCCCGCCGGGTCGACGGCGACCCGCAGGTCCCACAGCGCGTAGGCGTACACGTGGTCGTCGCCCACGATCGGGTCCGGCAGCCGGTCCAGGGTCTCGGGGGCCGACCAGGCGCCGTCCGGGCCCGACCGCTCGACCACGGTCAGGCGACGCTCCTCGTCCATCCACGCCACGGCCTGCTGGCCCCGCGCGTTGGAGGCCAGTGTGGTGGCCCGGGTACGGGTGCGGTCCCCGGCGCGCGCGACCGTGCCGGTCGTGACGTCCTCGGCGGGCGTGAAAGCGGTGCCGTCCGGTGCGAGCCGCGACATCTTCAGCGTGGCGGCCCCGCCGTCCTCGGGGTCGGTCCACCACAGCAGGGAGACGGCACCGTCGTCGGTGCGCTGGAGGCTGCGGCCCGGGGCGGGCGTGGCCGGCTGCCAGGTGGTGCTGCCCGCGGGCCGCACCGACAGCACGGTCCGGCCGTCCCGGACGAAGAGCCCCGCGAGGGTCCCGTCGCGGGTCGACTTCAGGTCGACGACGCCGGTGACGCCGGGCAGTTCGTCGGGCGCGGTCCACGGGCCGAGGCCGACCGGGGCGACCGAGGGGAGCGCCGCGGGCGTGGCCGCCTGCGCGTACGGCGCGAGGACACCGAGGGTGAGCACGGACGCGAGCGCGCTTCCCCGGAGTGTGCGGGTCCGCAGGGCGGCGTGGGACTGCCGGGCGCCGCGGGACGGCGCGGTGACGCGAGTCCGCGGCCGCACATGGGTCTGCGCCTGCACATGGGTCTGCGCCCGCACACCGGCCTGCGCCTGCTCATCGGTCTGCGCCTGCACATGGGTCTGCGCCCGCACACCGGCCTGCGCCTGCTCATCGGTCTGCGCCTGCACATGGGTCTGCGCTTGCGTGGCGGTCTGTGTGGGCATGCCGGACTGCTTGGTCATGTGAGAAGGCCCCCCCGGGCTCGACGCCTGTCCCGGCTCGCTGCCGGGAGAGTAGCCGCAGCGTATATCAGCCAAGATCGTCGCACCCGGGTGGGTTTCCGCCCTGCTGGGGACCGGCGCCCGGGTTCGGCCGTGTCAGGCGGGCGTCAGCGGTGACGGGCAGCATCTGGCGCCGCCACGCCCGCGTCGTGCGGGCCGAGCCGAGGCGCTCGGCCCGCCGGGCGGGCTCGATCCCCCAGGGATGGAGAAGCCCATGCTGAGCTCCCGTTCAGCCCGCCCGTACGCGCTCACCCCGACCCTGCTGCTCGTCCTCGTCCTGGCACTGGCCACGGCCCTGCTGCCGGGCGCCGGCCAAGAGGCCCGGGCCGCGAGCACCGCCGCCGGCCAGCAGCTCAACATCGCCGCGACCCACACCGGCATGTGTCTGGAAGTCGCCACCCAGACGGCCGGTGAACGCGTCAAGCAGCGGCGCTGTGCCGGCCGGGAGGGAGCGCTGTGGTCCTTGCGGGAATCCTCGGCGCACAGCGGGGCCGTGCACATCATCAGCGCCCTCAGCGGCAAGTGCATGGCGGTGGAGAACTCCAGCGCCGACAACGGAGCCGCCGTCGTGCAGACGGACTGCGACGGCCGGCCCGGCACCAGCTTCTTCTTCGCGGACCTCGGGGACTCCGCGCTGATCCAGACGGCGACGGCGAGCCCGCGCAAGTGCCTTGAGGTCACCGACTCCGCCACCACCGACGGCACACCGCTGCGCCAGTGGACCTGCGAGAACCAACCGGGCGCCAAATTCACGCAGGGGACGTTCCGGGGCCTCCAGGAGGGCTGGATCAAGATCCGCCCGGCCAGCGCGCCCGGCCAGTGCCTGACCGAGGGGCGCGCCGGAATCCTGAGCGTCCCGGTCGCCGTGCAGCGCCCGTGCGCGAAGGCGACGACCCCGCGCACGTACCTGGTGCCGCAGGGCAACGGCCTCTACAAGCTCCAGTGGCACAACACCCAGGCGGGCATCCGCTGCCTCATGGTGTTCCCCTTCAGCTCGGTGCCCGACCTGCTGGAGACGACGAGCGACTGCGCGGGGGCCAACTCGTTCTACATCGAGGCGGTCGAGACGCCCGTGCCCAACACCTTCCGGATCTATACGCTCTTCACCCCCGACCGGAAGTTCTGCGTGGGCATCACGGACAAGTCCACGGCGGAGGGCGCCGCGGCCAAGCAGGAACCCTGCACCGACCGCACCGACCAGGTGTTCTTCATCGACTCCGAATGACACCTGACGGCCGACCGGCGGTCGCCCGGGTGAACGCGCCGCCCGGGCCGAAGACCAGGGACGCGAAGCGTTCGCCGATGCGGCGATGGGTCGCGGCGTCGGGATGGAGCTGGTCGGGCAGCGGCAACTCCTCGAAGTCCGCCGGGCCGTACAGCTCACGGCCGTCGAGGTGGTGGAGGTTCGGGTCGTCGCCGGCGCGCTGCTTCACGATGCGCGCCAGTTCGTCCCGGATCACGGTGAGCGTCAGCTTCCCGCCGGGCACCTCCGCCGGATCACCCATCGCCTGGAACTGGAACCGCCCCTCGCCGAGCCCGCTCAAGTCCGGCGCGCCCGGTCCCGGCGTGTCCTCGTGGATCGGGCACAGCAGCGGCGACACGACCAGCAGCGGAGCGGTGGGGTGGCCCTCGCGGATCGTGTCGAGGAAGCCGTGCACCGCCGGCCCGAAGGCCCGCAGGCGCATCAGGTCCAGATTGACGAGGTTGATGCCGATCTTGACGCTGATCAGGTCGGCGGGAGTGTCGCGCAGGGCGCGTGCGGTGAACGGGTCGAGCAGGGCGCTCCCGGCCAGGCCGACATTGATCAGCTCCACGCCGCCGAGGGAGGCGGCCAGCGCGGGCCAGGTCGTGGTGGGGCTCGCCGCGCTGGAGCCGTGGCTGATCGAACTGCCGTGGTGCAGCCACACCTCGCGGCCGCTTCGCGGGGCCGCCTCGACGGGGGCGTCGGTGCGCAGCGCGACCAGCTGGGTGACCTCGTTGTACGGCAGCCAGATCTCCACGTCCTTGACCCGGTCCGGCAACCCCTGGAAGCGGACGGTGCCGACCGGCCCGGGCTCGGTCTTCGCCGCCCCGGTGGTCATGTCCTGCGTCAGGACGTTGCCGCCCGTCGTACTGGCCTGACCGGCGAGGACGCCGTCGACCAGCAGGTCGTACACGCCGTCCGGACGGGGCGGCGCGCCCCGGTAGGCCATCTTGGTGCGGAGCGTGTCGAGTTCGACGGCGGTCGCCCGCGTGCGGAACACCAGCCGTACGCCGGAGGGCTGGGACTCGGCCATGGCCAACTGCCCGTCGGCACACTGGGCACGGGCCTGGGCGGGCAGCCGGTGCGGCAGCACTCCGTGCTCGGTGCCCTCCACGTCGAGCGCGCCGCGCAGGAGATCGGCGGCGAGGGACGTGGTGATCGGCGTCGTGATCCACTCCGGGTCCGGGGGAGTGGTACGGGAGCCGGGGCCGGCGGCGCGGTCGGGGTTGGGGTCGGGGTCGTGCCGAGAGTTCATGGGCTCAGCCTGCCCAGCGGATACGTGGAGCGCACACGCTTTTGGTGCGGTGCCGGGTGCGCGGTGCCGGGTGCTCGATCCGAGCACGGGGCGGCGGGCGCCCGCGCAGGGCACGGGGCGGCGGGTGCTTGTGCCGGGCACGGGATGTCCGCCGCCGCTCCCCGGTACGCCTCCACCGCCCGGCACATCCGCACTGCCCGGCGGATTTGCGTGCCGCCCGGCACTTGCGCGCCGCCCGGCACTTGCGCGCCGCCTGGCTCGTGCGCGACGGGGCTCGTGCGCACCGCCCGGCACATGCGCGCCGCCCCGCACATGCGCGCCCCGCGAGACCTACGCGTCCCGGACGATCGCCTCGACGAGGCCGGCCAGCAGTCGGGCCCGGGGGACCATCTCGGCGACGACCACATGCTCGTGATCGGCGTGCGCCCCGCCGCCCACCGCGCCAAGTCCGTCCAGCGTCGGACAGCCGATCCCGCCCGTGAAGTTGCCGTCGGACGCTCCGCCGACCGCGACCGACCGCAGCGGGGGGAGGCCCAGGCGCCGGGCGACCGCGCACGCCCGCTCGAAGAGGTGGGCGGACGAGGATTCCTCCAGAGGAGGCCTGTTGGGGCCGCCCCGCACCTCCAGACGTGCTCCCGGCACGGTGATCTCCAGCGCCCGCATCGCGGTGTCCACCCGCTCCTGCGCGCCGAGGCTCGGGACGCGGACGTCCACACAGACCGTCGCCTCGGCGGGCACGGTGTTGGTGGTCGTCCCGGCCCACGCCATCGTCGGCGTCGCCGTGGTCCGCCAGCCCTCCTGGGCGTCGCCGTCGGCCTGCCGGGCCAGGCCCTCCATGGCGAGGATGAGCTGGGCGGCCCCGATCGCCGCGTTGATACCCTTCTCCGGTTCGAGCCCCGAGTGCGCCGCCTTGCCGTGGACCACCAACTCGTAGGCAGAGGTGCCCTTGCGCGCCGTCTTCAGTGCGCCGCCGTCCCCCGAGGCCTCCAGTACGAAGGTGGCCGCGCACTGCCGCGCCATCTCCTCGATGAGCGGCCGCGAGGTGTCCGAGCCGGTCTCCTCGTCGCCGGTGACCAGGACGCACACCCCCTCCAGGGAGGGCAGCGAGCCGAGCGCGTGGAACATCTGCACCAGGCCGGTCTTCATGTCGAAGACGCCGGGCCCGCGCGCGATGCCGTCCTCCAGCGACCAGGGATGGGTCTCCAAGGACCCCATCGGCCACACGGTGTCGTGATGGCCGAGCAGCAGCACCCGGGGTGTGCCGAACACCCACCGCAGATGCGTCACCCCGTCGACGACGAGGCGTTCGGGCGGGACGCCGAGGTGCCGGGTGCCCTGCGCCGCCACGACATCGGCGCTGCGTGCCAGCGCGTCCAGGTCCGCGGAGAAGGACTCGCACTCCACGAGTTCCCGCAGGTCCGCGACCATCGCCGCGAGCTGGTCCGCCGCCCCTTCCGCCGCTGCCGCTCCCGCCGCGGCCCCGGCGTCGCGCGTACCACTGTGCGTATCCCTAGCCACTCCCGACTCCTCCCTGTGAACGTTCCTGTGATGCTAAGCGAGGGCCCGGGGAGCGCCCCGTGCGAAGGTCACGGGCGCCAGTACAGCGCGGGGTCGGGATGGTCGACGAAGCCCAGGGCGCGGTAGAGCGGTTCGCCCTCGGGGGAGGCGTACAGGTCCACGCGGGAGGCCTCCCGCTCGCGGAACCAGTCCAGCAGCGCCCGCATGATCGCGCGGCTGTGGCCACGGCGCCGGTGTGCCGGGTCGGTGACCACGCCGATGACGTGACCGACGCGGCCGTTGATGTTGTGCGGGCCGGGAAACCACTGCTCGACGGTGCCGATGCCGCAGGCGGCGAGGCCTTCGTCGCCGTCCACGACGAGGATCCGCGCGGAGTCGGCGGCGAGCTGGTCACCGAGGACCTCGGCGAGGCGGTGACGCCAGTCGTCGCCCGCCGACGCGGGGTTGAAGTACTCCCCGCCGAGGCCCTCGAACAACGACGCGCGCAGACGCACGAGTTCCGGCAGATCCTCTTTCACGGCCCGCCGCACCCCAGGGCCCGGACTGCTGATCGGGTGTACGGGAGCGGGAGCGGGAGTGTGGGTCGCGGGTCGGGGAGACGTGGGGTGTTTCTCGGGGTGGCTCATGTGATCACCCTGATGTAATGGTCTTATGCATCTCAACCCTTACGGCGCCGATGCCGTGAACCTGGCGGCGGACCTGGCCAACCGGCGTCCGGTCGACGCCGCGGACCTGACGGAGCGCTGCCGCGCGGCCGGACTGGTCCTGGAAGTCCCCGCCACGGCACAGGAATTGGTCGCCCTCGGGGCCGCCTTGGACGCGTGGGAGGAAGTCGTCGACGCCACCGACGAGCGGGAGCGGGCGCAGGCGGTCAACCGCATGCTCGCCGCGTCCTGCGCCCACCCCCGGCTGACCGATCACGCGGGCGGCGGCTGGCACCTGCACTACCGCGACGACGAACTCCCCCTCGGCTCCCTGCTGTCCGTCGGCACCGCCCTGCATCTGGCCGGGCGCGGAATGCACCGGCTGCGGCGGTGCGAGGTCGGCGAATGCGCCACGATCTTCGCGGACACCTCCCGCACCGGGCGGCAGCGCTACTGCTCCCACCCATGCGCCAACCGTGACGCGGTACGCCGGCACCGCGCCCGGGCCAGGGCCTGACGCGGCGCCTGGCCGCTCCCGGGCGGCCTGCGCGGTGCGATGGGTCGTGCGCGAAGGGTTGACCGGACCTGCCGGGGCGCTTACGGTCCCGATCGCAAGTTCTTGCAGATTAAACCTGCAAGATCCTGCCGATGACTCGGCGACGCCCCCGCGCCCCCACATCCCTGCCCGCCCCCGCGCTTCCTGGAGGCCCCCATGAATGGCCCGACGCACCCGACCCGCAGACCTGTCGCCGTCGCCCTCGCCCTCGCGGCCGGGGTCCTCGGAAGCCTCCTCGCGGCGCCCCCCGAGGCCGGGGCGACCCCGCCCGGCGGCAAGGACGTCACCGCCGTCCTCTTCGAGTGGCGCTTCGACTCGGTCGCCGAGGCGTGCAGGAACCAACTCGGCCCCGCCGGTTACGGATTCGTCCAGGTCTCACCGCCCCAGGAGCACATCCAGGGCGGTCAGTGGTGGACCTCGTACCAACCGGTCAGCTACAAGATCGCCGGTCGGCTCGGTGACCGGGCGGCTTTCAAGAACATGGTCGACACCTGCCACGGCTCCGGCGTCAAGGTGGTGGCGGACGCGGTGATCAACCACATGGCGGCCGGCTCGGGCACCGGCACGGGCGGCTCCTCGTACACGAAGTACGACTACCCCGGCACCTACTCGGGCGCCGACATGGACGACTGCCGCTCGCGCGTCACCAACTACGGCGACCGCAGCAACGTACAGAACTGCGAACTCGTGGACCTGGCCGACCTGGACACCGGCGAGGGCTACGTGCGCGGCCGGATCGCCGCCTACCTCAACGACCTGCTCTCCCTCGGCGTGGACGGATTCCGTGTCGACGCGGCCAAGCACATGCCGGCCGGTGACCTCGCCGACATCAAGTCACGGCTGAGCGACCCGGGCGTGTACTGGAAGCAGGAGACCATCTACGGCGCCGGCGAGGCGGTCTCACCGGGTGAATACGTGGGCAACGGCGACGTCCAGGAGTTCCGGTACGCCCGCGACCTCAAGCGCGTCTTCAACGCGGAGAAGCTCGCCTACCTGAAGAACTACGGCGAGGGCTGGGGGTACCTGCCCTCCGACAAGGCCGCCGTCTTCGTCGACAACCACGACACCGAGCGCGGCGGCGACACCCTCAGCTACAAGGACGGCGCCAACTACACCCTGGCCAACGTCTTCATGCTCGCCTGGCCCTACGGCTCGCCCGACGTCCACTCCGGCTACGAGTTCTCCGACCGCGACGCCGGACCGCCCAACGGCGGCACCGTGCGGGCCTGCTACTCCGACGGCTGGAAGTGCCAGCACGCGTGGCGCGAGATAGCGGGCATGGTGGCCTTCCGCAACACCGCGCGCGGCCAGAACGTCATCCACTGGTGGGACAACGGCGGCAACCAGATCGCCTTCGGCCGCGGTGACAAGGCGTACGTCGCGATCAACCACGAGGGCTCCTCGCTGAACCGCACCTTCCAGACCGCGCTGGCCGCCGGCGACTACTGCGACGTCCAGTCCAACAGGCGCGTCACGGTCGACTCCGCCGGCCGCTTCACGGCCACGCTCACCCCCAACACGGCACTCGCCCTGCACACGGGCGCACGAACCTGCACCTCCTGACCCACGCCCGCCTCCGCCCGCCACCCCGGGACGCCGCCCCCGGCGCGACCCGGGGCGTCCGGCGGGCCTAGGCTCGGCCGTATGGGAAAGACACAGGCCACGGGCAGGGGAGGGGCCGGGAGCGAGGCGGCGGGGCCGCAGGCGGGGACGGGGACCGGGACGGGGGCGCTTGACCTCAATCAGCTGCGGACGTTCCTCGCCGTGTACCGTTCCGGGTCCTTCACCGCCGCCGCCCGCCTCCTCGGTCTGTCCCAGCCCACGGTCACCGCCCAGATCCGTTCCCTCGAACGGCAGCTCGACCGGGAACTCTTCCAGCGGTTGCCCCGGGGCGCCGCCCCCGCCCCGTTCGCCGACGAACTGGCGGCCCGCATCGTCGAGCCCCTGGACGCCCTCGCGGAGGTCGCGGGCCACGGCGTCGACGGCTCGGCGGAGCCCGTCCATCTCGCGGGACCGGCCGAATTCCTCTCCCACTGCGTGCTGCCCGGCCTCGCCCCCCTCGTGGAGAAGGGAGTGCGGCTGCGGATCACCACGGGGCTCACCGACGACCTCCTGGACGAGCTGCGCGCGGGCCGCCATGACCTCGTCGTCGCCACCACCCGCCCCCGCGGCCGGAACCTGACCGCCGTACCCCTCGCCGACGAGGAGTTCGTGCTCGTCACGGCGGGTGCCTGGGCGCAGCGGACCGGGGGCGCCGAGGCGATCGCCGGCCAGGGCCCGGCGGCCCTGCGCGGGGTGCCCCTGATCGCGTACGCGGAGGACGTGCCCATCGTCCGCCGCTACTGGCGGCACGTCTTCGGCAAGCGCCTGGTCTGTGAGCCCGCCGTCACCATGCCCGACCTGCGCGCGGTCAAGGCGGCCGTGCTCGGCGGCGCCGGCTTCAGTGTGCTGCCCCGCTATCTGTGCCGCGACGAGCTGGCCTCGGGGGACCTCGTGCTGCTGAACGACCCGGAGGACCCGCCGATCAACACGGGCTTCCTCGTGCAGCGTCCCGGCTCCTCGGACAACCCGCACGTCGCCCTCGTACGCGACCATCTGCTGGCGTCCTCACAGGATTGCGACTGAGGGGAGCGTCTCGTTGCCATTGCCGCAGGTCCCGGCCGGTTTTCGGAGAAACCTACGAGAGGCCGACAGGTCCTTTCAGGTCTTCCACGCCTAGCTGGTTTCGGCCACCGGGCTGTGTACTGCTCAACAAGTTGCGATGGATGAGGCGTCCCCGGCGCGTAGCGCCCGCACCCCCACCGAAAGAGGGAGTCACCATGACCGCGTACGCCCAGGAAGCGACCGTCCAGGAGATCGAGAAGGCCTGGATGGACGTGGCGATCAAGCTCGCCACGGACAGTGTCAAGAACGGCGGCGGGCCGTTCGGCGCCCTGGTCGCCAGGGGCGGCGAGGTCGTCGCCACGGGGAACAACCAGGTGACCGCCTCCCTGGACCCGACGGCGCACGCCGAGGTGAGCGCGATGCGCGCCGCCTGCAAGAAGCTGGACACCTTCGCGCTGGAGGGCTGCGTCCTGGTCACCTCGTGCGAGCCGTGCCCGATGTGCCTGTCGTCGGCGCTGTGGGCGCGGGTCGACCGGATCGTCTTCGCCGCCGACCGGGACGACGCCGCGGTGGCCGGGTTCGACGACCGGAAGTTCTACGACCTGTTCGAGAAGAAGCCCGCCTCGATGTGGCCGATGCCGGTCGAGCGGCTGGACGTGGCGAACCGCACGGCGCCCTTCGACGCATGGCTGGCCAAGACCGACCGCGTCGACTACTGACGGGCCGGCGACCGCCCACCCGGTTCCGGTACAGACCGCCCACCCGGTTCCGGCACAGCCGGGGACAAGCGCCCCGGCCCTGGGACCGGGATCCGCCGTGCGCCGCCCTCGCGTGGGGGCCGGTCGGTGACCGCGCGGGGGTCAGGGCCGTGGTTCGGGGTCCGTGAGCCGCAGTCCGTTCTCCCAGATCTTGTTCAGCGTCGTGACCAGCCGCTCGTACGGGATGCGCTGGCCCAGTACGAACACCGTGTACGCCATGCGGCTCACCATCACCGACAGGGCGTGCGCGGTCACCAGCGGGTCGAGGCTCCGGTCGGCCTCGCCGTTCTCCTGGAGGGTGCGGATCAGCTTGGCGTTGCGTCGCACGAAGGCGTTGCCGCGCTCCATGCGCAGCGCCATGAACTGCTCGTCCACCTGCGCCACTTGCTCGAACAGCGCCATCAGGCGCGCGTTCTTCTTGTACGCCCGCAAGTACTCGCGGTTGGCGGCGTCGATGAGATCGCGGGTGTCGGTGATGCCGGTGCGTTCGCGCAGCTGCGGGTGCAGCATCTCCTCCTGCACCTGCTCGACGAGCGCCTGGAAGATCTCTTCCTTGCTGTTGAAGTACGTGTAGAACGACCCGGAGGCGACCTGCGCCGCCTTGGTGATGTCCGTGATGCGGGCGTCCAGGTACCCGTCGCGTTCGAAGACTTCGCGGGCGGCGGCGATCAACGCGTTGCGGGTCCTGACACCGCGTGCGCTGCGGGGCGTGATCGGTTGCTTCTGGCCGCTGTCCGCGGCCGGGGCCTGGGCAGCCACTGCGATCCATTCACTGTCGTCTGCGAACCTGTGCGTAACCGGCGCAGCGGATGCTATCAGCCGACCACGGCGAGGAATTCCAGGAGAGCGGCGTTCACCTCGGCGGGCCGCTCCTGCTGGATCCAGTGGCCCGCGCCGTCGAGCACGACGTGCCCGCGCGGGTCGGTGAGCATCCGGTCGAGGCCGTCGGCGGGCATGAAGCGGGCGACGGGATCCTTGGACCCGGTGACGAACAGCGAGGGCTGCTCGATCACGCGGCCGTCCAGGTGCTCGGTGAGCGCCCAGTTGCGGTCCAGATTGCGGTAGTAGTTGAGGCCGCCGGTGAAACCCGTCTCCTCGAACGTGGCGACGTAGTAGGCGAGTTCCTCCTCACCGAGCCACGACGGGGGAGGCAACTGCTCATCCGGCCGAGCGGCCCACGCGGCGGAGTAGATCTCCCGCGTGACGAGAGTCCTGCGCACATTGCGGCTCAGCGCCCGGTCCGCGACACCCGGCTCCTGGAACCACACCATGTAGAAGTCGTCCCCGAGCCGCGAGCGCAGGATCGGCAGGGGAGGGGCAGGGGCCCGCGGCGTCACCGGCACGCTCATCCCGGCCACCGCCCGCACCCGCTCGGGATGCACCAGGGCCATGTTCCACACCACGTTCGCACCCCAGTCGTGCCCCACGAACACCGCGTCGTCCGCGCCCGCGTCGTCGAGAATGGCGGTCAGGTCCGAGCAGAGCGTCAGGATGTCGTACGCGTCGACGTCGGCGGGGCGCGAACTGCCGCCGTAGCCCCGCATGTCGGGCACCAGGACCCGATGCCCCGCTTCCGCCAGCGCGAACAGCTGGTGCCGCCAGGAGAACGCCAGCTCCGGGAAGCCGTGGCACAGCACCACCGGCGGCCTGCCCGGCCGCGCCTCGCCGTGGTCGAAGACCCGCAGCGTGATGCCGCCCGAGGCGACCCGGCGCGTCGCGACGCGCTCCCACTCGCCGACAGGCACATGCGTCGTCATCAGGCAGCACTCCTGTCATCGGGGCACATCGAACTTGACGTTGGATTCAAACATACCGCCGGGGGCCGGGAGGTGACCCTTGAACCTGAATACGGATTCAAATACGGTGACGGCGCCGAGGCGAGACGACCGTGGGAGGACCCGTGTTCGACGTGAGCGACAGGGCCAAGGAGTACCAGGAGAAGCTGCTCGCCTTCATGGACGAGCGCGTCTATCCGGCCGAGGCGGTGTACGAGAGGCAGCTGGCCGAATCCGGCGACCCCCACCACCAGCCGCCGGTGCTGGAGGACCTCAAGGCCGAGGCCAAGAAGCGCGGCCTGTGGAACCTCTTCCATCCCCACCCCCAATGGGGTCCCGGCCTGACCAACCTGGAGTACGCGCCGCTCGCCGAGATCATGGGCCGCAGCGCGCACCTCGCCCCCGAGGCCACCAACTGCAACGCCCCGGACACCGGCAACATGGAGGTCCTCACCCTCTTCGGCACCGACGAGCACAAGGAGAAGTGGCTGAAGCCGCTCCTCGCCGGGGAGATCGCCTCCGCGTTCGCGATGACCGAACCGGCCGTCGCCAGCTCCGACGCCCGCAACATCGAGACGCGGATGGTGCGCGACGGCGACGACTACGTCCTCAACGGCCGCAAGTGGTGGACGTCCAACGCCCTGCACAAGAACTGCCGGGTGCTCATCGTGATGGGCAAGACCGACCCGCAGGGGCCGAGCCACCGGCAGCAGAGCATGATGGTCGTCCCCCTCGACACCCCGGGCGTCACGGTCCTGCGCGGCCTGCCCGTCTTCGGCTACCAGGACCGCGAGGGCCACGCCGAGGTGCTCTTCGAGGACGTCCGCGTCCCGCGCACCGCCCTGCTGGCCGGCGAGGGCGACGGCTTCATGATCAGCCAGGCCCGGCTCGGCCCCGGCCGCATCCACCACTGCATGCGCTCCATCGGCATGGCCGAACGCGCCCTCGACCTGATGATCGACCGCGCCCGGTCCCGTACGACGTTCGGCGTGCCCCTGGCCGACCGGGCCAACATCCAGGACTGGATCGCCGAGTCCCGCGTCGAGATCGACATGGCGCGGCTGCTCACCCTCAAGGCCGCGCACCTCATGGACACCGTCGGCAACAAACAGGCCCGCACGGAGATCGCCGCCATCAAGGTCGCCGCGCCCGCGGTGGCCCTCAAGGTCGTCGACCGGGCGATCCAGGTCCACGGCGGCGCCGGCGTCAGCGACGACTTCCCGCTCGCGAGCATGTACGCCCATCTGCGCACCCTGCGCCTGGCCGACGGCCCCGACGAGGTGCACAAGCGCACCATCGCGCTGCGGGAGCTGCGCCGCCGCGAGACCGAGCGGAACGCCCCGTGAGCGTGTCCCGCGACGGCGGGGCCACCGCCCGCGCGGGCACCTGACGGGGCGTTTCGCCCGGCGGCCCGGGCGGGTGCGGCAGGTCAGGCGGGGAGGGCGTCGACGGTCGGGACGACGGTGGCGAACAGATCGGTGAGGGTCGTCAGGGCGGCCCTCTGGAGCGCGTCGGCCGTCAGAACCGTGCCGTCCGGGGCGGCGAGGGCACGGGTGGCCGTCGCCTCCGCGACCACGGTGGGCCGGTACCCCAGCTTGAAGGCGCCCTGCGCCGTGTAGTTGACGCACATGTGCGTCATGAACCCGGCGAGGACCAGGTCCCCGCCGCCGCCCGGGGCGAAGCCGAGGCCGGCGAGTGTCTTCTCCAGCTCGGTGGCGTGGAAGGAGTCGGGGAACTCCTTGACCACGACCGGCTCGCCGGCCACCGGGGCGACCTCGTCGCTGATGGCGCCGATGTGGGCGCGGATGTCGTACGGGGTGCCCGCACCGCCGTCGTTGACGACATGGACGACCGGGACGCCCGCCGCGCGGGCCCGCTCCAGCAGCCTGGCGCCCGCCGCGAGGGCCGCTTCGGCGCCCTCCAGCGCCATGACGCCCGTGCGGTAGGTGTTCTGGAAGTCGATCAGGATCAGGGCGGACTCGCTCAGCCGGGCCGGCCGGCCGTCCAGGCCGATCACGTCGCGCAGGGTGGTGGAGGCGGAGTGCGGGTGGGTGCTCATGGGGTGCCTTTCGGGAAAAGGGCAGGGCGGGGCCTACGGCCGGCCGCGTGCCGGGGAGTGCCGGGCGGCCGCCGAGGACTTCGGCGGGGCTCCGACGGGACGGAGAAGGATCAGAGGGCGGTGGTGCGGAAGCGGCGGCGGTAGGCGGCCGGCGTACTGGCGAGCTGCCGTCGGAAGGCGCGGTGCAGGGTTTCGACCGAGCCGAGCCCGGCGGCGGAGGCGACCTTCTCCAGGGGGCAGTCGGTGCTCTCCAGGAGTCGGCGGGCCGTCTCCACCCGGGCCGCCTCGACGTAGTCGGCCGGGCTCGTGCCCGTCTCCTGCTTGAACACCCGCGCGAAGTGCCGCTCGCTGAGGCACATCCGGGCCGCGAGCGCCGCCGCCGAAAGGTCCTCGCAGAGGTGCTCGGCGATCCACAGCCGCAGCTCGTCGATGTCGCGCCGGTCGGAGACGGGCCGGCTGAGCGGCACCGAGAACTGGCTCTGCCCGCCCTGGCGCCTGAGGTACATCACCAGCTGCCGGGCCACCGCCAGGGCGACGTCCTCGCCCTGGTCCTCGGCCACCAGGGCCAGCGCCAGATCCAGGCAGGCGCTGATCCCGGCACCGGTCCACAGCCGCCCGCGGTCCGCGCGGACGAAGATGGGGTCCGGGTCGACCGTGACGGCGGGATGGTCGGCGGCGAGCTGGGCGGCGGTCGACCAGTGCGTGGTCGCGGTCTTCCCGTCGAGGAGCCCGGCCGCGGCCAGCAGATGAGCGCCGACACACACCGACGCCACCCTGCGGGCCGCGGGCGCGGTCTCCTCCAGCCACCGCACGACCTGAGCGTCGATGCGGGCGACCGGGCCGTCCTCGGTCATGTCCACCGCGCCGGGCACCAGCAGGGTGTCCACCCGGCCATCGGTCCCGTCGAAGGACACGTCCGTGAGCAGCCGCACGCCCGCCGAGGTGCGGACCGCGCCGACGACCGGCCCCGCCAGGTGGACCTCGTAACCGGCGCGGCCGCGTGTGACCCGGTTGGCCAGCGCGAAGACCTCGGCGGGACCGGTCACGTCGAGGAGATCGACGTCGGGGAAGACCGCGATGACGACGCGGTGCGAGAGGGGCATGCGGCTATCCTCACGGCCACCGCCGAGGGCCGCAATGACGATTCCCTGTCACATCCGGACACGCGGTCCACGGCGGCGCGCGCGGCGGCGGTCGGGGCACATGACAGCGGGCCCGGCGGAAGGAATCCGCCGGGCCCGCAGGTCGGGAGTGCTCGCGGTGCGCTCAGTCCGTGCCCGCCTCCATCGCGGCACGGTCCAGCATCGTCTCCTCGTCCGTCGTCTCGCCCCGCGAGGCGATCGCCTGGGCGCCACCCGCGTCCATGGCCCCGATCAGGCCCGTCGAGGCCGCCTGCGCGGCACCGATCGGCGTCGGGTGGGCGGTGCCGACCAGGCCGAGACCGACGTACTGCTCCAGCCGGGAGCGCGAATCCGCGATGTCGAGGTTGCGCATGGTGAGCTGGCCGATCCGGTCCACCGGGCCGAACGCCGAGTCCTCGGTCCGCTCCATCGAGAGCTTGTCCGGGTGGTAGCTGAGCGTCGGGCCCCGCGTGTCGAGGACCGAGTAGTCCTCGCCGCGCCGCAGCCGCAGGGTCACCTCACCGGTGATCGCCGCGCCGACCCACCGCTGCAGCGACTCGCGCACCATCAGCGCCTGCGGGTCGAGCCAGCGGCCCTCGTAGAGGAGACGGCCGAGGCGCCTGCCCTCGTTGTGGTAGGCCGCGATCGTGTCCTCGTTGTGGATCGCGTTGACGAGCCGCTCGTAGACGATGTGGAGGAGCGCCATGCCGGGCGCCTCGTAGATGCCCCGGCTCTTGGCCTCGATGATCCGGTTCTCGATCTGGTCGGACATGCCGAGCCCGTGGCGGCCGCCGATCGCGTTGGCCTCCATGACCAGGTCGACCGGGGTGGCGAACTCCTTGCCGTTGATGGCGACCGGGCGGCCCTGGTCGAAGGCGACCGTGACGTCCTCGGTGCCGATCTCCACCGACGGGTCCCAGAACCGCACGCCCATGATGGGGTCGACGGTCTCGATGCCGGTGTCGAGGTGCTCCAGGGTCTTCGCCTCGTGGGTGGCGCCCCAGATGTTGGCGTCCGTGGAGTACGCCTTCTCCGTGGAGTCCCGGTAGGGCAGGCCGTGCGCGACCAGCCACTCGGACATCTCCTTGCGGCCGCCGAGCTCCGTCACGAAGTCCGCGTCCAGCCAGGGCTTGTAGATCCGCAGGTGCGGGTTGGCGAGCAGGCCGTAGCGGTAGAACCGCTCGATGTCGTTGCCCTTGAACGTGGAGCCGTCGCCCCAGATCTGCACGCCGTCTTCCAGCATGGCCCGCACCAGGAGCGTGCCGGTCACGGCGCGCCCCAGGGGCGTGGTGTTGAAGTAGGGGCGCCCACCGGACTTGATGTGGAACGCACCGCAGGCCAGCGCCGCAAGGCCTTCCTCGACCAGCGCGGCACGGCAGTCGACGAGTCGGGTGATCTCGGCGCCGTACGCGGAGGCTCGGCCGGGCACGGACGCGATGTCGGGCTCGTCGTACTGGCCGATGTCGGCGGTGTACGTGCACGGGACGGCGCCCTTGTCGCGCATCCAGGCGACGGCTACGGAGGTGTCGAGGCCGCCGGAGAAGGCGATGCCGACACGCTCGCCGGTGGGGAGGGAGGTGAGGACCTTGGACATGGCAAGAGTATGCATCAGAACGCATGGCCATGCAAACGTCTCCGGCGCACCCGGCCGTCGCCCGATGTTCGCCCTGCCGTCACCCGCCGTCGTCCTCGACCGGCGACCATCTGAGTCCCGATCGCGATCGAGCCGAGGGGACCACGTTGCGACGCCCACGTCCGAGACGTACGTATCGAGGCGGCAGAACGCTCTTCACGGGCCCGCTGGTGGTCGCGGTGGCGCTGGCATTCGCGGGATGCGGCCTCGCGGGGTGCGGCCTCATGGGGCCGGGGGAGGGGGACGCCGCCGCTCACGCGTCCGCCGCTCCCGCGGCCGTCGCCGGCATCGAGTGCGCGCGGGCAGGGAGGGTCCCGGGGACCGGTTCGAGCGCCCAGCAGAGCGCGATGAAGCACTGGATCACGGAGTACCAGCGCGCCTGCCCCGGTGTGCGGTTCGCCTACAACCCGATCGGCTCGGGAGCGGGCAGCGCCCAGTTCCTGCGCGGCGCCACCGCCTTCGGCGGCTCCGACAGCCCCCTGAAGGCCGACGAGATCGAACGGTCCAAGGGCGCCTGCCGGGGCGGTCGCGCCATCGACCTGCCCATGGTCGGCGGGCCCATCGCGATCGGCTACGACCTTCCGGGCGTCGACCGCCTGGTCCTGGACGCCCCGACGCTCGCCAAGATCTTCGACCGGCGCATCACCTCCTGGGGCGATCCGCGGATCCAGCGCCTCAACCAGGGCGTCGAACTGCCCTCCCTGCCGATCCGCCCCGTCCACCGCTCCGACGACTCGGGGACCACGGCGAACTTCCAGGCCTACCTCGCGGGCGCCGCCCCCGACGTCTGGCGGCACCCGGTGGGCAAGGCCTGGCAGGGCGGGGCCGGCGCGTCCGCGAGCGGTTCGGGCGGGATCGCCTCCGAGGTCACCTCCGGCTTCGGCGCGATCGGCTACTTCGAGCTGTCCTTCGCGCGGGCCAGGGACATCAAGACCGTCAGGATCGACACCGGCGCGCCCGCCCCCGTCGAACCGACGCCCACGACGGCGTCGGCCGGAATCGCGGCGGCCAGGGTCGCGGGCGAGGGCAAGGACATGACGCTGAAGTTCCGCTACGGCGCCGCGACGCCCGGCGCCTATCCGATCGTCCAGGTCACCTACGAGATCGTGTGCGACAGGGGAAACCGGAAGGAGACCCTTCCCGCCCTCAGGTCGTTCCTCGGCTACACCGCGAGCGCGGCGGGCCAGAAGCCGCTGTCCCGGCTGCACTACGCGCCACTGCCCCGCTCCGTCGCGGGTCAGGTCCGCGAGGTGGTCCGCACGCTGTCCTGAGCGGGCGCCGACGATGAGCCGTCCGGGCGCTGGTGCGTGGCGAGATCCAGTGCCTCGTCGACGATCCGCCGCAGCCGGCCGTCGTGGAGGGCGTAGACGACACGGCGGCCCTCCTTGCGCGCGCCGACGAGACCGGCGAGGCGGAGCTTCGCCAGATGCTGGCTGACGGCGGGCCGCGCGGCGCCGCAGACCTCGGTCAACGTGGTCACGTCGGCCTCGCCCTCGCTCAACCGGCGGAGCAGCGCCAGGCGGGTGCGGTCGGCGAGCAGGGCCAACAGGTCGGCGGCGAGGGCGAATTGCTCCTCGCTCGGCGGGTGCGGGTGCGGGTACGCAGGCCGCCCAGGGTCCGGGGCCTGCTGGTGTGCGGGGTGCGAGGGGCTCGGGGTGGGCTCGTGTGCGGGGTGCGAGGGGTTCGGGGTGGGCTCGTGCGCGGGGTGCGAGGGCCCCGGGGCCTGCTGGTGCGCGGGGAGTGGGGCGCCCGGGGTGTGCTCGTGCGCAGAGTGTGCAGGTGAGAGATGCATGCGTGCGCTCATACGCACATAATGGGGGCCCGCACGCCCGGGGGCCACCGGGCCGGACGGTCCGTCGCGGCCGAGCCCGGCCGGCGTGGCCCCGCCCACCGGAAGGGGCACCACGTGAGCGACGAGCACCACGAACATCCCCACCTCCCGCGAGCAGGGCATGACCACCCGCACCCGCACCCGCATCCGCACCCCGACGGCCACGGCCACGGCCACGGGCATGACCGTCCCCGGGTCGCCCACCGCCTGCGCCACCTCTTCACCCCGCACTCCCACGACTCCGCCGACAAGGTCGACACCGCGCTGGAGAGTTCGGCGCGCGGCATCCGGGCGCTGTGGGTGTCCCTGCTGGTGCTGGGGCTGACCGCCGGTGCGCAAGCCGTCGTCGTGGTGATGTCCGACTCCGTCGCCCTCCTCGGGGACACCGTGCACAACGCGGCCGACGCCCTGACAGCCGTACCCCTCGGCATCGCCTTCGTCCTGGGCCGCCGGGCGGCCACCCGCCGCTTCACCTACGGATACGGCCGCGCCGAGGATCTGGCGGGCCTCGTCATCGTCCTCACGATCGCCGCCTCGGCCGCGTTCGCGGCGTGGTCGGCGGTCGAACGGCTCCTGAATCCGCGCGACATGAGCCATGTGCCCGTGGTGGCCCTCGCCGCGGTGATCGGCTTCCTCGGCAACGAGGGCGTGGCCCGCTACCGCATCCGTGTCGGCCGCGAGATCGGCTCCGCCGCCCTGATCGCGGACGGACTGCACGCGCGTACGGACGGCTTCACCTCACTGGCCGTGCTGTTCGGGGCGGGCGGCGCGGCCCTGGGGCTGCGGCTCGCCGACCCCCTAGTCGGCCTCCTGATCACGGCCGCCATCCTGCTAGTCCTGCGGGACGCCGCCCGCGAGGTCTTCCGCCGCGTGCTGGACGCCGTGGACCCGGCGCTCGTCGACGCGGCCGAACGCGCGCTCCTGGAGGTGCCCGGTGTGTACGAGGTGGGCGAGCTGCGGATGCGGTGGATCGGCCATCGGCTGCGCGCCGAAGTGGCGGTCGTCGTGGACGGAGCGCTGACCGTGCGCGCGGCCCACCAGGTGGCGGTCGAGGCCGAGCACGCGCTGCTGCACGCCGTCCCCCGCCTGACCGGCGCCCTCGTGCACGCGGACCCGGCACCGGCGGCGGGGGAGCGCGACCCACATCTGACCCTGGCCCACCACACGCACACCTGACCGTGCCGCAGTGGCGCACGTCACACGGGGGCGCGGGAACTTCGCGGGACCCCGGGCCGACTCCTGGACCGGCCCGGTCGCAGTCGGGCCGTGGCCCGTCGATCCAGGAGAACGCCTCATGCCCGCCGAACCCACCGTCCTCGCCGAAGGCGACGGGCAGCAGCCGGCCGACCCTTTGAGCCCGCCCGGGGATACGGAGGCCCGGCCGGCGGCCCGGCGATCCGGCTGGGCGTCGTTGCGTCCGCTGGTGCTGCGCCTGCACTTCTACGCGGGGCTGTTGATCGCGCCCTTCCTCCTGGTCGCGGCCACGACGGGCCTGCTGTACGCGGGCTCGTACCAGGCCGAGAAAATCCTGTACGCCGATGAACTGCGCGTGTCCGTCCCGGCCGGCAAGAGCGAACTGCCCCTGACCCGCCAGGTGGCGGCGGCCCGGCAGGCGCACCCGGAGGGGACGATCAGCGCGGTCCGGCCCGCGCCCGAGGACGGCGCCACCACACGCGTCCTGCTCTCCGGGGTGCCGGGCGTCGACTCCGACCAGACGCTCGCGGTCTTCGTGAACCCGTACACGGGCGAGATACGCGGCGCCCTCGCGCAGTACGGCGCGTCCGGGGCGCTTCCCCTGCGCACCTGGATCGACGGACTCCACCGCGATCTGCACCTCGGCGAGCCGGGCCGGCTCTACAGCGAACTCGCCGCCAGCTGGCTGTGGGTGATCGCGGGCGGCGGCCTCGTCCTGTGGTTCGGGCGCCGCAAGGCACTACGGAAGCGGCACAAGCCGGGGAACGCGACGGGGCGGCGCCGCACGCTGTCGCTGCACGGCTCGGTGGGCGTCTGGGCGGCGGTCGGCCTGTTCTTCCTGTCCGCGACGGGCTTGACGTGGTCGACGTACGCGGGGCAGAGCATCAGCGATTTGCGGGACTCCCTCGGGCAGAGCACACCGTCGGTGACCGCGCAGGCCGCCGGGGAGCACGCCGGGCACGGGGGCGCGGCCGGGACAGCGCGGGCCGGGGCGGGAGCCGACGTCGGTCTCGACGCCGTCCTGAAGTCCGCGCGCGGCCAGGGCCTTTCGGACCCGGTGGAGATCGTCCCGCCCGCCGGTGACGCGTCCGGGCCGACGGCGTACGTCGTCAAGCAGATCCAGCGCAGCTGGCCCGAGAAGCAGGACTCGGTCGCCGTGGACCCGGCGAACGGCGCAGTCACCGACGTCCTGCGGTTCGACGACTATCCCGTGCTGGCCAAGCTGTCGCGCTGGGGCATCGACGCGCACGCCGGTTCGCTCTTCGGCATCGCCAATCAGATCGCGCTCGCCGCGCTCGCCCTCTGCGTGATCCTGCTCATCGTGTGGGGCTACCGCATGTGGTGGCAGCGCGGCCGCGCCTCGTCCTTCGGCAGGCCGATGCCGCGCGGCGCCTGGCAGGACGTACCGCCGTACGTCCTGGTCCCGCTGATGGCGGCGATCGCGGTGCTCGGCTACTTCGTGCCGCTGCTCGGCATCCCGCTCGTGGCGTTCCTCGCCGTGGACATCGTGCTGGGCGAGATCGCGTACCGGCGGGGGAGACGCACGTACGCCTGAGCCGTCGGCGTGGGCCGGACCCCTCGGCCGGCCCGGATCCGGCCTCGTGGTGATGAGTTTCGGGCAGAAGGGTGTGACGCGCCCCGGAACGGGCACTCGAACAATTGGGCCCCGCCGTGTCTCCCCCGTCGCGGCGGGGCTCCCTCGTGCCCGGCAGGGGGCCGTAGAGGAGTCGGGCGCCCGATGGGTTTGGCCGGCGGCGGCTCGGCTACCCGTGCGGCTCGGCTACCCGTGCGGGACCGAAGGGAGCAATCCCGTGACCGTCACGCCCTCCTCACCGGCCGTGCCCCGCCCCGCCACCCCCCCGCGCCCCCGCGCCGGACCCGCGCATCCGGCCCGGCGCGCCCGCGGACGGGCCGCCGCAGTGCGACCACCAGGACCTCGTCCGCTATCTGGAGGACCGCTTCGCGTGCGTGGAGGCCTGCGAGGACTGCGTACGGGCGTGTGCCCGCCGCCAGGGTCCCGCCGGGTCGGATGACGCGGCCCGCCTCTACCTCGCGTGCGCCGACGTGTGCGACGCGACCTCCCGCTTCCTCGGCGAACAGACGGACCAGGCCGACCGGGACGAGCGTCACGTCCGCGCCCAGGTCGAGTGGTGCCGCGACGTGTGCCTCCAGTGCGCCGCGCTGTGCGATCCGGGCCCCGCCTCGGACACCTGCGCACAGGCGTGCCGACGCTGCGCGCGGGCCTGCGAGGACTTCCTCGCGGCCCTGGGCTGAGCGCCGCCCGCCCCCGTCACCGGCATTCCCTATTTCTGCAACGGGTTCTACTGTGTGCGCCGTCAAGTCCGAGGCCGAGCGAGCCAGTCAGAGCCTGGAGGGGCCGTGCACCTCGAATACACGCCCGAGCAGCAGCAGTTGCGCGCCGAGCTGCGTGCGTACTTCGCCGAACTGGTGCCGGACCACGTCTACGCGCGCCACGCCGATGCCGCGGCGCGGAAGCGGTTCTACCGGCAGACCGTCCGGCGCCTGGGCGCCGACGGCTGGCTCGGGGTCGGCTGGCCCAAGGAGTACGGCGGGCGCGGGCTCACTCCCATGGAGCAGTTCATCTTCTTCGACGAGGCTGCCCAGGCCGGCGTACCCCTCCCGCTGATGGCCCTCAACACCGTCGGCCCCACGATCATGCGGTACGGCACGCAGGAGCAGAAGAGCTACTTCCTGCCGAGGATCCTCTCCGGCGAACTCGACTTCGCCATCGGCTACAGCGAGCCGGACGCCGGCACCGACCTGGCCGCGCTCAGGACGAAGGCGGTACGGGAGGGCGACGAGACCACCGGCCACTACACGGTCAACGGCCAGAAGATCTGGACGACCAACGGCGACACCGCCGACTGGGTGTGGCTGGCCGTCCGCACCGCCGCCCCCGAGGAGGGCGTCCCGCTCCACAAGGGCATCACCATGCTCCTGGTCCCGACGAGCGACCCCGGCTACTCCTGCACCCTCATCAACACCCTCGCCTCGCACGACACCACCGCGAGCCACTACGAGAACATCCGCGTCCCCGTCTCCCGCCGGGTGGGCGAGGAGAACAAGGGCTGGCGGCTGATCACCAACCAGCTCAACCACGAGCGCGTCACCCTCGCCGCCCACGGCACCACGGCCATCCGCGCCCTGCACGACGTGCAGCGCTGGGCCATGGACACCGAACTCGCCGACGGCCGCCGCGTCATCGACCTCGGCTGGGTCCGCCGCTGCCTGGCGCGCACCCACGCCAGGCTCGACGCCATGAAGCTCCTGAACTGGCAGATGGTGAACGCCGTCCAGGAAGGCACCCTGACCCCGCAGGACGCCTCGGCCGTCAAGGTCTACGGCTCCGAGGCCCGCCGCGACGCGTACGCCTCGCTCATGGAGGTCGTCGGTGCGGCGGGCGCCCTGAAGGAGGGCTCGGCGGGCTCGGTCCTCCACGGCGAACTGGAGCGCGGCTACCGCTCGGCCGTCATCTTCACCTTCGGCGGCGGCAACAACGAGATCCAGCGCGAGATCATCTCCTGGATCGGCCTGGGAATGCCGCGCGTGCGCCGCTGACGCGCCGTCCCCGGCGCAGCCGTACGGGGGCTGCCCCTGGGTCCGATACGGGGCGCTCTACGCCGGATCGGCGGGGGAGTCGTCACCGTACGCGGTGCAGCCAGCCGTCGGGGTCGGCGGCGCGGCCGTGCTGGAGGTCAACCAGCGCCTGGCGCAGCTTCCGGGTGACCGGGCCCATCTCGCCGTCCCCGACGGTCCAGTCACCGCCCTCGCCGTCGCGGACGGTGCCGACCGGGGTGAGCACCGCGGCCGTACCGCGGGCGAACACCTCGGTGATCTCGCCACGGGCGCAGCCGGCCGGACGAGGAGCTGCTGAGACGGAGCTGGGCGCCCGCAGCCGCTTCCAGGCCGGGGCGCGGGCGGTTGCGAAGGGCTGGCTGGGCGGGGACGGGTGATGGGGCCGCGCACCTTGCCGAACCGGCAAGTTCCCGTGCCGAATCCTGGTGCGGCGGCAAGGCTGGGGCTCATTCCCCAACCGAAGGAGCCCCGATGAGCACCACCGATGCGGTCGCTTTCTGGGACGGCGTCCACGCGGCCCGCCCGGCGGACACCGAGCCCCGGCCGAACACACGGCTCACCGAGACGGCCGCGGATCTGGCGCCCGGCGACGCGCTCGACCTCGGATGCGGCGGGGGCGGCGACACGGTGTGGCTCGCCCGCCAGGGGTGGCACGTCACCGCCGTCGACGTGTCGGCCGTGGCGGTCCAGCGCCTCGAAGCCCTCGCCGGCGCCCTCGGCCTCGCGGACCGGGTCGTCGCCGAACGGCATGACCTGCAGGAGACATTCCCGCGGGGCGCGTTCGACCTCATCAGCGCCCACTACTTGCAGACGCCGCTGGAACTGGACAGGGCGACCGTTCTGCGCACGGCCGCGCAGGCGCTGCGGGCCGGCGGACGGCTGCTGGTCGTCGACCACGGCTCGACCGCCCCCTGGTCGTGGGACCAGGACCCCGACATCCGGTACCCGAGCGCCCGGGAGGTCGCCGAGGGCATCGGCCTGGACCCGGCGGGGTGGACCGTCGAACGGGCCGAGGCGGCGCGCCGGACCGCCACCGGGCCCCAGGGGCGCACCGCCGAGGTCATCGACCACATCCTGCTCATCCGTCGGGCGGCTTGACCGGCGTGGTCTGACTGGCGCCGTCTGGCCGGTACGGCGTGCCGGGGCGTGGTCCGTCGGTGGCCGCGCGACCTGCGTACCTATTGCAGACCTGCGACGGTCGGCGTCCGTCGCGGCGGGCGCAGGCAAGGGCTCGCCCGCCACGACAAGGTCCCGCGCCACCCCCACCCCAAGGAGACCCCATGCCCACCGCCCCCCGCCGCGCGCGCCGCGGTGACACTCCGCCGCTCCGCACCGGCAGCAGCGAGGCCGACGTGCTGCGCGGGTTCCTCGACTACCTGCGGACCTCGGTCGCCGCGAAGGTCGAGGACGCCCCCGAACCGCACGTCCGGGCGGCGGCGGTGCTCTCCGGCACCAATCTGCTCGGTCTGCTCCACCACCTCACCCACGTCGAACGTGCCACGTTCCTGGGCGCCGAGGTCACCGACTGGCCGGGGACCTTCCGCGCCGCGCCGGCCGACAGCGTTGCCGAGGTCGTCGCCCGTTACCGTGAGGCGGTCGAGCGCGCGAACGACGTGCTCGACGGGTGCGCCGATCTCGCCGCGCCCCTGCCCCGCCCCCGTCCGGACACTCCCGCGCCCAGCGTCCGCTGGGCCCTCACCCACCTGATCGAGGAGACCGGCCGCCACGCGGGCCACGCGGACATCCTCCGTGAACTGATCGACGGCACGACCGGACGCTGACCCGCTCCCTTCCCCCCGGTCCTCCTCCCCGGCTCTTCTCCCCGGTTTCCGCCCGGGCGGGCACACTTGAGGTGCACGGCCCAGAACGAAACGTAGAACGAGACTCAGAGCGAGACCCAGGACGAGACCCCCAAGGTCAGGACGGACCCCATGCCCGCACCCATACCCGCGGCCGCCCCCGACCCCGGCCTCTTCGGGCCCGCGTCGGTGACCTGGCAGGTCCACTCCGACCCCATGATGTGGATCGCCGGGATCCGCGCCCTCTACCTCCAGGCCCTGCACCCCCGCGCGGTGCGCGGCGTCATGGACAACAGTGACTTCCGCAAGGACGCCTGGGGCCGCCTGATGCGCACCGCCGCCTTCGTCGGGACCACCACGTACGGCACCACCGAGGCCGCCGAGAAGGCCGGCGCCCGCGTCCGCAAGATCCACGCGATGCTCACCGCCACCGACCCGGACACCGGGGAGCGGTACGGCGTCGACGAGCCCGAACTGCTGCGCTGGGTGCACTGCGCGGAGATCGACTCCTACCTCCACGTCGCACGCCGGTCGGGAATCCGCATGCCGGACGACCTCGCCGACCGCTACGTCCACGAACACCGGCAGAGCGCCCGCCTGGTGGGCCTCGACCCCGCCGACGTACCCGGCACGACGGCCGAACTCGCCGCGTACTTCGACCAGATGCGCCCCGAACTGGCCGCGGGCCCCGACGCTCGGGCCGTCGACGACTTCCTGCGGAACCCGCCGACGCCCGCGCTGCTCGTTGCGGCCCGCGCCCTGCTGTGGCGGCGCGTGGCCGCGCTGGCGTACTCCTCCCTGCCGCCGTACGCCCACGAGCTGTACGGCAGACCCGCCCCCTCGCCCCCCGTGGTGACGCGCCGCCTCGTCCGGGCGGGCACCGTCCTGCGGGCCGTCCCCGCCCGCGTACGCTGGCAACTCCCGCCCCAACACATCCTGCGCGCCATGGCCCGCCTGGGCCCCGGCAGCCGCCCGGCCCCGCGCCGACTCCACAGGCAGATCGCCATGCTGGAGTAGCCGGGGGAGGGCGCAGCGAGCCGGCGAGGTGACGGCGTGCGCCAAGGACCCCGACGACCGTCCGCCGTACGGCTGCGAGCCGCATCGCCGGGTGGCGGAGCAACGGGGACCACCGGTGGCCGTTGAGAGGGCGTTTTCAGCGCCGCAGGTACGCCGCGCCCGAGCGCACGCCCCACCGGTAGGTGCTCAGGGCGCACAGGGCCACCGCCACCGTGTCCCAGGGGGCCGGGATCAGACCCGTGCCGCCGAAGCTGCCGAACGCCGAGAGCAGCAGCAACCACGCGAGGTAGCCGAGGAGCCAGGCCCCGGTGCGCAGTTCCGCCCCGAGGTTCAGCCGGTGGCGGCGCAGGACGGCGAACAGCACTACCGCGGCCAGCAGTTCGGGCAGCGCGATTCGCAGGTTCTCCCAGGCGGACCAGTACACCAGCTCCGAGGCGACGACGAAACCGGCCGGTGCGATCCAGCCCAGACCGCGGACCCAGCCCGCCAGCCGCTCGGGAGCGGCGGCCCGGAAGGTGCCCGCCGCCACGGAACACAGCGAGTAACTCAGGAGGGCCAGCGCGCCGACGACGGTGATGATGTCGCGCCACCCGCTGGACGGCAGCAGGACGACGACGCTCAGGACGTAGTTCAGTGCCATGGCGTTGCGCGGCACGCCCACCCGCTGCGACACGACCGCGAAGCGCCGCGGCAGCGCCTCGTTCTTCGCCACCGCGTAGGTCTCGCGGCTGCCCGCCGCCACCGTCACATACGTCGAACCGCCCGGCGAGAAGACGGCGTCGGCGTAGATGACCGCGGCCAGCCAGCTGAGGTTGAGAAGCAGCGCCAGTTCGCCGAAGGGGGAGGCGAAGGTCAGCCCGCGCCAGCCCGAGCCGAGGGCGTCCGGCGGGACGGCGAAGATGAAGGTCAGCTGGAGGACGATGTGCAGCAGTACCGACAGCCCGATGGCGGTCAGCACCGCCCGGGGTATGTCCCGCCGAGGGTTCTTGGCCTCGGCGGACAGTTCGATGGGGGAGGCGAAGCCGTCGATGGCGTAGACGATCCCGGCGCTCGCGATCGCGGTCAGCGCGGCCGACCACCCGTACGGGGCGAACCCGCCGCCCGCCGAGACGTTCCCGGGATGGAAGCTCGACACCAGCAGCGCCACGACCGTGAGCAGCGGGACGCATATCTTGACCACGGTGACCAGCAGGTTCAGCCGGGCGAAGAGTTTCACCCCGAACCAGTTCAGGATCACGAGGAGCAGCAGCAGCGACGCTCCGGCGAGCCGTCCCTTGACGGTCAGCGCGTCACCCTCGTACATCCCCGGCAGATACCGGTTGGCGTACTGCACGATGGCGGAGGCCTGTGCGGCCATCGTGCTGGCGACCGCGAGGAGCATCGTCCAGCCGATGAGCGTGCCCGCGAGCGGGCCGTTCGCCAGGCGCGGCCACCGGACCATGCCGCCGGCCTCCGGCGTGCCGGCGCCCAGCTCGATGAGCACCAGGGCGATCAGTGTCAGCGAGGCCCCGCCGATCACCCAGGAGATCACGGCCGCGGGGCCCGCGGCCTGAGCCCCGGCGAAGGAGGCGAAGAGCCAGCCCGAACCGATGATGCCGCCGAAAGCCACCCCCGTCAGACTCCAGAAACCGAGCTCGCGCCGCAGGTTGCCGTCCTGGCCCGGCTTCGGCCGGGTCCCCGGCCCCGTCGCGGTGGCCGTCATGCCGCCCCTCCCGGGCTCGTGCTCCCGGCGTCGGGCAGGACGGATCTGCGTGCTCTCGGTTCCACGATGTCTTCCCCCACAGTGCGGCGATCGGGTGATTGCGCGCGTCGGATTCAGGCGCGGTCGGCGACGAGCGCGGCCAGCCGGCCGATCCCCACGTCGATCCGCTCGGGCGAAAGGACGCTGAAGGACAGCCGGATCTGATGCGACCCGCCGTCCCCCGCGTAGAAGTGGTACATGGGTGTCCACAGGACACCGAAGCGCTCGGCGGAGTACTCCAGCAGCGCGTCGTCCGCACGGAAGGGCAGGGTGACGACGATGAACATGCCGCCCGCCGGAACGTTCCACGAGACCCCGGACCCGCGCAGCGGACCGTCGTCGCCGAAGTGCCCGCGCAAGCCGCTGACGACGGCCCGCAGGTTGTCGCGGTAGACCTGGGCCTCCCGCACGGTGGCGCGCTCCACGCTGCAGCCGTTCCGCAGCAGGAATCCGCCCACGACGGCCTGGGCGACCGTGGAGGTGTTGAGCGTGAGCATGCTCTTGAGCTTCGCGAGCTCGTCGGCGAAGAGACCGCCGCCGGTCATCGGCTGGTCCGCGACCACGTACCCCACGCGCGCCCCCGCGAAAGCCGTCTTCGCGAACGACCCGAAGTAGACCACCCGGTGCCCGGTGTCCAGGGACTTCAGGGTGGGCAGTCGGTCCCCGCCTCCGTGGAACATCGAGTACGGGTTGTCCTCGAGGACAAGGAAATCCTCCTGGTCGGCCAGCTCCAGGAGCCTTCGGCGGTCGGCCCGAGACATGCTGGCGCCGCTGGGGTTGGCGAAGTCGGGAACCACATAGCAGGCGCGCGGGCGCAGCCCCTCGGCGCGGGCGCGGCGGATCTGTTCGGCCAAGTCGTCCAGATCGATGCCGCCGGGCCCTTCCGCGACCGGCCGGACCGGCATGTCGACGAGCCTAGTCGCCCCGAGGAAGCCGACGTACGAGGGGTACGCGGTGAGGACGACGTCGCGGTGGTCGCGGCGCAGCGCCCGCAGCACCAGGACCATGGCTTCCTGGCAGCCCGTGGTCACCAGCACGGACTCGGGGTCCACCGCCATCCGCTCGTCGTTCGCCAGATGGCGCGCGATCAGGTGGTGGATGAATCCCTTGGTGCGGCCGTACTGGAAGAGGGTGCGCCGCACGGCCTCGGGGCTCAGGCCGAGATCGTCCGCCAGGTGCCGTTCGAAGGCGCCCAGATGGTCGCCGAGCGCGGAGACCTCGTAGAAGCCCTCGTACGGGCGCCCCGCGGCGAAGGAGACGGCGTCCGGGTGCCTGCCCGTGATGTCGTTGAGCAGCGTCATCGACGTCAGGCACGGGTCGCTCACCGAGGCGTGCAGATCGGCGGCGTCCAGCCGGACACCGCCGAGCACCGCGGGCGGAGGCACCGGAGCGCTGCCGAGCCGCTCGGAAACACTGGTCATGAGGAGTCCTGTTCTCGTCGCCGGGTCCGGGGCGCGGGCACTGCGGATCCGGGAGCCGCGTCAGCGGATCAGGGATCGGTGGTGCGCCGGGTTCAGCCGGGCAGCACCTCGGCCCGAAGCTCCACCAGACGCTCGGGCTCCCGCAGGTCGTCGAGGACCTGGTCCAAGTCGTCCCCCACGGCCACGACATGGGCGTAGCGGGTGAGGAACGCGGCGGGCGGCAGATCGAGTTCGTCACCGGGCTCGGCGGTGATGCCCGTCTCGTGGATGGTCGGCCCGAACCGGTCTTCCCGGACGACGACCTCCTCGGTCCGGCAGTGCCCCTGGGGCAGCAGGAACCGGACGGCCGCCGCCTTGCGGTGCTTGGGTGTGAGGTCGCTTCTGCGGCCGGCCGCCGCGTGGGCCGCCGCGACCGTGGGGTCGACGCCCGTCGCCAGCAGACCCAGATAGGGGATGAGGTCCCCGCCGAGCCGGGCGTTGACCTCCACCAGGCGCGGACCCGCGGGGGTCAGCTTGAACTCGGAGTGCGTGGCGCCGTACTGGAAGCCCAGGGCGCGGTGGATGTCGCGGAGCTGGCCGAGGAGCGCCTCGTCGCGGAACAGCGGATCGCCCGCGTCGACGTCGTGTCCGGTCTCCTCGAAGTACGGTTCGAGACCGAGGCGCTTGCGGGCGATGACGGTCGGGTGGACCTCGCCGTCGTGGATGACGGCGTCGACGCTGATCTCCGGGCCGGTCAGGAACTCCTCCACCAGGACGTTCGCCGGGTAGCGCGGCAGGTTCATGAAGTCGGCGCCGTCGGCCGCGGCGAAGGCGGCGGCGATGTCCGCGGGGCCGTCGGCGCGGACGACACCGAAACTGGCCGCCATGGCCCGAGCCTTGACGATGACCGGGTAGCCGATCTTCTCGGCCGCGTCCAGGGCCTCCTCGGCGGTGGTCACGGTGAAGGAGGCCGGCTGGGGCACGCCGGCGCTCGTGAGCGCGGCGCGAGTGGCGGCCTTGTCACGGCAGTTGATGATGGCTTCGGGAGGGCTGCCCGGCAGCCCGAGGTCCTGCGCGAGCCGTGCGCAGAAGACGACCTGCGTCTCGTCGTAGGTGAAGACGCCCACGACCGGGAGCTTGTCGACGACGGCCAGCGCCGCCTCGCGCACCGCGTCCGCGTTCCGCGTGTCGACCCGGGTGGCGCCCGCGCAGTACGCCAGCTGCCAGGTCGCCTCGGACGAGTCCAGCAGCCACAGCCGGTAGTGCCGGGAGACCGCGGCCAGGATGTACTCGCGGTAGGGGCGGTACCCGCTGCCCACCAGCAGCAGGACCGGCGCCTTGGGCTCGGCGGGGTCCGGGGTCTGAACGGCCAGATCGGTCATGACGGTTCCTTCGGTCTGTGCGGGGACGAGCTGTGAACGCGGGACGCGCCGTGCGCGCGGGCCCGGCGCGTGACCGGGTGCCGGGCGGCGATCGCCGGCCGCGGCGGCGAACGGGGCCCGAGGTGCCGGGAGGAACAGCCGCGCCGTTCACGGATTCGGCTGCCGGGGCCGGCCGGACGGAAGAGGCCGATTTCGGCAACTGGGCGGATGGTGCTGCGGATGCGCTGAGAATGTCTGCCGACCGCCCGGACGATTTTGGTGCCAGGCGAATTCTTGCCTTTGTTCTGAACGGATGTCAACGGATTACGGGAGCGCCAGGAAATCCGGCCCATCGAAATTACCCCGCAGTCCGAAATCGCCCGGAGCAAACGGACATTCGCGGACGCGAGCTGCTCGCGTGACGTGGCCGCGCGCGCACCGAGGACGCTAATGTGCGGCGCATGGATCTTCGTGCACTGAACCATCCGGAGAATTCTCCGTTCCCCTTTACCGGACCCCGCCGCCCGCGTCCGGCGGACATAGCGACGGCACTCCTTCGGGGAGGCCGGTCGTGATCACCGTATGGCTGCCGACCCCGGAATCGGAGGCGCTCATGGGCGGGCTCCCGAAGGGATTTCGGGCCGACGTGTGGACGGGGGAGGACCAACTCCCCGCCTCGGCGGACACGGTGGAGGTGGTCGTGCCGCCCTACGGCGTCGGCGGCGCCCGGCTCTCCCGGCTCGCCGAGCTGCCCCGGCTGCGGCTCGTGCAGCTGGAGTCCGCCGGCGTGGAGTGGATACGGCCCCACGTGCCCGAAGGCGTCGTCCTGTGCAACGCCAGTGGCGCCTACGACCGGGCGGTCGTCGAATGGGTCACCGGCGTCGTCCTGGCCCACCTGCTGCGGCTGCCCCGCTTCGAGCAGGCCCGCCGCGAGGAACGCTGGGACTACACCCACACGGACACACTCGAGGGCAAGCGGGTGCTGCTCGTGGGGTACGGCTCCCTCGGCTCGGCGCTCGCCCCCGCCCTGGCCGCGTTCGGCGCCGACATCACGGCGGTGGCCCGGCGGGCGCGCCCGGGCGTGCACACGGTGGACGAGCTGCCCGCGCTGCTGCCCGAGGCGGACATCGTGGTCCTCCTGCTGCCGCTGACCCCGGCCACCACCGGCCTGGTGGACGCCGCGTTCCTGAGCCGGATGCGGGACGGCTCCCTGTTGGTGAACGCCGGTCGTGGCCGCCTGGTGGAGACCGACGCGCTGGTCACCGAGCTGCGCGGCGGCCGGTTGCTGGCGGCGCTCGACGTGACCGACCCGGAACCGCTGCCGAGCGGCCACCCTCTGTGGTCCGCTCCCGGGCTGCTGCTGACACCCCACACCGCCGGGTCCAACGGGACACCGCCGGGCAGGGCCATGGCCCTGGCGAAGGCCCAGCTGATCCGCTACGCGGCCGGTGAACCGCTCGCCAACGTGATCGGCCCCGCGGGCTACTGACGTCCCCCGGGGGCCGGTCCCCGCGACCCGCCGGACCGGCCCCCACGCGGCTCACAACCAGCCGGAGCGGACCAGAGCCTGCTGCTGCCCCGGGAGAGGGGCGGGCGTCTCGCCCTCCGGCCGGTTACCCAGCTCGCCCGCCCGGACCCGCTCGAGCAGCCTGCGGGTCGCGTCCACGATCTCCGGCGCCGCCCCGCGCAGCTGAGCGGCATCGGTCGGACCGGCCGTGTCGGCGGGGAACCGGGCCGCTTCCAGCAGGCCGTCGAGGTCCGCCAGCCGGTCCCCGAGCCAGCCCATGGGATCCGCGGACAGCTCCCGGACGAACACCCGCTCACCCGGATCCCAGCCGGTGAACGCCGGGTGATGGTGAGTCCGGTCGAAGCTTCCCGGCCTGCCGTCGACCGACTCCAGGAAGTCGGCGCGCCACACCGGCCGGCCCACCGAGACCGGGTAGGCGGCGTAGACGGAGTCCACGAGCTCGCCCTGCTCGACCAGCCGCAACTCCAGCCGGACCCCATGCTCGGGGCTCTCCTGGCCCTTGAGCGGCTCGGGGTCGACGAAGTACAGATCCCCGACCACGACGCCGACCTTGTCGAAGGCGAACATGTAGAGCATGCGCATTCCTTTCGCGAGTGCTGATGTGACGGTGGCGCGCCCTAGGCCGTCTGCTCCGGTTCGGCCGGCCGGGCGGCGCGCAGGCTCCGCGAGGCCCGCCACAGCAGGACCGCGAGGAGCGAGGTGATCAGGGCCGGGGCGAACCGCAGCACGTGTTCCGACAACGTCACCGACCAGCCGAGCAGGACGGAGGACAGGGCCGCGCCGCCCAGGATGAAGGCCCGCATCACCGCGTTGACCCGGCCCGACACATCCTCGGGTATCGCCCGGAAGCGGTACTCGTTCGTGGTGACGTTCATGCCTCCCTCACCCGCCATCAGGGCGCAGAACCCCAGCACCACGACTCCCTCCCACGGCATGAGGAGCGCGGCGGAGGCGGCGGCGCACACCAGGAACCACAGCCGGACACGCCGCTCCGCGGGCGCCCCCCGCCACAGCCGGCCGCCCAGCCAGGACCCGAGCGCGCTGCCGGCGGCCCCGACGGCCAGCACCGCCCCCGCCCAGCCACTGGACCAGCCCCAGGTGTCGGCGGCGAGAACCAGCAGAACGGTCGGCACCGCGCCCGCGCCCAGGTTGTACACCGCGAGGACCAAGGTGAGCCGTGGTACGACCGGTATCTTGCGGAAGCTGCGGAAGCCCTCCTTCTGCATGCGCAGGAAGCCGCGCTCGACGACCGGCTTCTCCCCGCGCGGGAGCACGGCCGCGACGGCGGCGGTGACCAGGAAGGTGGCGGCGTCGATCCACAGCGCCCAATACCCCCCGACCCCCGCCAGGATGACACCGGCGACGGCGGGCCCGGCACAGCGGGCCAGTTCCGTCGCGGCCCCGAACCGGCTGTACGCCTCGGTCAGCCGGTCCTGTGGCGCGAGCATCGGCAGCAGACTGAAGTCGCTGGTGAGGTTGGAGGTCACGGTGCCGCATCCGGCGACGAGGAGGACCACGAGGACCAGTTCGACCTGGTCCACCATGAGCAGGAACGGCGTGAGCGCGACGAGCAGGCCCTGCACCAGCTCGGAGACCATGAAGACCGCGCGGCGCTCATAGCCGTCGATCAGGGTGCCCAGCAGGGGCGAGGCGACGAACGGCAGATACTGCACACCGAGGCTGAGCGCGGCCATCAGGGGGGAACCCGTACTGGCCAGGATGGTCCACGGCATCGCCAAGTGGAGGAATGTGTTGCCCAGTTCGGAGATCGACGCCGCGGAGGTCAGCAGCCAGAACTTGTGCCACGTCTCCTGCGCGGGCGGCCGCCCCGGTGGGCGCGACGTGGCCGGTGCCGCGCCCGCCCCGTTGCCTTCGGCACTGTCCATGCTCCGTCTCCTTCACTCCGTCCGGGACCGCGGCGGTGAGCACGCCCGTTCGCCGGGGGCGTGCTCACCGGGGGTATGTCAGTTCACGCGCGCGGCGATGGTCCGCGCGCAGGCCAGGGCCTCGGTGTGACTGGTGTCCACCTCGACGTCGTAGGTCACGCCCTTGTGCACGACCTCCGCCTGCGAGACGGCCATGCCGATCACCCGGTCGCCACGGGCGATCTCTCGGCCGGCCGCCACCTCGGGGTCGCAGTGGACACCGACCCAGAGCACCTCGAGGCCCTCCAGGTGGGCGCGCAGACGGTCCTGGGAGGCCGCTCCGCTGAGAAACACGTCGTCGATGATGATCCGGGCCCCGGCACGCGCCATGGCGGCGACGCCCTTCGTCCAGGCCTCTTCCATCTCTCGGAAGCCCTCGCCCAGCACGACCTCGCCCTGCTGGCCGAACTCCACGCCGGAGCCGGACTCGATCAGGGACGGCGGCAGGCGGTCGATGAGGTCGTCGACGCCGAGGTTGATCCAAGGGTCGGGCAGGATCGCCTTCAGACAGCGGGTGATTCCGCTCTTGCCGGAGCTGGATCCACCGTTGAGGACAATGACTTGGGTACTCACTTGATCGGCTCGCCTTCGAGAGTGATGCGTTCCATTTTGCGGGCGTGCGGCCAGTAGTCGGATACGGCGTAATGCTGGCTGGCCAGGTTGTCCCAGATCGCCACGTCACCTTCCTCCCACGAGAAACGGCACTGGAATTCCGGACGCCACGCCAAGAGGTGCACCATATCCAGAATTCGCTTGCTCTCCGCCTCGTCGAGACCTTCGATGCGGACCCCCGAGACCTTGTTGGAGAAGAGGGACTTCTCGCCGGTGAAGGGGTGCGTGAGGACGAGGGGATGCGACTGCGCGGGGTACTTCTCCCGCATGCGGCTCAGCGCCTCGTCGTTGCCGTCGAACGCGGGGAAGTAGATCTGCATCCAGTCGTGCACGACCCGCAGGCCCTCCAACTGCTCCTTGACCTCGTCACCGAGCGAGGCGTACGCCGCCGCCATGTTCGCCCAGCACGTGTCCCCGCCCCGCGGCGGGATCTGCACGGCCCGCAGCATCGAGCCGAAGGTCGGGACCTCGCGCCAGTTGAGGTCGCTGTGCCAGGCGTTGAGGTTCCCGGTGTGCTTCTCGTCGTGGTAGATCCCGGTGATCTCCGGGTACTCGTGGTAGGGCTGGAAGGGCGAGATGCCGTGCACCACGGGCTCGTCCTCGGAGATGAACGGGTGCACCTCGGTCCTGCCGAGCCGCTTCGCGACCTTCATGAAGGTGTGGCGGTCGAGGTGCTGGCTCTTGAAGAACACCACCTTGTGCTGCAACAGCAGTTCGGTGACGAAGTCGCGGAGTCCGGGGTCGGCCGGGTCCAGGCGGTAGTCGTCGACGACCACTCCGATGTGCGTGCCGAGCTTCGTGCGGGCCACTAGTCCCCTGCCTTCGTTTCGAGTGTGTACGTGTGGATGATCCGGGTCATGTCCTGCTCCACCGCGGCCGTGGACTCCCCACTGACCAAAAATCCCCCGGCGGTCGGCCAGATCCGGCCGTCGGCGTCGAGGACGTCACCGACCGCCGGGGTGTCGACGGCCACCACGGAGGAGGGGAGTTCGTCGAGTCCGGTGACGGCGACGACCCGCACGGCCCCGGTGACGGCGGGCATGTACAGCCAGCCGGAGGCCCCCACCTCCCGACGGTCCAGCATGGTCGTGGGCGTCGCGAGGTCCGAGGGCCGGCCCAGGCAGGCCAGCGCCGCCTCCTTGGCGAGGTCGACACCGTAGACGGTGCGCTGGTGCCAGCTGATGCCGGCGCCGCCGAAACGGTTGCCGATCTCCAGGAAGACCAGCTCGTCCTCGGGGGTGTGGAACAGCTCCATGTGGAAGGTGCTGTCCGTGAGATCCAGGGCGCGCAGCACCGTCTCGGTGAACCGCCGCATCCTGTCCACGAGTTCGGGGTCGTCCGGGGTCACCGCCGCCAGCGGGGCGGTGCCGTGCTGGAAGTCGAAGCAGCTGTCGAGGTAGCGGGAGGCACAGAACCAGTGCGTCTTCGCGTCCCGGACGACACCGTCGATGTGGTAGATGGAGCCATCAACGAACTCCTCGACCTCGTACCCCTCCTCGATGCCGCCCGCCTCGGCGAGCGCGAGGAGTTCCGCCGCCCCGTCGAGGATGCGCACACCGATGCTGGCCCCCTGGCTCCGCGGCTTGAGCACGATCCGGCCGGGCATGCGGCCGGCGAACTCGGCCAGCTCCGCGCGCCCGGTGTCCGGCCCCACCGCGAGGAACCGCGGGACGCGGATGCCCGTGCCGGACAGGGCCTGTTTCATCGGCACCTTGTCCCGGCACCGCAGCGCGGTCTCCACGGTCGTGCCCGGCACCCCGAAGTGCTCGCGCAGCCGGGCCGCGGGCAGCGTGGTGTGCTCGTAGAGGCCGACGATCCCCGCGGGCTGGCCGAACTCGGCGATGAGTTCGGCGACGAGTTCGCGCATACGGTCCACGGCCCGGTCGTAGGTGTCCAGATCGTCCGAGTCCGGCAGGTCGAGGACCGCGATCCGGGCGAATCGCGACGCCAGCGTGTCGGGCAGCCGCGCGGCGCTCGCACGGGGCATCACGACGGTCACCCGGTCGGCGTCGAAGTCCGCGGTGTGCGCCTCCGAGGCGTGGAACCCGATGTGCACGACATGCCGCTTGCCGGCGTTCACGGCCGCACTGCCATCGTCTCGTGCAGGAACAGCCGCTTCGACGTGCCCCCCCGCTCCTTCACGTACGAGACCAGCTTGTCGCTGTCGATCATCGCCGGATGCCTCTCGTCGTACTCGACGCACATCACCGCGCCGAGCCAGGGCTCCTGGCCCATCGCGTACACGTAGACGGAGTCGGCCCCGAGTGCGTCGACGATCGCGGCCGCCTGCTCGAAGTTGCTGCCCTTCAGGCGCCGGCCCGCGTCGACGCGGCGCTCCAGCTTCTCCGGGAAGAGGGGACCGTAGAGCCAGCTGACCGGTGCGCCCACGCTCTCCATCCCGATGAACACGGTGTGCACCTGGCCGAGCGCGGCCGTCACCTGCGGGTACAGCTCGGGGGAGACGTTGGTGGAGTCCGCGGCGAACAGCACCCGGGTGCCGTCCAGATCCAGCATCCAGCCGCACTTGGTGCGGATCCGGACGTCGCCGTGCTCCCCGAGGAACGGCACCGCCGTGATGGTGCCGCCAGGAGTGTCGAGCACGTCCAGGTCGTCGAGTTCGACCACGTCGCGGAAGCCGAGCCGGGTCAGCGTCTGCTTGAGTCCGGGGTCCACCAGGCTGGAATTGGCGGACTTGGCGATGACGACCCTGCCGACCCGGTGGCGGATCTTGATCAGGGTCTCCAGGAGCATGTGGTCCTGGTGATTGTGCGTGATCATCACGTAGTCGACGCGCTCGGGCAGGTCGTCGAAGGTGAACCTGCCGTCGCTCTCGCACGAGTAGCCGCTGTAGCTGATCACCGGGTCGACCAGGAAGGTGGTGCCCCGGTGACGGACGAACACGCAGGCGTGGCCGACGTATTCGATGACGTCCTGGCCGGCGTCCACCTGCCCGGGGGCCGCCGCGGGAGCCGGGCTCTCCTCGAAGAACCCCCGGAAGGTCGCGGCGCGCTCCCCGTCCAGGCCGAGGTCCGCCGCCACCCGGTCCAGCTCCTGCGGCGTGAGGCCGCCGCGGAAGACCGTGTCCAGCAGTTCGGAGTCCAACGGCACGGTGACCAGTACCTGCTCGCTCGTGTACTCGAGCACCGGGGTGGTCAGCGCGAACTCCCGCGCGTCCTGGTGGATCTCGGAGAACCTGACCTGCTGCAGAGAGGGGTCGAAGTACGGGGAGCGGTACAGGAGCGGTTCGATGAACCGGTAGTCGGGCGTGCGGTTGTCCCGGTCGTAGAACAGCTCCACGCGACCGGCGAGCGGCCCGGGCAGCTGCCCGTACACCTGGTCCATCGACGCACCGGTCTGGCCGGGCAGGATCTTCTGCTCCAACTCATCGATGGCGTCAGCGAGTTCCAGCAGCGGGGCATGCTGTTCCCGCGCGGCGTCGTACCACTCCCGGATCCGGTCGTACGAGCCGTCGCGCTCGTGCACGAAGGGACCGCCGAGGAAGCGGGCCTGCCGCAGTGCCGTGCGATGGGTCTCGGGATCGGCGAGGTAGGACTCGACGATGTTCCGGTAGTGGTTCTTCAGGTACTTCGCCAGGGTGTGCGGAGGGACCAGGTACGACCAGGCGTACCACCCGGCGACGGCCGGCTCCGCGATGACGTTCTTCTTGAGGGACAGCGACTGGGTCACATCAGGCTCCGCGTTCGCACACGTAGTACTGGAAGAGGGCGTCGTCGTGGCGTGCGACGGTCTGCTGGACGCGCAGCCCGCAGCCGAGCAGGTCCACGGTGTCCAGCAGGACGGGACTGTGACCGAGCAGCACCATGATGCCGCCCGGTCGCAGCGTGCGGACGAGGCCCGGCAGGATTTCCCTGGCCTGGGCGGTGGAGACGACCTCGGAGTTGAGGAACCGGCTGAACACGATGTCGGCGGTGCCCGGTTCGACCGCGGGGTCCGCCGCGTCGCCGCAGACCACCTTCTCCAGGCGGGAGGCGGCGAAGTCGGCCATCTGCCGGCTCAGGTCCTGGCCCACCGTGCGGATCCTGGCCGGATCCAGGGCGGCGAACTCGGAGAGGAACTGGCCCGTGGAGCACGCGGGGTCGTACGCGAGGACCTCGCCCGCCGCGGCCTTAAGCCACGGCGCGAAACGCTCCCGGGTGTACCTGCGGATGTGCTCCTCCCCGAGGCCGAGGAAGGCG
This sequence comes from Streptomyces sp. NPDC005898, assembly GCF_040629635.1. Lineage (NCBI taxonomy): Bacteria > Bacillati > Actinomycetota > Actinomycetes > Kitasatosporales > Streptomycetaceae > Streptomyces > Streptomyces sp. NPDC005898. The sequence goes on along the minus strand of NZ_JBEXWC010000016.1, from coordinate 75,083 downwards.
GCGCGTTCCTCGGTGACCAGCCATCCGTCGGGCGGGCTGGTCTTCTCCCGGCCCGGCTCGCGCTGCTTGGCGAAGGGGTGGACGATCTCGGTGAGCGGAGTGATCGCGTCGAAGGCGGCGCGGCGCCCGGCCTCGTCCAGCGGCTCGAACACGATCCGGGCGTCGGCGTCGGACGTGCGCACGTTGGCCACCGTGCCGACCACGTTGTACCAGTACACCTGGCTGCAGAACACTCCCGGCATGCCCTGGTCGAGCACGTAGTCGGAGATCGTCTTGCAGCCGGCGTACCAGCGCTCGCCGGTACGGAAGAGGAACAGCCGCTCGGGGCGGTCCGTGAGCCGTTCGCGCAACTCGTGGCCGCCGGGGCGCCGCCAGCGCGTGAAGTCGCCGCGGCGCAGTTCCTCACGGATGCCGATCTCGTCCTGGACGAACGCCGTGTCCAGGGGGGCACCCGGGTCCCAGCGCTGCTCGGGGACGGTGGTGCTAGCCACATCAGGGCTCATGCGTCAGATCTCCAAGGTCTTGGTGAGTTCCCGGACGATCGGCCGGCACGTACCGTGCACCGGCCTGGTCCAGCCCGGCTCGCTGAGCCAGAGGCGGAGAGCGGCCAGTACGCGGGTGTCCGCGGTACCCGCCTCGGTCACGGTGGTGAGCCACTCCCGCGGGTCGGCCAAGGGGACACCCCCGAGCTCCGCACGGAGTTCGTCGACGCCGTAGGTGCGCTGCAACAGCAGGGACCGCCGCTCCGCCGCCCGCCCGGCGGCCGCGGCCAGCAGGGAGTCGGTGACGTCGGCGACGTGGCAGACCGGGACCAGGCCGGTCAGCCGGGGCAGCGCGCCCTCCTTCTTGGAGATCCGCAGCAGGTTCGCGAAGACGTCGTCGTCCAGGAAGGCGGCGTCAGCGGGTGTGTGCCCGTACACCAGCCCGATGCGGACGATGTCGACCTCGCAGTGGTCGTCCTCCAACGCCTCGACGTAGGCCTCGGCCACGAACTTCGACTGGGAGTACGGGTCGCCGATGGCCGCGAGCGCGTCCTCGGTGAACGGCACGAACTCCCGCCCGGCCGAGGCGGTCGAGGCGAACACGAAGCGATGGGCGCCCCGCCGGGCCGCCGCCCGCACCAGGGTCCGGGTGTTGGCGATGCTGTCCTTGACGTGCCGCTCCAGCGGCAGCACATGGTTGACCTGGTAGCCGCAGTGCACGACGGCTCCCCAGCCGTCGGTGTCGCCGCCGCCCGCCTCCAAGTCGTCGTAGGTCGCGAACCGTACATCCGCGAAGTCGGCTTCCTGCCGTCCGAAGCGCGCGCAGTGGCGCTCGACGACCCGTCGGGGATTGCTGGTGGCGACTACGGTCAGCGGACGGCCGGTGCCCAGCAGCCGGTCGAGGACATGTCCACCGATGAAGCCGCCGGCGCCGGTGACGGTGACCGCCCGCGGGTCGCCGGTCGCCCCGTGCCGCAGGGACGCGAGCGCCGCGGGCAGGTCGGCGAGGTCGGCCGAGACCGTGCGGAACACCGAGGGCACGGGGGAGGCCACGGGCTCAGGTCGCTCGCCGAGAGCGGCGAGGAAGCCCTCGACGGTGAAGTCGTAGTTGAGCAGGTCGAAGGCCTTTTGCACCCGTTCCTCGCCGTAGAGCCGGGCGAGACCGACCTGGAGCTGGACCAGTGCGAAGGAGTCGCCACCCGCGTCGAAGAAGGACATGTCGGGGGCGAGCGGGGTGCCGAGGACCTCCTCCGCCAGGCTGCTCACGACGTCCTGCCCGGCATCCCGCTCGGCCGGCTGTGGCTGCGTGGTGGTGCCGTCGCGCTCCACGAGGGCCCGCAGTGCGTCCTTGTCGGCCTTGCCGGTGTGCGTGACCGGAATGTCGGGCACGGCCAGGAGGAGGTCCGGCACCTCCCACTTCGGGAGCAGCTCACGCAGCCAGGCCTTCAGCTCCGGCTCCGGCCGGCCGGCCGCGGTGTACGCGAGGACCAGGGAGCCGTCGTGGGTGAGGACCGCGACGCGCGATCCGAGCAGCCGGGACAGCCTGCCCTCCAGGTCGGTGAGGGAGATCCGGTGGCCGAGCCGCTTGACCTGGTCGTCGAGGCGGCCGACGTAGAAGACCTCGCCGTCGCGCAGCTCGACTTCGTCACCGGTGTGGTAGGCCGCGCTGCCGTCGACCGTCGTGAACGGCCCGTCCCCCCGCTCCACGCCTTCGTAGCCGAGGGCGACACCGTCACCGACGATGACCAGTTCACCGCGCCCCGAAGTGGCGTAGAGGTCCCGCGCCCGGTCGTGGACGCGCGCCCGATAACCGTCGATGGGACGGCCGACAGAGGTGGTGAAGCGGTTCGGCTCCGCCACGGAGAAGCACACGGTGCCCTCGGTGGGACCGTAGGCGTTGAGCACCCGGCTGAACCGGGCCGCCGCCCGGAACTCCACCTCCGTCAGGGCCTCGCCCGCGAAGACGACGGTGCCGATCGTCTTGCGCGCCTCGTCGTGCAGCCGCGCGTACACCGACGGGGGCACGGTGATCACGTCACACCCATGGGCGGCCAGATGGGTGCCCACCGCGTTCACCCAGGAGCCGCCGTCCCACTCGGGGACGACCAGGGTGCCGCCGGCGTACAGCGTCACGAGGATTTCGGCGACGGAGGCGTCGAAGGCGAGCGAGGAGAACTGGAGCACCCGATGGCCCGGTTCGATGCCGAACAGGCGGGTCTGGGCCCGACACAGGTCCTCGATGCCCCGATGGCCGACGTTCACCAGCTTGGGCAGTCCGCTGGACCCCGAGGTGAACACGGAGTACGCCGTCTCGTGCACGGGCCAGGCGGCCGGGGACTCCCCGTCGGCCCGCGGGACCACCTCGCGGGCGAGTTCGTCCGCGCTGACCACGAGCCCGTCCAGGTCCTGGTCGCGCAGGGCGTCGGGGGTGGTGCGGAGCACCAGGTCGGGCCCGGCCACGCGGATGGCCTCACGCATGCGTTCGGGGGGCAGCCCCGGATTGAGCGGGGTGTAGACCAGCCCCGCACGCATGACGGCCAGCGCCCACAGGAGCGACTCGGCGGTGTGCTCACCGGCCGTGGCGACCCGTACGGCCCGGGGATACCGCCTGCGCAGTCGTGCGGCGCGGTCCCGGGTGACCCGGTCCAGGTCGGCGTACGACCAGGTCCGCGCACCCGACTCCAGGGCCGGTTGGTCGCCGCGCGCGCCGAGGCGGTGGGCTAGGAGCGTGGAAAGATCCACTGGACTTCCCCTCTGATTGGCTTGTGGGTTGGGAGGGGCCCTCCGCACGGGCGGACAGGCAGGAGGGACGGATCGGTCGGCGCGGTGCACGACCGGTGCCTTCAGGACCGCACGTCGTCCGTCCGCACGGCGGTGAGTTCACGCAGCAGATCCACGTACTCGGTGAGCGTGCTGCGCGCGGTGGGCAGGTCCATGACGTCGGCGCTGTAGGGGAGCACCACCACCAGCTCGTCACCGACCTCGTTGATCTCCACCGTCAGATCGGCCTTGGCCGTGCCGTTGTCCACGAGCCACGGCACCACACGGGCACCGGCGAGCGCGGCGCGGGGCCGCAGCGGCCCCTGATAGGCGAGGACCACCTGGACCAGGGGCTGGCCGGACGCGCCGGCCCGGGCGCCGACCGCCCGCACCACGTCGTTGAACGCGACGTACTGGTGTTCCAGGCCCTCCTGGATCTGCTCGTCCACGGCGCCCAGGAGACCGAGCGGGTCCGCGGCGCCGTCGAGTGTCACCCGCATCGCGACGGTGTTGGTGAAGAAGCCGATGACGTCCTCGGCCTCCTGGCTCGGGCGCCCCGAGAAGGGGGACCCGATCACCACGTCCCGCCGTCCCGTGCGGCGCGACACCAGGAGCGCGAGCGCCAGGAGGCACACCGCATACGGAGTGGTGCCCGCTTCCTTGGCCAACCGCTCGACCGCCCGACGCAGTTCGGGGCCAGTGCGGTGGTTCACGCGGCCGCCCAGGTGGCTGAACGAGGTGGGCCGCGGCCCGACGGTGGGCAGGTGGGTCTCGGTCGGGGCGCCGTCGAGCACGGAGCGCCAGTGATCGAGGCCCACCGCGAGCACGGGATGTCCTGCCGTGGCCCGCTGCCACAGGGCGTGATCGCGCGGGCGCAGCGCGCCTTGCGGTCGGGGAGCGGGTTCGAGCCCGGCACGGCGGGCCGCGTAGCACTCGGACAGGTCGCGGTCGAGCACGTCCTGGGAGAGGCCGTCGGCGACGGTGTGGTGGGTGACGAGCACGAGCACCCGCTCCTCGGCCCCCACGGTCAGCAACGCCGCCCTGAGCAGGGGCGCCCGCTCCAGTTCGAAGGGGCGGGCGCCCAGTTCAGTGACCCGGGAGGTGGCCTCGGCGAGAGGATCGGCGGCCCCCGTCAGGTCCTCCTCGGCCAAGGCCACTGTCACCTGCGGGGCGACGTCGACGCGGAGGTCCGCCCCGTCCAGGTGCAGACTGCTCCGGAAGGCCTCGTGCCGGTCCGCGAGGTCCTGTACGGCGCACCGCAGGGCCGGCAGGTCCAGAGTGCCGCTCACGTGGAGTGCGGACGTCTCGTTGTAGGCGATGGACGCGGCTCGTCTCATGCGGGTCTGTGCCCACAACCGCCGCTGGTGCAGGGAAGCGGGGTGGGAGGCGCCCGTGCCGGTGTCCGTGCGCGTGAGCGGGGGCAGGGCGGGCCGTTCGGCTCCGTCGCCGGTCAGGAGACGAGCCAGCTCCGCCAAGGTGCCCGCGCCCAGCAGTTCCCGGACGGTGAGCGCGACGCCGAAGTGTTCACGCACCCGGTTCTGGACCCGGATGGCCTGGAGCGAGGTGCCGCCGAGGGCTCGGAAGCCGTCGCCGGTGCCGATCCCGCTCACGCCGAGCACGTCCTCCCAGATGCGGGCCAGTTCGGCCTGCGCCCCGGGCCGGGGAGCCGAGTGCGCGGTGCGGGAGCCGCTCCCCTCCGGGCGGTGCGCGCGGAGCGCGGCCAGGTCCAACTTGCCGTGCTGATTGAGCGGGAGGCGCTCCAGCGGCACGAGGAACGACGGGACCATGACGGGCGGCAGCTCTTCGGCCAGCCGGTCGGCGAGTTCCTTCTCGACGCCCGGGGAGCCGACGACGAAACCGACGAGTCTGGCGTCCGGGCCCTCGCCCTGAACGACGACCGCGCAGGAGTGCACGCCCGGATGGGCGGCCATCACCGCCTCGATCTCGCCGCGTTCCACTCGCTGGCCGCGGACGTTGAGCTGGTCGTCCACGCGGCCGAGGAAGTCCAGGTTGCCGTCGGGCAGGTACCGCACCCGGTCACCGGTGCGGTAGAGACGGGCGCCCGGCCGGTCGCTGAACGGGTCCGGCGGGAACTGCCGTTCCGTGAGTTCGGGAAGGCCCCAGTAGCCGCGTGCCAGGCCCCGCCCACCGACGTAGAGCTCGCCCGGCTGCCCGTCGGCGACCGGCCTCATGCGGGCGTCGAGGACGTGCAGTTCACGGCCGGGCAGGGCCTTGCCGATCGGCGGCGCGTCACCGGGCGGACGCTCGTCCGAGGCACTGGCCGCGACCGTCACCTCGGTGGGGCCGTAGAGGTTGACCAGGCGGCGGCCGCTTCCCCAGCGCTCGGCGGCCTGCGGCTGACACCGCTCACCGATGTAGGCGAGCGTGTGCAGGTCGGGCAGGGGCGGTTCCTCGGTCAGCTCGGCGAGCAGCGCCGGGGGCAGCATCGCGCCGGTGACGCGGGAGTCCCGGAGGAATTCCACGAGGCCAGGCCCGGCGGTCTCGGTCCCGGCGGGCGGGATGATCACCGTCCCGCCGGCGGCCAGCACCGCGTAGATGTCGAGCGCCTGGGTCTCCCACGTCAGCGGGTAGAACTGGAGGAACCGGGTGCCCGGCCCCAGGGCCAGGTACGGCGTGATCATGCCCATGAAGTAGGCGATGGAGTCGTGCACGGCCATGACCCCTTTGGGGCGGCCGGTGGTGCCCGAGGTGTAGGTGATGAAGGCGAGCCGGTCGGGGTCGCCTTCCGGCAACGCCGCGTCGGCCGGGGCCGCCGCAGGGGGCGCTCCCGCCGTGTCACGGACCGGCTCGTCGGGGCCCGTCGGTCCGGCCAGTTCCTCGGCGACGAGGAGAGGGTTTTCGGTCACGGGGACCGCGTCCTGGAGGGCCCGGCTCGCCACCGCCAGCCGTGGGGCGACGTCCTTGAGGATCCAGCGCAGCCGGGCCTCGGGGTGGGCCGGGTCCAGGGCGACGTAACTGCCGCCGGCCTTCAGGATGCCCAGCAGCGTCACCACCATGACGGCGGAGCGCTCCAGGGCCACGGCGACGAAGACGCCGGGCCCGACACCGCGTGCCCGCAACCGTCGGGCGACGGCGTCGGAGCGGCGCTCCAGCTCACGGAAGTCGAGGCGCTCGGTGCCGTACTCGACGGCCGGCAGGTCGGGTTGCGACGCGGCACGTGCGGCTATGAGGCCATGAATGGTGGAGTGACTCATGTGCGGAAATCCCGGTGAGTTTTCCCTTGCCAAGTGCATGGGTCCGCCACGAAGCGTGTGACTTCGGGCGCAACGGAAGAAACGGCGCGCAGGCATTGAGCACACCATTCCCATGGAACCCGCCGGATTCGGACATGCGGTTGGCCCGGCGGAAGTCAGGTTGAAGACTGCAAGAGGGTGCTGTGTACACCCGGTGCAATGAAAGGGGCATTCACCCCTTGGTCGGCCATCGGCCCCGAGGGTGCGGACCGCGCACCACTCATCTGGAAAGGCTGTACCAGCAGCCGTAAAGACGTGCGATGCCGTAAGCGGACGTGGAAAATGGTCGAGAACGTCCCCGGCGATTACATCAGGCGAATCCGGGCATCCCCGTGCGGCGTCCGAGAGGCGGCCGCCCATATCTGCTCTCGGCCCTCATGTACACCCCGTCTACACCCCCGTTCGCGCCAATGTTGGCTCGCTGTGTGTGCTGCGAGACGCACTGTAGTTTGGGGTTGAAGGGGTGGCAAGCGGCAATCTCGTGGCTGATCCGAAGCCGGAGGAAGGTGCTTGCGCCCTCCGGTCCTTTCTGTTTCGATGGCGAACGCATGAGGCAAAGGCCTTGACACGGGGGCGTCTTCGATGAGTGACAGGACAAGGCCGTGCTCGGGCACGCCATTCATGACCAAGGCGCCGCGCGCCCACGGGTTGTCGGTGCCCCGGCCGCCCGCTGATAGGGCCATGGCCGAGAACATTAGGGAGTAAGTCGGGTTCGGGCCGCAGGCGTCGGGGAAGCCTGACGGACCCTTTGGTGCAATCGCCGCACCAGCCACCGGAACCGGACTTTTCCGTGCTGCCCTCATGCGTATTTCCACTGTTCTCCGCAATCGGAATGGCTGAATCCGGCACGGCTGGAAATAGCCGTCCACCCTGCGCACGCGGGGCGGTCGGCGAGCCCGGTCGGAACGGCCGGGCCTCGGCTCGCATCAGTCTTGACATCAAGGGAGGGGCCTGGTGATTCAGGTACGTGAACCAACACAACCGCCGAACACCGCCGGCGGTGATCCCGCCGACGAAGCGATCGCGCCACTCGGTGACGTGACGATCACGCTGACCGACGCCGAACGCGAGGCGGCCGCCGACGAGTTCGCCTCGTCGGCCCGTGCCCTGAAGGACCGGTCGCTGGACGACGAGGAACTGCTGACGGAGGCCGAGCTCGCCGGACTCCGGCTGCCCAGACGGGTGCTGGAGGCGCTCGGCGGGTTCCGTCGGCACGGGAACGACGCCGGTGTCCTTCTCCTGCGCAACATGCCCGTCGATCTCACGCCCCCCGCGACGCCGACCGACGGCTTCCTGCCGCACTGGCACGAGCTGCCGGTGGCCACGTTCGCGCAACTGGCCGTGGCGTCCACCGTCGGCGCGGTCATCGCCTACGCGGACGAGAAGCACGGCGCGATCGTCCAGGACGTCGCCCCCGTCGAGGGCGCCGAGAAGCGTCAGGAGAACTCCGGAACGGTCTACCTCGAACTCCACACCGAGGACGGGTTCCACCCGTACAAGCCGGACTTCATCACGCTGATGTGCATACGCCCCGATCACGGGCGCACGGCGCGCACCGTCGTCGGTGCGGCGGCCCGGGCCCTGCCGCTGCTCTCCGCGCGGACCGCGGCGGTCCTGCGGGAGTCGCGCTTCCGTCTGCGGGTGAGCAGCTCGTTCGGGAACGGCTCCACCGACCTGCTCACCGGCCCGCTTCCCGTCCTCTCCGGATCCGCCACCGCTCCGGACCTCCTCGCCGACTTCCACGCCATGGAGGGCATCGACGACGAGGCACGGACCGCCCTGGAAGACATCAAGGCCGCGTTCCTCGCGACCCTGCGGGGCGGCGTCCTCGAAACCGGCGATCTCCTCGTCGTGGACAACCGCACCGCCCTGCACGGGCGTTCGGAGTTCGCCGCGCGCCATGACGGGACGGACCGCTGGCTCAGGCGCTGCTTCGCCGTCACGGACCTGCGCTCCTCGCGCGAGGCCCGCCCCGCCGGCTCGCGCGTGTGCCGCCCGCTCAGGGACATCGGCCTCTTCTCCCCCGAAGCACTTCTTCCCACCCCACGAATCGAGGACCCGGTGTGCACCGGTTCATGACCAGCCTGGGCGAACTCGCCGAGCAGCCCCCGCGGCACATGCTGCTGCTGTACTCCGGTGGGGTCGACGGGACCTACCTGCTCCAGCGGCTCCAAGCCCTCGGCACCACCGTGACGGCGCTGCACCTACGCATCGGTGATCGGGAGCCGTTCGACGCCGCGGCCGAGCAGGCCGAGAGGTTCGGGGCGGACTTCGTCGACGTCGACGTGACGGACCGGTTCTTCGACGGGTTCGCTCCCGCGGCCGTCCACGCGGACGCCCTGTACCAGGAACAGTTCCCGGTCGGCTCGACGCTCACCCGGCCCCTCATGGCGCAGACCGCCGTCCAGGTGGCGCGGGAACGCGGCTGCGACGTGATCGGCCACACGGCCACCTACATGCAGAACAGCTCGATCAGGATCAGTGGGTCGATCGCCGCCCTCGCCCCCGAGATCGGTGTGGCGGCGCCCTTCCTCGGTTCGGACCTGCCCCGTGAGAGCAAGCTGGCCGCGCTGCGGGACGTCGGCGTCTCGTTCCCCGAGGGGATCCACAGCGTCGACGCCAACCCCTGGGCGCGGGTCATCGAGTGCGGTTCCCTGGAGAGCCCGGAGAACCGCCTGGACGAGAGCGTGTTCCGGTGGACCCGGGACGTCGCCGACACCCCCGCCGACCCCGCCGAGGTGCTCCTCACCTTCGAACACGGCCTGCCCGTCGCCCTCGACGAGCGGCCGATCGCCTTCGGTGACCTCGTGGAGCATCTCAACGGGCTGGCGGGCGAGCATGGCGTGGGCCGCTCCTCCGGTCTGGAGGACACCCCGTTCGGAGTGAAGAACCACGAGATCCGCGAGGCGCCCGCCGCGACCGTGATCATCAAGGCGCACCAGGTCCTGTCCAACGCGGTCTTCACCGCCCAGGAGCACGCGGTGCGCGGAGGAATCGCCCGCGAGTGGACCACCACCGTGGTCCAGGGCGGCTGGTTCAGCCACCTCGGTGAGAGTCTCGCCAGGTGCCTGGCGGATCTTGACCGCCCGCTGGAGGGTTCCGTGCGGCTGCGCCTGCACCGGGGTTCGATCACGGTGCTCAGCGTGAACTCGGCGAACGGCCTCTACTACACCCGCTTCGGCGAGACGTTCCACGCGTCGATGTCCGACTACTCCTACACACCCTGGCTGTCGCTGGCCACGTTGCCCAGCCGACTGCGACGATTCGGAGACCCGCGATGACCGGCAACAAGAGGGACCTCGTCGACCTTTCGCACGTGGTACGCGAGGGCATGACCACCTACCCCGGGTTGCCCGGACCGGTGATCGAGGACCACATGTCGCGTGTGGACTCGCGTGGGCGGTATTCCCCGGGGACCGAGTTCCAGATCGGGCGCATCACCCTCGTGGCGAACACCGGGACGTACGCCGACGTCCCCTTCCACCGCTTCGACGGCGGCGCCGACCTCTCGCAGGTACCGCTGTCCCGGTTCGCCGACCTGGAGGGCGTCGCCGTCACGGTGCCCCACGGCGCGCCGAGCGGTATCGGGCCGGAGGTCTTCGAGGGGCTGGAGGTGACCGACCGGGCCGTGCTCGTCCACACCGGTTGGGACCGGCACTGGGCCACCCCGGCGTACGGGGATCCGGCGCACCCCTTCCTCACCGAAGCGGCCGTCGAGTGGCTGGTGGCCCGGCGCCCGGCACTGGTGGGCATCGACTCGGTCAACATCGACGACATGGCCGACCTCGCCCGGCCGGCCCACACCGGGCTGCTGGCCGCCGGCATCCCGGTGGTCGAGCACATGACGGGTCTCGAGCAAGTGGTGGGCCGGGAGTTCCGCTTCCACGCCGCGCCGATCCCCGTCGCCGGAATGGGCACCTTCCCGGTGCGGGCCTACGCCCTCGTCGGCACGGAAGGGTGACCGGCGCCGCCGGAGCAGGAGACAGCACTACTTCTACGAAGGTCGTGGACATGGAGAAGTACCACCTGGACGCCCGGGCCAACACCGTTCTCGACGAGCTGGTGGGGGAGTTGACCCGTGACCTGTCGAGCGTGCACGAAGCGGCGTTCCACGCGAAGGCCGCGGTGCTCGCGCACGAGCTGCCGCGGGATCTGCGGGAAGCGCTCGTCGGGTTCCGGCTCACCGAGCCGTCCGGCGGCTTCCTGCTGTCCGGCATCCAGATCAGCGAGGCGATAGGGCCCACCCCCGGCCACTGGCACCAGCCTGAGGGGGAGCGCTCGCCGGCGCTCAGGGAGGAGGGGTTCTTCGCCCTGTGCGCCCAGCTCCTCGGAGACCCGTTCGGTTACGCGACCCTGCAGAACGGGCTGCTGATGCACAACATCGTGCCCATCCAGGGCCACGAGAAGGAGCAGATATCCTCCGGTTCGGAGGAACTGCTGGAGTGGCACACCGAGGAGGCGTTCCACCCCTACCGGTCGGACTACACCGCGCTGATGTGCCTGCGCAATCCTTACAGCGCGCCGACCACGTACGCCGAGATCTCCGACCTCGACGTCACGGACGAGGACCGCGCTGTCCTGCGCCGCCCCCTCTTCGCCACCAGGCCGAGCGGCTCGCACTCGGCGGAGCGCAACGCCTACACCACCCACCTGCCGCAGAGCAGGCACGCCCGGGCGCGGGAGAGCTTCGAGCGGATCGAGGAGCTGCACCGCAACCCGGTGGCCGTGAGCGTCCTGTTCGGTGACGACGCCGACCCCTATCTGCGCGTCGACCCCGACTGCATGACCCCCCTGACCGAGGAGGCGGCCGGGGCCCTGGAGCGGTTGTGCGCCGAGATCAACCGCAAGATCCAGGACGTCGCCCTCGCGCCCGGCGACATCCTCTTCCTCGACAACGCCAAGGCGATTCACGGCCGTCGGCCGTTCAAGGCGCGCTTCGACGGTTCGGACCGCTGGCTGAAGCGGATGAACATCACGCGCGACCTGCGACGTTCACGGGCCCGACGGCTCTCGGCGGACGACCGGGTCATCCAGTAGGGCCGGGCGCCCGGCAGCCCGGGCCGTGACGGACTCGTGCGGTGGGCGGCCGGGCCGCGCACCGCACGGGCCCCTCACCCCATGGCCAGCAGCAGGGGGAACGCCTCTCCGACCGAGGCCACGACCCGGGTGGGGGTCGGCGCCCCGTCGGGCAGCGCGCGCCCGCCCGAGACCCAGATCGTCGACATGCCCACAGCGGCCCCGCCCGCGATGTCGTGCTCCAGGGAGTCGCCGATCACCCAGGCCCCGTCCAGCCGGCCGGCCGCGCGATCGGCGACGAGCCGGAAGATCTCCGGGTCCGGCTTGCGCGACGTCTCGTCGTCGGCGAAGCACACCACGTCGAACAGGTCCGCCATGCCGTCCCGCATCTTCGGCTGCTGGTCCAGCGCCGTGCCGTTGGTCAGGAGCGCGGTCCGCCACCCGCGCGCACGCAGCTCCTGGAGGTTGTGCGCCACGCCGTCGAACGTACGGGAAAGGAGGGGTACCCGTTCCAGGAAAATGCTCCGCAGTTCATCTGGGGACTCCGTGAACCCGAAACGGTCGATAATGGCCTGGAAAGTTTCCTGCGGGGCGACGGGACGCTGTTGTTCCGCCCGGAGGAAATCCAATCCGTCCGCCCCGAGATTTCGCTGTTCGGTCAATTCGATGAACCACCGGTCCACCGCGCCCGCGCTGTCCACCAGGGTGTCGTCGAGATCGAATATGGCGAATTTATTCACGTACAGCCAATCACTAAGTGGTCAATCGCTCTGTGGTACGGGGGTGGCGCGGCACCGGCGTCCGCTACTCGCGGGCGCCCACCGGCGCCGGCAGGGCGTCCAGTTCGGCGAGGTCGGCCGCCGACAGGACCAGGTCGGCCGCCGCGGCGTTCTGTTCCAGGTAGCGCAGGGTCTTGGTGCCGGGAATCGGGATGACGTGCTCGCCCTGTGCGAGCAGCCAGGCCAGGGCGACCTGGGCCGAGGTGGCGCCGATGCGCTCACCCACCGCGCGCACCCGCTCCACCAGCTCCGCGTTGGCGGCCATCGACTCAGCGGTGAACCGGGGCATGTCGGCACGGAAGTCGTCGGCGTCCAGATCCGTGGGCGCGGTGTAGCGCCCGCCGAGCAGCCCGCTGCCGAGCGGTGAATGGCACAGGAACGCGATGCCGTGCGCACGGCAGTACGGCACGACGTCGCCCTGGAAGTCGCGTGTGAACAGGGAGAATTCCGACTGCACTGCGGCGACCGGGTGGATGCCCCGGGCCCGCTCCACCTCGTCGGCGGACGCCTCGGAGATGCCGAGGGCGCGTACTTTGCCCTCGGCCGCCAGGTCCGCGAGCGCGCCCCAGCTCTCCTCCACCGGCACCCGGGGGTCCACACGGTGCAGGAAGTAGATGTCCAGGTGGTCGGTGCCCAGGCGGCGCAGACTGCCCTCCAAGGCGGACCTGAGGTACTCCGGGCGCCCGTCGAGGGTGAAGTCCTCCCCGTCGAACCGGACGCCGCCCTTGCTCGACAGCACCGCCTCGTGGCGCCGGCCGCGCAGGGCACGCCCGACCAGTTCCTCATTGGTGAAGGGGCCGTACACATCCGCCGTGTCGATCAGATTCACCCCCAGATCGAGCGCGCGGCGCACGACGATCACGGAAGCCTCGTCGTCACGGCGCCGAGGGTCGTAGGCAAAGGACATCCCCATGGCACCCAGTCCTATTCGGCCGACCGGCGGCCCCTGAAAACCAAGTGCGGTTGTGCGCACGAAATATTCCTTTCGAGTGGGATATGAATGCACTACCCTGCTGCCGCGCTCGCCATGAACCCATGGCGGCACCATCATCCGGCTCAGCATAGAATCCGTGGACATGCGCTACAAGGCCTTCCGGAAAAGGAGGTTGACGCGCGTGCGGAGAGCCGGAGATTTCCGGCGGTGACGCCCGAAGGACGGCACGCTCAAAACGCCGCCCGGAACCACAGTTCCCGGCCCACCAGGTAGCGGAAGACGGCCCCCGCCCATGCTAGGAAGAGTCATGACCGAACGCGATGCGTACGACGCCGTCATCGTCGGCGGTGGTCACAACGGCCTGGTCGCCGCCGCCTACCTCGCCCGCGCCGGGCGCTCCGTGCTGCTCCTGGAACGGCTCACCCGCACCGGCGGAGCCGCCGTCTCCAGTCGGCCCTTCCCCGGGGTCGACGCGCGCCTCTCGCGCTACTCCTACCTCGTCAGCCTCCTGCCCAAGAAGATCGTCCGGGATCTCGACCTGAACTTCCGGGTGCGCACCCGCACCATCTCCTCCTACACCCCGACCGAGCGCGCGGGCCGCCCGACCGGTCTGCTCGTCGGCGGCGGCGAGGCCCGTACCCGGCAGGCCTTCGCCCGGCTCACCGGGGGCCCCGGCGAGTACGAGGCATGGCGGAGCTTCTACGCCATGACCGGGCAGGTCGCCCGCCGCGTCTTCCCCACCCTCACCGAACCCCTGCCCAGCCGGGCACAACTGCGGGCCCGCGTCGCCGACGACACCGCCTGGCGCACCCTGTTCGACGAGCCGATCGGTGTGGCGATCGAGGAGCGCTTCACCGACGACCTGGTGCGCGGGGTCGTCCTCACCGACGCCCTCATCGGCACCTTCGCCGACGCCCACGACCCCTCCCTGCGGCAGAACCGCTGCTTCCTCTACCACGTCATCGGCGGCGGCACCGGCGACTGGAACGTGCCCGTCGGCGGCATGGGCGCCCTCACCGCGGCCCTCGCCGACTCCGCGCGCGTCGCGGGCGCGCGGCTGCGCACGGGGTGCGAGGTGACGCGGATCGTCACCGACGGACAGCGAGGCGAGGTCACCTACCGCGAGGGCGAGGGCGACGAGCGGACCGTCGCCGCCCGGCACGTGCTCGTCAACGCCTCCCCGCAGGCCCTCGCCGAGCTTCTCGGCGACGAGCCGCCCGCGCCCGCCGAAGGCGCCCAATTCAAGGTCAACATGCTGCTCAAGCGGCTGCCGAGACTGCGCGACACCTCCGTCGACCCCCACGACGCCTTCGCCGGTACGTTCCACATCGCCGAGGGGTACGAGGAGTTGGCGACGGCGTACGCCGAGGCCGCCGCCGGGGCCCCGCCCGCCGCGCCGCCCTCGGAGATCTACTGCCACTCGCTGACCGACCCGACGATCCTCGCCCCCGAACTGAGCGAGCGCGGCCACCAGACCCTCACCCTCTTCGGGCTGCACACGCCCGCCCGGCTCTTCGCCCGGGACAACGACGCGGTCCGCGCCGAGCTCCTGAAGTCCACGCTCGCCCGACTCGACACGTATCTCGCCGAGCCGATCGCCGACTGCCTCGCGGCGGACGCCGAAGGCCGCCCCTGCGTCGAGGCGAAGACCCCGCTCGACCTGGAGCGCGACCTGCGCCTGCCCGGCGGCCACATCTTCCACCGCGATCTCGCCTTCCCCTACGCGGAGGAGGCCGGCGGGCGCTGGGGCGTGGAGACCCGGCACGCGAACGTCCTGCTGTGCGGGGCGGGCGCCGTGCGCGGCGGGGGAGTCAGCGGCATCCCCGGGCACAACGCCGCGATGGCCGCCCTGGGAGCGTGACCCGGTGGCGCACCCCGTGGTCCCGAGCCGGACGGCCGACGGCTCCGAGGTCCGCCCCTGAACTGACGCAGCATCAGAAAAGGCCTTCCGTCGTCCGGGCCGCTGCGGCATCCTGCGCCCATGCAGACGGAGTTGAGCAGGAAACTGGGAGTCGAGCACGCCATCTTCGGCTTCACGCCCTTTCCCGCGGTGGCCGCCGCCATCAGCAGGGCGGGCGGGCTCGGGGTGCTCGGCGCGGTCCGCTACACGGCGCCCGACGAACTGGCCAGGGACCTCGACTGGATCCAGGAGCACGTCGACGGCCTGCCGTACGGGCTCGACGTCGTCATGCCCGCCAAGAAGGTCGAAGGAGTCACGGAGGCCGACGTCGAGGCGATGATCCCCGAGGGCCACCGGCAGTTCGTCGCGGACACCCTCGCCGAGCACGGCGTCCCCGAGCTGGCCGAGGGCGAGGCGTCCGGCTGGCGCATCACCGGCTGGATGGAGCAGGTCGCCCGCGACCAGCTCGACGTCGCCTTCGACTACCCGATCGCCCTGCTCGCCAACGCCCTCGGCTCACCCCCGGCCGACGTGATCGCGCGCGCCCACGCCCACGACATCCTCGTCGCGGCCCTCGCCGGCAGCGCCCGGCACGCCCGCAAGCACGCCGAGGCCGGCATCGACGTCGTCGTCGCCCAGGGGTACGAGGCGGGCGGCCACACCGGCGAGATCGCCTCCATGGTCCTCACCCCCGAGGTCGTCGAGGCGGTCGCGCCGCTGCCCGTGCTGGCCGCCGGGGGCATCGGCGGTGGCGAGCAGATCGCCGCCGCGCTCGCGCTCGGCGCGCAGGGCGTGTGGCTCGGCTCCCTGTGGCTCACCACCACCGAGGCCGACCTGCACTCGCCCGCCCTGACCCGCAAGCTGCTGGCGGCCGGCTCCGGTGACACGGTCCGCTCCCGGGCCCTGACCGGCAAGCCCGCCCGCCAGCTGCGCACCCGGTGGACCGACGCCTGGGAGGACCCGCGGGGCCCCGGCCCGCTGCCCATGCCGCTCCAGGGGCTCCTCGTCGCCGAGGCCGTCTCCCGCATCCAGAAGTACGAGGTGGGGGAGCTGCTCGGCACGCCGGTCGGGCAGATCGTCGGCCGCATGAACAGCGAACGCAGCGTGCAAGCCGTCTTCGACGACCTCACCCGCGGCTTCGAGAAGGCCGTCGACCGGATCAACCGCATCGCCGGAAGGGGAGGCCAGTCGTGAGCGCCGCCGGGAGCACGCCCCAGAGCACACCCCCCAACGGCTTCTGGGCGCAGGCGACGGCCGACCCCGGCCGCACCGTGCTCATCGCACCCGACGGCGAGCGGTGGACGGCGGGCCGCCTGCACGGCGTCGCGAACCAGCTGGTGCACGGGTTGCGGGCGGCCGGACTGGAACGCGGCGACGCGTTCGCCGTCGTCCTGCCCAACGGCGTCGAGTTCCTCACCGCCTACCTCGCCGCCGCGCAGGCCGGCTTCTACCTCGTCCCCGTCAACCATCACCTGGTCGGCCCCGAGATCGCCTGGATCGTCGCCGACTCGGGCGCCAAGGTGCTGATCGCGCACGAGAGGTACGCGGACGCGGCCACGGCGGCGGCCGACGAGGCGGCGCTCCCGGCCACCCACCGCTACGCCGTCGGTGACGTGCCCGGCTTCCTGCCCTACCGCCAACTCCTGGACGGGCGACCGGAGTCGGCGCCGGAGGGCCGCACCCTGGGCTGGGTCATGAACTACACCTCGGGCACCACCGGCCGCCCACGCGGCATCCGCCGCCCGCTGTCCGGCAAGCTCCCCGAGGAGTCCTACCTCGGCGGGTTCCTCGGCATCTTCGGGATCAGGCCCTTCGACGGCAACGTCCACCTGGTCTGCTCCCCGCTCTACCACACCGCCGTGCTCCAGTTCGCCGGCGCCGCCCTGCACATCGGCCACCCCCTGGTCGTCATGGACAAGTGGACGCCCGAGGAGATGCTGCGCCTCATCGACGCGCACCGGTGCACCCACACGCACATGGTGCCGACCCAGTTCCACCGCCTGCTCGCGCTGCCCGACGCCACGAGGGCCGCCTATGACGTGTCCTCCATGCGGCACGCCATCCACGGCGCCGCTCCCTGCCCCGAGCACGTGAAACGCGCGATGATCGCGTGGTGGGGCGAGTGCGTCGAGGAGTACTACGCGGCCAGCGAGGGCGGCGGGGCCTTCGCCACCGCCCAGGACTGGCTCAAGAAGCCGGGCACGGTCGGAAAGGCCTGGCCCATCAGCGAGTTGGCGATTTTCGACGACGAGGGCAACCGGCTGGCGCCCGGCGAGCCGGGCACCGTCTACATGAAGATGTCCACCGGCGGATTCGCGTACCACAAGGACGAGTCGAAGACGCGGAAGAACCGCATCGGTGACTTCTTCACCGTCGGCGACCTCGGCCTCCTGGACGAGGACGGCTATCTGTTCCTGCGCGACCGCAAGATCGACATGATCATCTCGGGCGGGGTCAACATCTACCCCGCCGAGATCGAGTCGGCGCTGCTCGCCCACCCCGCGGTCGCCGACGCCGCCGCCTTCGGCATCCCGCACGACGGGTGGGGCGAGGAGGTCAAGGCCGTCGTGGAGGTCGCCGAGGGCCGGGCCGCCGACGACGCCCTCGCCGCCGAGATCCTCGCCCACTGCGCGCGCCGCCTCGCCGGCTACAAGCGTCCCAAGAGCGTCGACTTCGTGGCGACGATGCCCCGCGACCCGAACGGCAAGCTGTACAAGCGGCGCCTGCGGGAACCGTACTGGGAAGGCCGCGAACGCCCGATGTGAGCGTGGGCGGGGCCGGGCCACCCGGCGGCGACCCGGCCCGTGCGCTCAGCGGCGCTCGCGCACCCGCACCACCTTCAGCGCCGGATCGCCGAGAATGTCCTTCTCGCAGAAGCGGGCCGTCACCCAGCGCTCCTTCGCGTACAGCCGCGTCTGATCGCTGTGGTGCGGCGAGTCGGGGTCGACGGACTGGGAGTACGTCAGCAGCGTCCGGGCCCGTGGGCAGCGGCCGTCGTCCCAGCCGACCGCCTGGATGTGGCTCGACCCGTGCGCCACCTCGGTGTAGCCGGCCTTCGGGTCCCACACCGGCTCGATCTTGTTCCAGACGCCGAGGGACTCCGTGCCGCCGTGGACCGGGACGCGCCGCCCCTGGCGTACGACGTATTGGTGCGCGCCCAGCGGGGCGTCGAGGGCGATCCCGGCCGCCTTCAGCTCGCTCACCGCGTCCGCCAGCGCCGTCGGGAAGCCGGGCGCGGAGGTGTCGAGGGTGTTCGGGGTGCGCACGGGGTCGGCCGCCGAGAACGGCACCTTCCACATCCGCTTCTGCGACCCCGCGGGCGCGGTCAGCTTGCGCCAGAAGCGGTCGAAGAGCAGCGCGCCCCGGCTCCCGGTGTCCATCGTGCGGTCCCAGCGTGCCAGGACCCGGCACGCCTGGCGCACGTCGACGGCCCTGCCGTCGCTGCCGGTCGCGGTGCCCCCGGGCAGCGCCGCACAGGCCCGCGCGGTGTCGTCGGCCGCGAGGTCCGCCGCGGGCACACGGTTCGCGAACTGCCGGCGTTGCAGGTCGGCGACCGTGAGACCGCCCTTCTCCGCCATCGCGGCGACATCCTCGATGGCCCCGCGCGTACGCAGCGAGCGCTGGGTGCCGATCGTGCCGAAGACCCGTTCGTAGCCGGTGATCGGGCGGTCGGCGTTGGTCAGCCAGGCGCTGTCGTTGGAGTTCTCCGCGTAAGGGGCGTTCTTGAGCGTCGGCATCCGGGAGGGACCGAAGATGCCGGGCTGCAGGGCGTCCTTGTCGGAGCCGAGCGCGCACGAGCCGCGCGAGCCGTCGAGCACGGCCACGCCCGACGCCGGGTAGGTGACCTTGCCCAGGGGCGTGCCGCACCGCCGCACCAGGTCGTCGGTGATGCGGGGCAGCACCTGTGACTGGGTGAGCAGCGAGTGGCCGCGCCGGTCCGCCGCGACGGTGTTCACCCAGGGCAGCCCCTGCGTGTCGCGCAACGCCCGCAGGATGCCCGCGGTGGAACGGGCCCTGCCGAAGCCGAGGTCGGTGTCGCTGCCGCGCAGGTTCACGGCGTTGGGGTCGTTGAGCGCGTACGCCGTGGTCGAGGACCAGGGCAGGGGAAGCTGCGGGCCGAGGTCGGTGAGGACGGGACCGTAGCGGGTCCACCACTGCGTGCGGGTGACCGGGGCGCCGTCCTTGACGGGCACCGTCACGGTGCGCTTGATCATCTTGTGCGGTGCGCCGTCGATCACATAGGTGGTCGGGTCGGCGGCGTCCAGCGTGAGCTGGTGCAGGTTCAGGGTGACCCCGGTCGCCACGGTGTGGCTCCACGCCACGTCGCCGTTGAAGCCGATGTTGACCACGCCGGTGCCGACCAACGAGGCCCCGGAGACGTTCAGTTCGCCCGGGATGGTCTGCTGCGACTGCCAGAAGCGGCGCCCGCCGTGCCAGGGGTAGTGCGGGTTGCCGAGCAGCAGTCCCTTGCCGCTCGCGGTGACCTGGCCGCTGAACGCGACGGCGTTCGAGCCCATGTCGGCGTCCTGCGCGGCGAACAGCTCCCGGGCCGCCTTCGCCGAGCGGCGCGGATCGGCCGCCCGCTCCGCGCTCCGGGTGCCCGGCGGGCGGGCGGCCGTGATGCCGTCGACGCCGTGCCCCTGTCCGCCGAGCACCTGCACGGCGTAACCCTGCCGGGCCACGTCGAGGGGGGTGATCGGACGGACCCAGTCGGCCTTCGCGCAGGCCGGGTCGGTGACGCGGTGCTGCTTCAGCCAGGCGTTGTAGCCCGCCGCGAAGCCCCGCATGAGCTCCTTCACCCGGCGGCTCGGACCCCGGGGGGCGGGCTGCGCCAGGAGTTTCTCCACGGTCCCCGCCCCGCGCACGCCACGGAAGTACAGGTCGCTGGCGAGGTTCGTGGACGCCGACGAGAGGGCCCCGCCGGGCGCGGCCTCGGCCCCGAAGTGGCGCGAGCGCTCGCCGCGCACGGTCACGTAGCCGTCGGCGAGCGTGCACACCTGGTCGGCGGCCTGCGCCCAGCCGGTGCCGAAGCCGAGGTCCGCGTAGTCCTTGGCGACGATGTGCGGAATGCCGTACTGCGTGTAGCGGATGGTGGCGTGCAGGCCGACGTCCGCGGGACGGGCGTCCCGCGGTGCGGCCGACGCGCCGGCCGGCAGCAGGACCACGGCGGTCAGCAGGGCGACTCCGGCGGCGGCCAGGCGTCTCGTCCGGGTAGGCAAGGGTGCCTCCCAACAGTGTGGACGGTAGGTGCTGTTGAGCGTACCAAGCGGTATGTCATCTGTGTCATGCCTTGACCGGACCGCCGCGGCCCCCGAGGATCACGCCATGACGGGTGTACGCGACAGCACGGTCGACGCGGTCCTGCGCCGCAGCGCGCGCCGCACGCCACGGCGCACGGCGCTGCGCTACGGCGAGCGGTCCTGGACCTACGAGCGGCTCGACGACGCCGTCTCGCGCGCGGCCCGGGTGCTGCGCGACCACGGGCTCGCCCCCGGCGAGCGGGTCGCCGCCTACGCCCACAACTCCGACGCCTATCTGATCGGCTTCCTCGCCTGCGCGCGGGCGGGCCTGGTCCATGTGCCGGTCAACCAGAACCTGACCGGCGACGACCTCGCGTACATCGTCCGCCAGTCCGGCAGCTCCCTCGTCCTCACCGATCCGGACCTCGCGGGGCGCCTGCCCGCCGGTGTGCCGGCCCTGCCCCTGCGGGACGCGGACGGCTCCCTGCTCGCGCGGCTCGCCACCGCACCCGCGTACGAGGGGCCGGGGCCCGGCGGCGACGACTTGGCGCAACTGCTCTACACCTCGGGCACGACCGCGAGGCCGAAGGGCGCCATGATGTCGCACCGCGCCCTCGTCCACGAGTACGTGAGCGCGATCGTCGCCCTCGACCTGACGGGCGACGACCGGCCCGTCCACTCGCTGCCGCTCTACCACTCGGCGCAGATGCACGTCTTCCTCATGCCCTACCTCGCGGTCGGCGCCGAGAACACCGTCCTCGACGCACCCGACGCCGAGCGGATCTTCGACCTGGTCGAGGCGGGGCGCGCCGACAGCCTGTTCGCGCCGCCGACCGTCTGGATCGCCCTCGCCGGCCACCCCGACTTCGCCACCCGCGACCTCGGCGCGCTGCGCAAGGCCTACTACGGGGCGTCGATCATGCCGGTGCCCGTCCTGGAACGGTTGCGGGCCCGGCTGCCCGGGCTCGGCTTCTACAACTGCTTCGGGCAGAGCGAGATCGGGCCGCTCGCCACCGTCCTCGGCCCGGACGAGCACGAGGGCCGCATGGACTCCTGCGGCCGGCCCGTCCTGTTCGTGGAGGCCCGCGTCGTCGACGAGCACGGCCGCGAGGTGCCGGACGGCACGCGCGGCGAAGTCGTCTACCGCTCACCGCAGTTGTGCGACGGCTACTGGGACAAGCCGCAGGAGACCGCGGAAGCGTTCCGCGACGGCTGGTTCCACTCGGGCGACCTCGCGGTACGGGACGCGGACGGCTGCTTCACCGTGGTGGACCGCGTCAAGGACGTCATCAACTCCGGGGGAGTGCTCGTCGCCTCGCGGCAGGTCGAGGACGCGCTGTACGAGCACGCGGGCGTCGCGGAGGCGGCCGTGATCGGGGTGCCGCACGAGCGCTGGATCGAGGCGGTCACCGCCGTCGTCGTACGCAGGGACGAGGAGCTGACGGAGGCCGCCCTCATCGCCCACGCCCGCACGCGGCTCTCCTCCTTCAAGGCGCCCAAACGGATCCTCTTTGTGGACGAACTGCCGCGCAACGCCAGCGGGAAGATCCTCAAACGAGAGCTGCGGGACCGCTTCGGCGCGTCCTGAGGCCCCCTGGTCACGCCCTGGGCGCCGACCGGGCCGTGACACGGCGAGGGGGGGGCGGCTCACGGCCGCTCCCGCAGGTCCACGATCCGCTTGAACTTGCCGACCGAGCGTTCCAGCGTCTCCGGGTCCACGATGTCGACGCCGACCGAGACGCCGATGCCGTCCTTGACCGCCGCCGCGATCTCACGGGCCGCCGCCTCGCGCCGCTGCGGCGTCGTGTCCGCGCGCGCCTCGGCCCGTACCGTCAAAGCGTCCATGCGCCCCTCGCGGGTCAGGCGCAGCTGGAAGTGCGGGGCGACGCCCGCCGTGCGCAGCACGATCTCCTCGATCTGCGTGGGGAAGAGGTTCACACCGCGCAGGATCACCATGTCGTCGCTGCGGCCCGTCACCTTCTCCATCCGCCGGAAGACCCGCGCGGTGCCGGGAAGCAGCCGCGTGAGGTCCCGGGTGCGGTAGCGGATCACGGGCATCGCCTCCTTGGTGAGCGAGGTGAACACCAGCTCGCCGCGCTCCCCGTCCGGCAGGACCTCGCCCGTGAGCGGGTCGACGACCTCGGGGTAGAAGTGGTCCTCCCAGATGTGCAGCCCGTCCTTGGTCTCCACGCACTCCTGCGCGACGCCCGGCCCGATCACCTCCGAGAGCCCGTAGATGTCGACCGCGTCGATCGCGAACCGCTCCTCGATCTCGCGCCGCATCTCCTCCGTCCACGGCTCCGCCCCGAAGATCCCGACCCGCAGTGACGTCGTCCGCGGATCGACGCCCTGCCGCTCGAACTCCTCCAGGAGCGTCAGCATGTACGAGGGGGTCACCATGATGATCTCGGGGCGGAAGTCCTGGATCAGCCGCACCTGGCGGGCGGTCATCCCGCCGGACGCGGGGACCACCGTGCAGCCCAGCCGCTCCGCGCCGTAGTGCGCGCCGAGCCCCCCGGTGAACAGGCCGTACCCGTACGCCACATGGATCATGTTCCCCGGCCTGCCGCCCGCGGCCCGGATGGAGCGCGCCACCACGTCGGCCCACATGGACAGGTCGCGCTCGGTGTACCCGACGACCGTGGGCAGGCCGGTCGTGCCGCTGGACGCGTGCAGCCTGCGCACCTCGGACTGCTCCACCGCGAACATCCCGAACGGGTAGTTGGCGCGCAGGTCGTCCTTGGTGGTGAAGGGGAACAGCGCCAGATCGGCGAGCGACCGGCAGTCGTCGGGGCGCAGCCCCGCCTTGTCGAACGCCGCGCGGTAGAACGGGACGTTCTCGTACGCGTGCAGCAAGGTGTCCTGGAGGCGTTCGAGCTGCAGCGCCCGAAGCTCCTCGGGGCCGAGCCGTTCCGCCGCGTCCAGCTCCAGCGGCATACGCGCCATAAGGGGTTCCCCCGTCCCGAACGGGCGACCGATCATTCGGTCGACGATCTTCCGTGAGGTCAGTAATCCAGGCCGGGCGGTGGGCGTCAAGGGATCGCGCACGACCGCTTCGTGCAGGTGGGCCGGGTGCCGGGGCTTTGCCCCGGGGGTCCGGGGGTGTGATGATCATCGGCATGCCGGTATTCAGCGCGTACGACGGGACCCAGTTGGCCTACCACGAGAAGGGGGAGGGGGAGCCGCTGCTCTGCCTGCCCGGCGGCCCCATGCGGGCCTCCGTCTACCTCGGGGACCTCGGCGGTCTCACGGCGCACCGTCGCCTGATCCTGCTCGACCTGCGCGGCACCGGCGACTCCGCGATCCCGGACGACGTCTCGACGTACCGCTGCGACCGGCAGACCGACGACGTCGAGGCGCTGCGCGAGCACCTGGGCCTCGACCAGGTCGACGTGCTCGGCCACTCCGCGGGCGGCGACCTCGCCACGCTGTACGCGGCCCGCCACCCCAAGAGGATCCGCACCCTCGTCCTCGTCACCCCGGCCACGCTGGCCGTCGGCGGCACATTCACCGACGAGGACCGCCGTGAGGCGGCCGCGCTGCGCAAGGACGAGCCCTGGTACCCGGCGGCCGAGACCGCGCTGCGCGAGATCGCCCAGGGCCGCGCGCCCTCCGCGGGCTGGGAGGCCATCGCATCGCTCACCTACGGGCGCTGGGACACGGCGGCCCAGGAGCACCGGGCGCGGAGCACGGAGCAGAAGAACCTTGCGGCGTCCGAGGCGTACTACGGCGAGGCGTCCTTCGACCCGCCCGCGACCCGCGCCGCCCTCGCTGCGGTCGCCGCGCCGGTGCTCGTCCTCGCGGGGGCCTACGACGGCGGGCCGAGCCCGGCGCGCGCCGCGGAGCTGGCCGCGCTCTTCCCGCACGGCGTGTGCCAAGTGCAGCCCGGCGGCGGCCATTTCCCCTGGCTTGACGACCCGGAGTGGTTCGCGCGGCGGGTGGCGGGGTTCCTCGCGCAGCACTGAAGGGCTCCTCTCCCGGTGACCGGGGCGGGTGCTCACGCGCGGGGCGCCCCCGGCGGCCACCCTCAGCCGCCCGCCGCCACCGCCTTGGCCCACCGGTAGTCCGCCTTGCCGCTCGGGGAGCGCTGGATGTGGTCGGCGAAGACCACCCTGCGTGGGATCTTGTAGCCGGCGAGCAGCGCGCGGCAGTGGTCCTGGACCGCCGCCAGGTCCAACGGAGCGGCGCCGAGGCGGAGTTGGACGATGGCGGCGACCGCGGCGCCCCAGCGCTCGTCGGGCACGCCGGCCACCAGCGCGTCGTACACGTCCGGATGCGACTTGAGGGCCTGCTCGACCTCCTCCGGATAGACCTTCTCGCCACCGGTGTTGATGCACTGCGAGCCGCGGCCGAGGACGGTGACGACGCCGGTCTCGTCGACGGTCGCCATGTCGCCGAGCAGTACCCAGCGCTCCTCGCCCTTCCGGAAGAACGTCTCGGCGGTCTTCGCCGGGTCGTTGTAGTAGCCGAGCGGCACATGGCCGCGCTGGGCGAGGCGGCCGGGCTCGCCCACCGCGACCGGCTCGTGGGTCGCCGGGTCCACCACCTTCGTACGGTCGTTGACCGTCAGGCGAAAGCCCCTGGCCGGGCCCGAGTCGTCCGTGGCCCTGCCGTTCGAACCGGACTCGGAGGAACCGAAGTTGTTCAGGACCAGCACGTCGGGCACCAGTTCCTGGAACTGCGCGCGCACCGTCTCCGACATGATCGCCCCGGACGAGGAGACGCTGAACAGCGACGAGAGGTCGGTGCCCTTGAGGGGGCCGCGCAGCGCGTCGACGAGCGGCCTGAGCATCGCGTCGCCCACCAGGGACACGCTGGAGACCTTCTCCCGCTCGATGGTGCGCAGCACCTCCTCGGGCACGTACTTGCGGTGCAGTGCCACGCGCTGGCCGTAGTTGAAGGCGATGAACGACGTCAGCGTGGAGGTGCCGTGCATGAGCGGGGGCGTCGGGAAGAAGGTGAGACCCGGCCCGCCCGCCGCGACGCGCTCGGCCAGCTCCTCGGGCCGCCGCACCGGTTCGCCCGCCGGGTCGCCGCCGAAGAGCCCCGCGAAGAACAGGTCCTCCTGGCGCCACATGACGCCCTTGGGCATCCCGGTCGTACCGCCGGTGTAGATGATGAACAGGTCGTCGGGGGAGCGCGGCCCGAATCCCCGCTCCGGTGAGGCCGCCGCCTCCGCCGCCGCGAAGGCCGGCGCGTCCAGCGCGGGCGCGTCGGCGGGCGGCGCCCCCACCCGCAGCACGTGCCGCAGCTTCTCCGCGCGCGGCAGCGCCGCCGCGACCCGCCCGGTGAACTCGCCGTCGAACACGAGCGCCGTGAGGTCCGCGTCACGGTAGAGGTAGACCAATTCCTCCGCCACGTAACGGTAGTTGACGTTGACCGGCACGAGCCGGGCCTTCAGGCAGGCCAGCACCGTCTGGAGGTACTCGACGCCGTTGTACAGATGCAGGCCCACGTGCTCGCCGGGCCGCAGCCCGGAGTCGATCAGGTGGTGGGCGAGGCGATTGGCCGCCGCGTCCAGCTCGGCGTAGGTCAGCCGGCGCTCGGCGCCCGTACCGGGGTGGTCGATGTAGACGAGTGCCTCTCGGCCCGGGACCACGTCGACGACCGACTCGAACAGGTCGGCAAGGTTGTACTCCACCGCACTCCTCCTGACCCCGGCGTCCGATGTCGCGGTCTCCCGCGACATCCGCTCCGGCGGCCATCACAGCAGAGGCGCCCACA
The DNA here is from genome assembly GCF_040629635.1 of Streptomyces sp. NPDC005898. Lineage (NCBI taxonomy): Bacteria > Bacillati > Actinomycetota > Actinomycetes > Kitasatosporales > Streptomycetaceae > Streptomyces > Streptomyces sp. NPDC005898. Next base: position 48,994 of record NZ_JBEXWC010000016.1, on the reverse strand, counting down.
AGTGGGAAGTGCCGCCGCGAAGTAAAACTGACTGGGTGTCAGAAAGGTATTGAACTGGCTCCCCGCCTACTGCAACCTGTTGCAGGTCCGAGAAGCGACAGGCCGGCCGTACGGCGGCCGTCGACGGAGGGAGCACGGCACATGGCCGGGACGGAACACCTCTCCGTGCGGCGCGAAGGCGCCACACTGATCCTCACGCTCAACAGGCCCGAAGCGAAGAACGCCCTCTCGCTGTCGATGCTCGTGGGCCTCTACGACGGCTGGGTCGCCGCCGACGAGGACGACACCGTCCGCTCCGTCGTGCTGACCGGCGCGGGCGGCGTCTTCTGCGCGGGCATGGACCTCAAGGCCCTCGCCGGCAAGGGAATGGAGGGCGAGCGGTACCGCGACCGGCTGACGGCCGACCCCGACCTGCACTGGAAGGCGATGCTGCGCCACCACCGGCCCCGCAAGCCGGTCATCGCCGCCGTCGAGGGCCACTGCGTGGCCGGCGGCACCGAGATGCTCCAGGGCACGGACATCCGCGTCGCGGGACGGTCGGCGACCTTCGGCCTCTTCGAGGTCCGGCGCGGCCTCTTCCCCATCGGGGGCTCGACCGTGCGGCTCCCTCGCCAGATCCCCCGTACGCACGCCCTGGAGATGCTGCTCACCGGGCGGCCCTACTCGGCGGCCGACGCGGCGGCGATCGGCCTGATCGGCCATGTGGTGCCGGACGGCTCGGCGCTGGAGAAGGCCCTGGTCATCGCCGAGCAGATCAACGCGTGCGGGCCGCTCGCCGTGGAAGCGGTGAAGGCCTCCGTGTACGAGGCCGCCGAGATGAGCGAGGAGGCCGGGCTCGCGGCCGAGCTGAAGCGGGGGTGGCCCGTCTTCGACACCGCCGACGCGAAAGAGGGCGCCAGAGCCTTCGCGGAGAAACGGGTGCCCGTGTTCCGACGGGCGTAGGACATTTGGCCGGTCGCAGGCCTGGCGTGGCCGATTGCAGGCCTGACGTGGTCGGCCGCAGGCCTGGCGTGGCCGGTCGCCCCGTTTCCCGCGCCCCTCTCGGGGGCCTTCCCGTTCACCGAGTGCAATGGAGTCCGCCCATGGCATCCGCCTCTTCCCCCGACGTGCTGCGCGCTCCTCTCGTCGTGGAGTTCCCCTTCACGCGGTCCCTCGGGCCCGTGCAGAGCGCGTTCCTGACCGGGCTGCGCGAACGCACCGTCCTCGGCGTCAGGACCGTCGACGGGCGCACTCTCGTGCCGCCCGTCGAATACGACCCGGTGACCGCCGACGAGCTGCGCGACCTCGTGGAGGTCGCTCCCACCGGCACCGTGACCACCTGGGCCTGGAACCACGAACCCCGCCGGGGCCAGCCCCTCGGCACCCCCTTCGCCTGGGTTTTGGTGAGACTGGACGGCGCCGACACCGCCCTGCTCCACGCCCTCGACGCCCCCGGCCCGGACGCCGTGCGCACCGGCATGCGCGTCCGCGTCCGCTGGGCCGGCGAACGCGTGGGCGCCATCACGGACATCGCCTGCTTCGAGCCCTGCGAGGGAAAGGAAGCGGGGCCGCAACCCAGCCCGCACACAGGGAAGTTCGAGAATCCCGCCACCGGGATCGTCGCCTCCGCACGCCTCGACTACACCCACTCGCCCGGCCGCGCCCAGAGCGCCTACCTCCACGCCCTGGCCGAGCGGAAGACCGTCGGCGAACGCTGCCCGGCCTGCCACAAGGTGTACGTACCGCCCCGGGGCGCCTGCCCCACCTGCGGACTCGCCACGACGGAACGGGTGGAGGTCGGCCCGCGCGGCACCGTCACGACGTACTGCATCGTCAACATCAAGGCGAAGAACCTCGACATCGAAGTCCCCTACGTCTACGCCCACATCGCCCTGGACGGCGCCGACCTCGCGCTGCACGCGCGCATCGCCGGCATCCCCTGCGACGAGGTGCGCATGGGCCTGCGCGTCGAACCCGTATGGACCGAAGGCGCCCGCCACCCCGACCACTACCGCCCCACAGGCGAACCCGACGCCGACTACGACACGTACAAGGAGCTGGTCTAGATGGCGCCGCCGAAGCCCTCCGTGATGCGTCCCGCCCGTGCCGTCGCCGTCGTCGCCTTCGCGCAGACCGACCACCGGCGCTCCACCGACGACCTGTCGGAGGTCGAGATGCTCATGCCGGTCCTCCACGAGGTCCTCGCCGCCACCGGCCTCAGGACCAGCGACATCGGCTTCACCTGCTCCGGCTCGTGCGACTACCTCGCGGGCCGCGCCTTCTCGTTCACCATGGCGCTCGACGGCGTGGGCGCCTGGCCGCCGATCTCCGAGTCGCACGTCGAGATGGACGGCGCCTGGGCCCTGTACGAGGCGTGGACGACCCTGCAGACGGGCGAGGCGGACACCGCGCTCGTCTACTCCTACGGCAAGTCCTCGCCCGGCTCCCTGCGCGACGTGCTGACCCGCCAGCTCGACCCCTACTACGTGGCGCCCCTGTGGCCCGACTCCGTGGCGCTCGCCGCGCTCCAGGCACAGGCACTCATCGACGCGGGCGAGACCGACGAGCCCGCGCTGGCCGGCGTCGCGCACCGCAGCCGGACCGATGCCACCGCCAACCCCCACGCGCAGCTGCGCGGCGAGGTCCCGCAAGGGGAGTACGTCGTACGTCCGCTGCGCACCGGCGACTGCCCGCCGGTCGGCGACGGGGCCGCCGCCGTGATCCTCGCCGCGGGGGAGCGGGCCCGCGAGCTGTGCGAGCGGCCCGCGTGGATCCGGGGCATCGACCACCGCGTCGAGGCACACGGCCTCGGGGTGCGCGACCTCACCGACTCACCGTCCACCCGCCTGGCCGCCCAGCGCGCCGGAGTCTTCGAACGGCCGGTGGACACAGCGGAGTTGCACGCCCCCTTCAGCTCCCAGGAGGTCGTCCTGCGCAAGGCGCTGGAACTCGGCGACGACGTCACCGTCAACCCGTCCGGCGGCGCGCTCGCCGCCCACCCCATGATGGCCGCCGGACTCATCCGAATCGGCGAGGCCGCCGCCCGGATCCACCGGGGCGCCTCGGACCGCGCCGTCGCCCACGCGACGTCGGGGCCCTGCCTCCAGCAGAACCTGGTCGCCCTCCTGGAAGGAGACGCCCGATGAACTGTGCGCCAAGCGGCCCGGTGGGCGGTGCGGCGGGCAAGGAGCCCGTGGCCGTCGTCGGGATCGGCCAGACCAGGCACGTGGCGGCCCGCCACGACGTATCGATCGCCGGCCTCGTGCGCGAGGCGGCCCGACGGGCTCTGGAGGACGCCGAGTTGGCGTGGCCGGACATCGACGCCGTCGTCATCGGCAAGGCGCCCGACTTCTTCGAGGGTGTCATGATGCCGGAGCTGTACCTCGCCGACGCCCTCGGCGCCGTCGGAAAACCCATGCTCCGCGTGCACACGGCCGGTTCCGTCGGCGGCTCCACGGCGCTCGTCGCCGCCAACCTCGTCGCGGGCCGCGTCCACGGCACCGTCCTCACCCTCGCCTTCGAAAAGCAGTCGGAATCCAACGCGATGTGGGGCCTGTCGCTGCCCATCCCCTTCCAGCAGCCGCTCCTCGCCGGGGCGGGCGGCTTCTTCGCCCCGCACGTGCGCGCCTACATGCGCCGCACCGGCGCCCCCGACACGGTCGGCTCCCTCGTCGCGTACAAGGACCGCCGCAACGCCCTGAAGAACCCCTGCGCGCACCTCCACGAACACGACATCACCCTGGAGAAGGTCCAGGCCTCGCCCATGCTCTGGGACCCGATCCGCTACTCGGAGACGTGCCCGTCCTCGGACGGCGCCTGCGCGATGGTCCTCACCGGTCGGGCGGGCGCGGCCCGTTCACCGCGGCCGCCCGCCTGGCTGCACGGCGGCGCGATGCGCAGCGAGCCGACGCTCTTCGCCGGCAAGGACTTCGTCTCCCCGCGGGCCGGCAAGGACTGCGCGGCCGACGTCTACCGGCAGGCGGGCATCACGGATCCGCGCCGGGAGATCGACGCCGTCGAGATGTACGTGCCGTTCTCCTGGTACGAGCCGATGTGGCTGGAGAACCTCGGCTTCGCGGCCGAGGGCGAGGGCTGGAAACTCACCGAGTCCGGCGTGACGGAACTCGACGGCGACCTGCCCGTCAACATGTCCGGCGGCGTCCTTTCGGCCAATCCGATCGGCGCCTCAGGCATGATCCGCTTCGCGGAGGCGGCGCTTCAGGTGCGCGGCCAGGCGGGCGAGCACCAAGTCGACGGCGCGCGCAGGGCACTTGGGCACGCCTACGGCGGCGGCGCGCAGTTCTTCTCCATGTGGCTGGTCGGGGCCGAGCCGCCCACCTCCTGACATCGACCGCCGCGACGGTGGCCGCGGTCCTCGCGTCGCGGCCTGTGCGGGGCGAGAGGTGAAAGCTAGGCTGGCGCCGGACGACGCAATTCGGGAGGAGCACGGACGTGGCCGAAAGCACCGCTCAGCAGCATCCGCTCGCGGGCTGGGACAAGCCGGAGCTCGACCTCAGCGCCGCCGACTGGCGCTCGAGCAGCGAAGGGCACGGGGACGTGGAGATCGCCTTCGTCGAAGGCTTCGTCGCGATGCGCAACAGCGGCCGGCCCGAGAGCCCGTCCCTGATCTTCACCCCGGCGGAGTGGGGCGCCTTCGTCCACGGCGCCCGCGCGGGAGAGTTCGACCTGACCTAGCACACCGAAGCGCCGCGGCGCACGGAGTCCGTCCTCGCGGTGGCACCGGCTAGCGGTGGTACCGGCTAGTGGAGTACGACGCAGCCCTTGCCCGCAAGCGTACGGAGGAGCCCTCCGTCGACGTGGGTGTCGTTCCAGCGCAGATCCAACTTCTCCAGGGACGGCAACTCGCCCAGCCAGTGCGGAAGGTGGCGCACCCGGTTGCCCCGAAGGTCGACGCGGCGCAGCAGGGGCAGCCCGCGCAGGGCCTTCGGGACGGCGGTGAAGGCGTTCTCGCGCAGTTCGATCTCCCGCAGGGAGGTCAGGTGCCGTACGCCGTCGGGAAGAGAGGTGAGACGGTTGCCGCGCAGCCACAGCTCGCGCAGCGCGCCGAGTGCGCCGATCGTGTCCGGCAGGTGGGTCAACCGGTTGTGCTGGGCGCGCAGTTCGACAAGGCCGGTCAGGGTGCCGAAGGAGTCGGGCAGGGAAGTAAGGCGGTTCTCGCCGACGTTCAGGTAGCCGAGCCGGGTGAGCCGGCCGAGTGAGGCGGGCAGCTCGGTGAGCCGATTGTCGTGGAGATAGAGGAAGCGGCTCAACGCCGGGAGATCGCCCAGCTCGGCCGGGACCGCGCGCAGCCTGTTGTGACCGAGGTCGAGGGTGTGCAGCGCCGTGAGCGTCCCGATGCGGGCGGGGACGGCGGTGAGGGCGTTGTCGGGCAGCAGCAGCGCCTCAAGGCGCGGGTGGCGCCAGACCTCGTCCGGCACCTCGCTGAGACCGCCGTGCCAGTAGTTCAGGACCGGGCCGCCGGCCGGTGCGGTGCCGTTGCCGTCGCTCGGTGTGTCGCCCATGGCCTCGCTCCCCTTCACTGCGTCCCCCTGGCCGCACGGCCGGTCGTCCCGTCGGCGTCGCCCCCGCGGAGCTTCCGTAGCCCGCTGCCGGTGCCGCCGCCGGTCAGACCGCCCTTCGGCGCGCTTCCGTCGCCCTCCCGGCGGTCCGTACGCCACCGTAGGCCTCGCCCCCGTCCTCCGGGGCGACGTGCCGGGCGGGAGCGGGGCGGACATCGATGTGCCGAGCGGCGATGCGAGGGGGCGGCGGCACGCGGACAGGGGCGGGATGGACGTCGGTGGGGCGGAGGGCGGCGAGGTGCTGACCAGCGGTGGAGTGGACGGCCACGTGCTGAGCGGCCGGGAAGTCGGTGGCGGTGCAGCCTACCGGCGGGGCCCTGCGGGTCCCGAGGGTGTGCGGGCCGACCGTTGGGGGCGGCGAGCGGTCGCGCCCCCACGTCGGCGGACACCGGCGGCCACGTACCATGGGCGCATGTCCTTCCTCCGCCGCCGCAGCTCCGCCACGCCCGCGGGCCCGGACTTCGATGTCCTGGCCATGGACCCCGGTGACTGGCCCGGCAATCTCGGCGCGGGCCTGCTGCCCGCCCCCGACGGCAGCTGCCAGGGCGTCTTCCTGCGCTACGACCTGTTCGGCGGGCGCGGCCCAGCCATGGTCATCGGTAATCTCCCCGAGGGCGCCCCCGCGCGCGAGACCGCCGAGGGCGAGGTGCCCTTCGAGGTGGCCCAGCTGCTCCTGGCGCTGGAGAACGACGAGGACATCACGGTCGTCTCCACGGAGGACATCCCCGTGATGCAGGGCGACAACCTCCTCATCGTGCGCCGCCTGAAGCTCTCCGAGAGCCGCATCTCCTGCGTGCAGTTCGACCGCAGCGACAACGTCCTGGTGACCATCGCCGCCTGGGACCGGCCGATCACCGACGACCTGTACGCCCTTTTGAAGCCACTGCCCGCCGAGCTCTTCCAGCAGGGCTGAGCACGCCCGGGCCCCCGTACGTCCAGCACCGCCCCGTTCCGTCCAGGGAACGGGGCGGTGCCGCGTCTTGCCACGCCAGTCGGCCCGGCCCGGGGTCGCGCACCAGCGACCCGCGCCCGGCCGGCCCGGCCCCATGCCGTCATGAGGTCGACGGCATCACCTGCACGTCCGCCGCCCGCACATAGCCGATGCGGTGCCCGTACTGGATCACGTAGTACATGTCCTTCCCCCGCACCACCGTGTGCCGCGCGGTGTCGAACGTCGGCGCGTAGAAGTACTCGCCCGGCACCTTGTCGCCCACCACGTACCTCTGGCCCGCCAGGATCTTGTACGGCAGCGGGGAGACCGCCTGCACGGGCACGCCCGCCGGGTACGCCTCCTTCTCCGGGTACGCGCGCCCGTACACGGGGACCTCGCCCGCCCCGGCCTTCGGCGTCACCACGAGCCCCTTCGCGGACACGGCGGTCGGCTGCTCGGCCGGGTTCTTGAACCAGGCCTTCTGCCCCAGGTACCAGACGGCGGTCCACTCGCCCTGACGGTCCGCGACCGCGTACTGCTGGCCGGTGGACAGCCGCGCGCCGACGTCGTTCACGTCGATCGTGGAGTCCTGGCCGCCCGGACGCTTGCCGATGTCCTTGATCAGCGGCGCGTCGTCACGCGGCGCGGTGTGCACGCGCACCGCCGCCGAACCGTGCGGCACACACGTCTCGGCCGGCTTCACGCAGCCCGTGTACAGCGGCCTGTTCGCCGCGTACTCGGGAGCCACCGTCACCAGACCGCCCTTCGGACCCGCCGTGCGGTGGAACGGCTTGCCGAGCAGGGTGAAGTAGTGCTGCCAGTCCCAGTACGGGCCCGGGTCGGTGTGCATTCCCGGGATGGTCGAGGAGACCGTGCCCTGGACGTTGTCGTGGCCGAGGATGTGCTGCCGGTCCAGCGGAATCCCGTACTTCTTCGCGAGGTACTTCACCAGCCGTGCCGACGTGCGGTACATCGCCTCCGTGTACCAGGTGTCGGGGGCGGTCAGGAAACCCTCGTGCTCCAGACCGATCGACTTGGCGTTGACGTACCAGTTGCCCGCGTGCCAGGCCACGTCCTTGGCCTTCACGTGCTGGGCGATGTGGCCGTCCGTGGAGCGCAGGGTGTACTGCCAGGACACGTAGGTGGGGTCCTGCACCATGTTCAGGACGCCCTCCCACCTGCCCTCGGTGTCATGGATGACGATCGAGTCGATGCTCTGGCTCTTGGGCCGGTCCGACAGGTCGTGGTTGCCGTAGTCCGGATTCCCGTTGGGGTCCTTGAACTCCTCGTACGGCGCCGGGATCCACTCGCAGGACACCGTCCTCGGGCACTCCGTCTCACCCGCGTCGACCTCGCGCAGCCCCATCCGCTCGAGCTGCGCCGGATCGGGCCGCAGTCCGGGCCGGGCCGGGAGCGTCACGCGCTGGCCCGCGTCCGTGGTGCGCCGCTCGCCGGCGCGGATGACGGCGAACACGTCATTGGCGTACGTCGCCGCCGTCGCCTCGTCGTCCGCCCCGGAGAAGCCGGCGATCGCGCCGTACCAGTCGGCGGGGTCGGCACTGAGGGGCTTGCCGAGCCGCTGCTGGGCCGCGGCGAGCAGCGCGGCACCGCCCGCCACGTTCGCGGCCGCGTCGGTACGCAGCTCCTCGGCGGGCAGACCGGTCAGTTCCGCCGCGCGCGGCAGGGTCATGAGCCGCGCCGGCAGCCGCGACTCGTCGGGCACCTTCGTCCTCGGCGGCGGCATCGGGCGCGAGGTGTCCCCGCGCGGGTCCTCCGTCCCCTCGCCGTGGTGCGGGGCCGAGGCCAGCGCGGTGCGCGCGTCGGTGAGGTGCATGGGGCCGTAGCCGCCGGTGACGCTGGCCGCGCCGCCGTGCGCGTCCCAGCGGGACTGCAGGTACGAGACGCCGAGCAGCACACTGCGCGGTACGCGGTACTCGTCGGCGGCGGACGCGAAGGCGTCCTGCAACTGGGTGGACGTCGGTCGGGGCGCGCCGGACGACGGGGCCGCGCCGAGCAGCGGCACGAGCAGCCCGGCGGACGCGAGGGCGCCCGCCGTCCTGATGGTGCGTCTGCGCGCCGACGAGGTACGGGCGGTGGTTCCTCGCAATGCAGCCTCCTGGGACTTCGGCGCCGATGAAGCGTGGCGGGGCGTGCGGGGCCGGGCGTGCGTCAGTGGTACCGGCTGGCCGACGATCCGTCAATCATGCCCAGCAGACGGGATTGCCCATGTCAGCGCCGGTTCCGGCGGGTCACGGGCACGCTTTCGTCCGGACAGGCGCCGCCGCCTGCGGCGCGTCAGTGGCATGGACCAATGAGCGGGACGGCCTCCGGGGCCGCGGGCATACGAAGGTCCGCGGTGCGCCCCTGTCAGGGTGCGCCGCGGACCTGTCCCCCCGTCAGCGGGTGCCGACCGCCGCCCGCACGGCCCGGCGGGCCATCTGGCAGTCGTCGTGCAGCCGCCTCAGCAGCAGCCGCTGCTCCTCACCGGTCGGCGCGGCCCCCGCCTGGGGCGGCCCGGTCGGCGCCAGGGGCGCGTCGTGCATCGAACGCTGGAGCGCCGTCTCGTACATGCGGATCTCGCGGGTCAGCACCAGCATGAGATTGACCAGGAACGCGTCGCGTGCCGCGGTGCCCGTCGACTGCGCAAGCTGGCTGATCTCACGCCGCGCGACGGGGGCGTCGCCGAGGACCGCCCACAGCGTGGCCAGGTCGTAGCCCGGCAGATACCAGCCCGCGTGCTCCCAGTCGACCAGAACCGGCCCGGCCGGCGAGAGCAGGATGTTCGACAGCAGGGCGTCGCCGTGGCAGAACTGCAGCATGGCCTCCGGGCCCTCACCCTGGCGGACCGCCGAATGCGCGATGCCGTGCAGGAGCTTTTGCAGGTCACCCAGGTCGCGGTCCGTCAGCAGCCCCAGCTCGTGGAAGCGGGAGATGCGCCTGCCGTAGTCCATCGGCCGGCCGAACATCTCCGCCGGCGGCCGCCACTGGTTCAGGCGCAGCACGGAGCCGAGCGCCGCCCGGATGTCCGCCCGGGGCGGGGCCTCGACCGGATGCCGCTGCAAGGCCGCCACCCGTCCGGGCATCCGCTCGATCACCAGTGTGCAGGCCTCGGGATCGGCGGCGATCAGCCGAGGCGCGCGCACGGGCGGGCGGTGCCGGACGAACGAGCGGTAAGCCGCTATTTCGTGCCGGATCAGGTCTTCGTGCCGGATCCGGTCGGTCCACAGGGGAGAGTCGTCCAGTAAACACTTGGCGACGGCGGCACCGCGTCCCGCCGTGCCGACCAGCAGCACGGTGCGGCCGCTGCGGCGCAGGACCTGCACGGGGTTGAACTCCGGACAGATGCGGTGCACCGAGGCGATCGCGGTGCGCAGTTGCGCCCCCTGCGGGCCGGACAGGTCGAGTCTCCCGCTGAGCGGTCGGGCACCGGCCCCCGGCACGCGGCGCGTCCGGCCGGCGCCGAGCTGCGCGGCGGAGGGCCGCACCGGCTCCAGATAGGGGCCGCCTCCCGGCGAGGGGGACACCTCGCGGCCCCGGGGGGCCGGGGGGCGCGGGTGGAGCGGACGGGGCGGGGCGGACACGGAGGACGATGCTGCGTACATGGGAGATACAGATCCCTTCGTGTGCCTGTGGATTTGCGTGCGCCTCCCGCCCCGATCACATCGGGAGCACCCTGGGGAGTACCTTGCGGCGACCGGGTCGGGGTGGCGCACTCCTACCTGACACCCGGCGTCCCCTGGCACACCATGTGGCGCACCCTGGCGAACCCTGGCGAATAGTCGCTCAGCAACTGACAGGCGGTTACTGTCAACTCAGCCGAGAACCTGGGGGCTTGACGTGAACGGACAACCCAACACCCGCCTCGCGGACCTGTTCGGCCTGGCCGGCTGGTCCAAGGGCGAGCTCGCGAGACTGGTGAACCGGCAGGCGGCGGCCATGGGCCACCTCCAGCTCGCCACCGACACCTCGCGGGTGCGGCGGTGGATCGACATGGGGGAGATCCCCCGCGATCCGGTGCCGCGGGTGCTGGCCGTCCTGTTCACCGAGCGTCTCGGCCGTGTCGTGACCACTGAGGACCTCGGTCTGGTCCGGCACGGGCGCCCGGGAAAGCGGCGTGGCGACGGGAGTGCGGAGCACCCCGACGACGTGCCGTGGGCGCCCGAGCGGACAGCCGCGGTCCTCACCGAATTCACGGGAATGGACCTCATGCTCAACCGACGCGGCTTGGTGGGCGCGGGTGCCGCGCTTGCCGCAGGCTCCGCACTCAGCAGCGCCATGCACGACTGGCTGCACACCGACCCGGCCCTCGCGGCCGACGCCCCCCGTATCGGCGATCCCCTGTACGCGGACCCCGCCGGCTTCGACCGCTACGAGGCCGCTCCCATCGGCTCCCAGGAGATCGAGGAACTGGAGCGCTCCGTCGAGGTGTTCCGCGCCTGGGACGCGGCCCGCGGCGGCGGCCTGCAACGCAAGGCCGTGGTGGGCCAGCTCAACGAAGTGGGCGGCATGCTCGCCTACCGCCATCCCGATCACCTCCAGCGCCGCCTGTGGGGCGTCGCCGCCAACCTCGCGGTCCTCGCCGGCTGGATGTCCCACGACGTGGGCCTGGAGCCGACCGCCCAGAAGTACTTCGTCATCGCGGCCCACGCCGCGCGCGAGGGAGGCGACCGCCCGCGCGCGGGCGAGGCGCTCTCCCGGGCCGCGCGCCAGATGGTGCACCTCGGCAGGCCGGACGACGCCCTGGACCTGATGAAGCTCGCCAAGTCGGGCGCCGGGGCGGAGGCACTGCCCCGCACCAAGGCCATGCTGTACACCATCGAGGCCTGGGCGCAGGCGTCGATGGGGCGCGGCCAGGCGATGCGGCGCACCCTCGGTCTCGCCGAGGACCTCTTCGGGTCGGACAAGGGGGACGTGCCGCCGCCGAGCTGGATGCAGATGTTCGACGAGGCGGACCTGCACGGCATGCAGGCCCTCGCCTACCGCACGCTCGCCGACCACGACCCGGCCGCGGCGAACACCGCGCAGCGGCACGCCAAGGAGGCCATCGAGCTGCGCGCCAAGGGGCACGACCGTTCGCAGATCTTCGACTACATCTCGCTGGCGTCGGCCTGCTTCATCGCCGACGACCCCGAACAGGCGGACCGGTACGCGCGGCTGGCGCTGGTGTCGATGGGGTCCAACTCCTCCCACCGCACCTGGGACAGGTTGCGGGAGATGTACCGGCTGACGGCGCAGTACGCCGGTAACCCGACGATCCAGGACCTGCGCGAGGAGATCAAGGTCGCGCTGCCGAAGGCGAGGGGGACCAGGAGGGCGGGGCGGACGGCCAAGGCGTAACGCCCCGCGGTCAGCGGCACCGCGCGACCAACAGGCAGGCGTCGTCCTCCCGCAGGGCTGTGCCGAACTCCTCGACGACGATGTCCGCGCACTCCTGCGCCGTACGCCGTTCCGTGAGACGGGGGGCGAGGGAGAGCAGGAGGTCGGTCGCCGCGTCCCTGTCCTGCCGTGGCACCAGACCGTCGGTGTGCAGCAACAGCAGGTCCGAGGGCCGCAGACGCACTTCGGCCTGCCCGTAGGGGGCACCGGAGGCGGCGCCGAGGAGCGGGCCCTTGGGCGGTGGCAGCGCGTGTCCCGTCCCGTCGCGGAAGAGCAGGAGGGCGGGGTGCCCGGCCCGCGCCCAGGTGAGCAGCCGCGTGCCCGGGTCGTAGCGGCAGCAGATCGCGCTGCCGAGGGCGTGCGGGACGGTGGTGTCGATCAGATCGTTGAGCCAGCCCATGAGCTTGCCGGGTGGGGCGCCCGCGACCGCCATGCCGCGCAGCGCGCCGAGCAGCATCGCCGTGCGGGAGGTGCCGGAGGTCCCGGTGGCGCCGTTACCGGTGAGGTCGCCGACGCTCAACAAAGCGTTGCCGTCGGGCAGTTCCATCGCGTCGTGCCAGTCGCCGCCGAGGGGGGCGCCGATCGAGGAGGGGAGATGACGGGCGGCGAGGTCGAGCCGCGCGGGGGCGCCACGCGGGAAACGCGGCGCCTCGTGCCACGGCGGTGCCGCTGCGCGCGGTTCCGCCGCGGGCCGGTGCCGGGCGCCCGCGTCCTCGCGGCGCCGCCGCAGCGAGTCCTGGGTCTCACGCAGTACGCGCTGACTGCGCCGCAGTTCGCTGACGTCCCGCAGGACCGCCCACATGGAGGCAGTGGACCCATCGGCGCCCAGCACGGGCTCGCCCATCATGTGGACCTGGCGCACCCCGCCGCCGGGGCGCGTGACGCGGAACTCGCCGTCGATGGGCTTCCCGTCGACCAGGCAGTCGGTGACCATCGCGGTCAGCAGCGGCTGGTCGTCGAGGTGCACGAGGGAGGGGAGTTCGTCGAGGGAGAGCGGGGGAGCGGCCGGGTCGCGGCCGAGGATGTCGTACAGCTCGCAGGACCAGCTGGCCTCGTCGGTGAGGAGGTTCCACTCGGCGCTGCCCACCCGGCTCAGGAGCGAGCCCCGGCGCGCGTCGTCAGTGGTGGGCTCGGCCGCCCCGCCGGGGTCGGCGGCAGCCTGCGGCGGGCCGTCCCGCAGCTGGGCGAGGTGGTCGTCGAGGTCGTCGAGCTGATGCACCGCAAGGTCGCACAGGGCCCGCTGCCAGCGTCCCGCCGCGTCCGCCCGGTCGGCCGCCGCCTCGCGCCGCACGGCGTCGACCTCGCCGCGGAGCCGGCGCGTCTGCGAGATCAGTGCGTCGACCGTGCCGCGCTCGGGCGGCTGGGCGGCGTGGTCCGCGAAGACATGGGACGGCATGGGTGCTCCGGTGAAGGTGCGGGGCGACCGACTTGACGGGGGCAGCCATGACGAGTGGCGGCCGTGACGGATGGTGGGCCATGACGAGTGAGGCGCTGTGACGGGTGAGAGACCGTGACGGTGGTGGACCGGGACGGGGGGTGGACCGCTAACGACTTTCGCACAGCGGGAGGGGGCCTGTAAGGGATTTGGCGACACCCGGCACAGTGTTGCGTCTGGCATATGCCTATGTCCTGCGGAGGGGCCCCGCCTCCCCGGCGGGTCAGTGCGCGATGCCGTCGATCAGCTCGCGGGCGCCCTGGCGCAGCAGGGCCACGGCCACGGACGTGCCGAGCGTCGCCGGGTCCAGCGGGCCCGCCCACTCGTGCGCGTTGAGCACCGTCTTGCCGTCGGGCGTGAAGACGCAGGCGCGCAGCGACAGGTCGCCGTTGCGCTGCGAGCGGGCGTACCCGGCGATCGGCGAGTTGCAGTGGCCCTGCAGGACGTGCAGGAACATGCGCTCGGCGGTCGCCTCGCGCCACGCGTCCCTGTCGCCGAGGCCGCTCACCGCGTCGATGGTCGTGGTGTCCTCCTCGCGGCACTGGAGGGCGAGGATTCCGGCGCCGATCGGCGGGCACATCGTCTCGACCGACAGGATCTCGCTGGCCAGCTCGGGGCGGCCGGTGCGCTCGAGGCCGGACTGGGCGAGCAGCAGCGCGTCGGCGTCGCCCGCGGCGAGCTTCTCCAGGCGGCGGCCCGCGTTGCCGCGCATCGGCACGCACTCCAGCTGCGGGTGCGAGGCGGCGAGCTGCGCGCGGCGGCGCACCGACGACGTGCCGACGCGCGTCCCCGCCGGCAGCTCGTCGAGGGTGAGGCCGCCGGGGTGGATCAGCGCGTCCCGGATGTCGTCCCGCTTGAGGAACGCGGCGAACGTCGTCCCCGCGGGCAGCGGCCGGTCCGCCGGCACGTCCTTGACGCAGTGCACCGCGAGGTCCGCCTCGCCGGCGAGCAGCGCGGCGTCCACCTCCTTGGTGAACGCCCCCTTCCCGCCCAGGCGTGCCAGATCACCCATCCAGCGGTCACCGGAGGTGGTGACGGGCACGACCTCGGTACGGATGCCGGGGTGCAGCGCGGCGAGTTCGGCGCGCACGCGCTCCACCTGGGCCAGGGCCATGGGGGAGGAGCGGGAGACGATGCGGATCAGCTCAGGAACGGACATGCGGTACACGATAGAGGGTGCGTCACGGCGGGCCGGACCGGCGTTCAACTGATCAAAGGACGTACGGCTCGGGCGAGTTGCCCCGCTCCGGTCCTCGCGCGGCCCCCGCCTCGACCACGGCCCGCCCGGACCCCGCCCCGCCGCCGTGCCCGGCTCCGCATGCGGGACCCGGGGCCGCCTCATAGCGTGAGAGGGACGAAGCGCCGCAGAGCGCGGTACCCGCCCCCGGGAGGCCTCATGTCCACCTCCGCCGCGCCGAAGCGCCCGGCGATCGGCCTCGCGCCGATGACGGCCACCCATCTGGCCGACGTCCTCGCGCTGGGCCGCCAGGTCTACGACACCTCCGTGAAGCCCTACACGTCCTGGTCGCTGTCGGCGATCGCCGGCCACTTGGACAGCGAGGCGTCGGCCTGCTGGGTGGCGCTCGACGGGGACCGGCTCGCCGGGTTCGTGCTCGGCTCGATGGGCTTCGACCAGCGCGCCGACTGGGGCAACCTGGAGTGGATCGCGAGCGCCCCCGAGTACCAGGGGCAGGGCATCGCGAGCCGTCTGGTGAAGGCCTGCTGCGCCACGCTCACCGAAGCGGGCGCGAGCGCCGTGGTGACCGACGTGGAGTCCCGCAACACCGCGTCGGCCGCGCTGATGCGCAGCAACGGCTTTCAGGCGAGCGTGACGGTGACGCTGTTCGTGCGCGAAACGCGCGACTGACCTGCCGGCCGAGCCGAGTCGGGTTCAGGCAATGCCTTCGACGATGCGGAAGTCGCGCTCGACGCAGTCGGAGAGGAGCGCCAGCGCCTTCTGGTACGCCTCGCTGTCATAGGCCGCGACGGCCTGATCGAAGCTGTCGAACTCGACCAGGACGACGCGGTGCTTGTTTCCCGCCTCGTGGGCGACGGCCCGACGGCCAAGGGACAGGGTGCGCCCGCCCCCGGCCCGGACGGCCGGTCCGGCCAGCTTGTCGTAGGCGGTCAGCCTCTCGGGGTCGGAAATGACGCGGTAGACGCTGACCCAATAGCCCTTGGCCATGGAAACCTCCGGTGTTCGGCCGGACAGGTCCGGCTGTGCGTTGACGTGCCGTCGTACGGCGGTTCCGGCAGGGCTGATCGCGACATCGGCGCTCCCGTACCCGGTGCTTCGCTTTTCGAATCACTATGCTGCTTCGAGAAGCGAAGCGCAAGGGAGGAGAGGGGAACATGGCAGGCAGAACACCGCGGCCCGGCGTACCGGTGCGGGGGTCCGCGTCGGGACGCCCGGTCATGGCCGCACTCGACCTGCTGGGACGGCGCTGGACGCTGCTCATCCTGTGGGAGCTGAGTCAGGCCCCGGGCGGTTTCCGTGAGTTGCAGCGCCGGTGCGAGCGCATGTCGTCCAGTGTGCTGAGCACCCGGCTCGGTGAGCTGACCGATGTCCGCCTGCTCACTCTGCGCGCGGACGGATATCACCTCACCCAGCTCGGTGAGGACCTTGTCGACTCCCTGCAACCGCTGTTCGCGTGGAGTCGGCGGTGGGCGGAGGAAGCGGATCCGGATCCGGCACAAGGGTCCGCGCACTGCGACGAGTAGGTGCGGCCCGCCCCCGCCCCCGACACCGGCGTCCGCACCGGATGGGGCCGGTGGCGAAAGGGCGTACCGGTCAGGCCGCGCCGTCGGCCGCGAGGAGCAGCGCGCTCACCCGCTCCCGGGCACGCGCCACCCGCGAGCGGACCGTCCCGACGGGGCAGCCGGCGGCGGCCGCCGCCTCCGCGTAGGGCAGCCCGGCGAGCTGGGTCAGCACGAACGCCTCGCGGCGCGGCGCGTCGAGCGACGCCAAGAGGTCGAGCAGGACCACGCCCTCGTCGAAGCCGGGCAGGCCGCGCGGCTGCGCCCGCTCGGCGGCCAGCTGCCAGTCGTCGGTGTCGATGAAGCGCGGGCGGGCCGCGGCCGTGCGGAAGCGGTCCGCGACGGTCCGGCGCGCGATCGCGAGCAGCCAGGCACGGGCACAGGAGCGGGCGGCGTAGCCGCGCAGCCCGGTCAGGGCCCGCAAGTACGTTTCCTGGGTCAGGTCGTCGGCGCCGTGCAGGTCACCGCTGAGGTGGGCGACGAACCGCCAGACGTCGCGTCGGGTGGCCCGCACGAACCGCTCGAACGCCTCGGCGTCACCGTCACGGGCGGCCAGCGCCCACTCGGTGATCAGGTCGTCACGGCTCGGATCCGCGCCGCGCCCGGGGCGTGGCCGGGCGGAGGAGGCCGGAAGGGCAGGGCCCAGGAGGGCAGGAGTCATCGCAAGAGGTCCTTCGGTGAAGGGAGTCCGGGGACGGCGCGAACGCCGAAGAGCCGCCCGGCGCCGAGGCGTGCGGGCGGTGTCAGGAACCGACTTCGGGAACCGGCGTCAGGAGCCGGTGCCGGGAACGGGTCTCAGGAACTGACCGGAAGGACCGGCGGACCTCTGCGTGCGAGGGCGTACTGGAGCAGAACCCCGCGCAGCCGCGGCACGGGCACGGGCGCGCCGACGCGCGGCGGGGCCGGGGGCGGCGCCGCGACGAGAACCGTGAGGACGAGCCGCAGCGGCACGAAGACGGCCGCGGCGAGCGCGCGTCCGGCGCGGTGGGCGGCGGCCTCCCCGCGCCACAGCCACAGGGCGCAGACCAGCGCGGCGACGAGGTGGGCGAGGAACATGCCGAGGCCGCTGTGCCCGAACACGGACGTCAGCCAGTCGGGCATGCCCGCCTCGGACCCGGCGGCCGTGCCGGTGGCGGTGCCGGGGAACGGCGGCGGCATCGGATGGTTCATGTGGTTCATGCCGTCACCGGCGTGCGCCGGCCGTGGGCCCATCCGCTGCGCCACGGCGAACAGCTCGTGCAGGAGCAGCTGCGCGCCGACCGTGGCGCCCGTGACCGCCAGCGGCCCCCGCTCGCGCCCGGTCAGCCACCACGCGGCGGCCGCCGTGGCCCCGAACGCGTAACCGATGGCCCACCACGGCAGCGCGGCCCCCGACATGAGGGCGTGCCCGAGGGCCGTCGTCACCACGCACACGGCCGCGAACACGGCGGCTCGGGCGAGGCGGAAGGCGGGCCCTGGGGTCATGGAGAGCATCGTGCCAGGCGCCGGTGCCCCGGTGGGCGGCGAGTCCCGCACTCGTCCCGACCGCACCGCGCCGGCTCCCGCACGCAACCTCTGGCCGGTGTGAGGAACGCGGAACGCAAAGCGCTTGACGCGCCGGGGGCCCACGGAAAACGATCTCTCCCAGCGGTCGGCATTGCCGAACCGCGTTCGCGTGCCGCCGGATGCCCTGCGCCGGCGGCCTTCCTGACCGACGGGAACTGTCATGCACCTTCGCACCCTGCGCCGCTCCGCACGGTCCGCCCTGGCCGCCGCGGCCACCCTCGCCCTGGCCGTCGTGGGCCTCG
Source organism: Streptomyces sp. NPDC005898 (assembly GCF_040629635.1). NCBI lineage: Bacteria > Bacillati > Actinomycetota > Actinomycetes > Kitasatosporales > Streptomycetaceae > Streptomyces > Streptomyces sp. NPDC005898. The sequence continues at coordinate 31,150 of NZ_JBEXWC010000016.1, read as the reverse complement.
CCGTCCCGGCGGCCGCCTCCGCCCCCGCCGCGGCGCCCGCCTCGCTCCTCGACATACCGCCGCGCGGCGCGAACGACTGGTCGTGCACCCCGGACGCGGCACACCCGCAGCCGGTCGTGCTGGTCAACGGCACCTTCAAGCTGATGCGGGAGAACTGGGCCACCCTCTCGCCGAAGCTGAAGAGAGCGGGCTACTGCGTCTTCGCGTTCAACTACGGGAACATGGCGACCGACCCGGTCGCGAGCTCCGCCGCGGAACTCAAGGACTTCGTCGAGGCCGTGCGGGGCGCCACGGGCGCGGCGAAGGTCGACATCGTCGGCCACAGCCAGGGCGGCATGATGCCCCGCTACTACGTGAAGTTCCTCGGCGGCGCCGACAAGGTGGACGACCTCATCGGCATCGTGCCGTCCAACCACGGCACGACCAACCCGCTGGCCAGGCCCCTCGGCCACACCGTCTGCCCGGCCTGCACCGACCAGATGGTCGGCTCGGACCTGCTGACGAGGCTCAACGCCGGCACACAGACCCCGGCGGGCCCCGACTACACCGTCCTCACCACCCGCTACGACGAGATCGTCGTCCCGTACACCAACGCCCTGCTGAGCGGCCCGAAGGAGTACGTCACCAACGTCGTCCTCCAGGACCGCTGCCCGCTGGACCCGTTCCTGCACGACCAGGCGACGAAGGACCCGGTCGTCGCCCAGTGGGTCCTCGCCGCGCTGGGCCGCAAGGGCCCGGCGGACCCGGAATTCCGCCCCAGCTGCATCGGCTGACCGAGCGGTCCCAGGGCCTAGGCGCGGTCGCCCGCGTCCTGTCCGTCCCGGGACTCGGCCGCTTCCCGGGGCCCGGGAACCTGAACGTTCCCGCCCCCGGTGGGGGCCGCCCGCCGCCGGGCGAGGGCGCCGCCCACGAAGCCGGCGACGGGCTGCGTGTATCGGGCGGTGAGCGGGCCGATGACCACGAGGATCAGGACGTACGCAGTCGCCAGCGGCCCCAGTGACGGCTCGATGCCGGCGCCGACCGCGAGGCCCGCGATGACGATGGAGAACTCGCCCCGCGCGACCAGCGCGCCGCCGGCCCGCCACCTGCCCTTGACGGAGACGCCCGCGCGCCGGGCCGCCCAGTAGCCGGTGGCGATCTTCGTCAGGGCGGTGACGACGGCGAGCGCCAGCGCGGGCAGCAGCACGGGCGGAATGCTCGCCGGATCGGTGTGCAGCCCGAAGAAGACGAAGAAGACGGCCGCGAAGAGATCCCGCAGGGGCGCGAGCAGCGAGTGCGCGCCCTCGGCGACCTCACCGGACAGCGCGATGCCGACCAGGAAGGCGCCGACGGCGGCGGACACCTGGAGCTGCTGGGCGATGCCGGCGACGAGGATGGTCAGGCCGAGCACCACCAGGAGGAGCTTCTCCGGGTCGTCGCTGGAGACGAAGCGGGAGATGAGCCGTCCGTAGCGCACGGCGAGGAAGAGGACGAGGCCCGCCGCGCCGAGCGCGACGGCGAGCGTGAGGCTGCCCGCGGCCCAGCCGACACCGGCCAGCAGGGCGGTGATGATGGGCAGGTAGACGGCCATCGCCAGGTCTTCGAGGACGAGGATGCTGAGGATGACCGGCGTCTCGCGGTTGCCGAGCCGCCCGAGGTCGCCGAGGACCTTGGCGATGACACCGGACGACGAGATCCAGGTGACACCGGCGAGGACGACGGCGGCGACCGGGCCCCAGCCCATCAGCAGCGCGGCGACGGCGCCCGGCAGGGCGTTCAGCGTGCAGTCGACCAGACCCGCCGGGTACTGCGTCTTGAGGTTGCTGACGAGGTCGCTGGCCGTGTACTCGAGGCCGAGCATGAGCAGCAGCAGGATGACGCCGATCTCGGCGCCGATGGCGACGAACTCCTCGCTCGCGCCGAGCGGCAGCAGCCCGCCCTCGCCGAACGCGAGCCCCGCCAGCAGATAGAGCGGGATCGGCGAGAACCGGAAGCGCCCCGCGAACCGGCCGAGCAGACCGAGAGCCAGGATGATCGCGCCGAACTCGATGAGGAAGACAGCGGAGTGCACGCGATCACTCCTGCCCGAGTATCGCCGCGGCCGTCTCCACGCCTTCGCGCGTGCCGATCACGATCAGGGTGTCCCCGCCCGCCAGGCGGAAGTCGGGGGCGGGCGAGGGGAACGCGTCGGCCCGCCGCAGCACCGCCACGATCGAGACGCCCGTCTCGGTCCGCATCCGGGTCTCGCCGAGGAGCCGTCCGTTCCAGTGCGAGGTGGCGGACAGCAGCACCCGCTCGGCCACCAGACCCAGGTCCGTGGTGTGCAGCAAGGTGGGGCTGTGGTGCGACGGCATCAAGGCATCGATCAGCGATTCCGCCTCGCCCGAGCTGAGCCGCAGCGACAGGGCGCACGCGTCCGGGTCGTCGGACCGGTACGCGCTCAGTGTCCGCGCCCCGTCCCGGTGGGCGATGACCGACAGCCGCCGCTGTTCCCGGGTCGTGAGGTCGTAACGGATGCCGATGCCTGGAAGCGGCGTGCGGCTCAGACGTGATGCGGGCACAGCTTTCCCCTTGTGCGATAGGTGATCATCCCGTGGTGTCACCCTATCGGGGCCAAGTGTTGGCAAAATTACGCAATCGGCCCGAGGTGGGAACTAGGCAATCGGCCCGAGGCCGGACCGGATCACGCCGTACGGCGGGCCAGCACGGTCTCCACGGTGTCCGCCTGCTCGGGGGGCTTGTCCTCGCGGTAGCGCAGGACGCGGGCGAAGCGGAGGGTCACGCCGGCCGGGTAGCGCGTGGAGCGCTGCAGACCGTCGTAGGCGATCTCCACGACGAGTTCGGGACGGACCTCCACCACGTGGCCGTCGTCGCTGACCGCCAGCTCCTGGAGGCGCTCCGTCTGCCAGGCGAGCATCGCGTCCGTCATGCCCTTGAACGTCTTGCCCAGCATCGCGTACGTCCCGTCGGGCCGCCGCGCCCCCAGGTGGAGGTTGGAGAGCTTGCCGGTGCGGCGCCCATGGCCCCACTCCGCGGCCAGCACCACGAGGTCCAGTGTGTGCACCGGCTTGACCTTCAGCCAGGACGCCCCCCGCCGGCCCGCGTTGTAGGGGGCGTCGAGCGACTTCAGGACGACTCCCTCGTGGCCGCGCGCCAGCGTCTCCTCGAAGAACTCCTCGGCCGCAGCGCGCAGGCGCTCGTCACCGGGCTCGTCCACCACCGCGCGGCGCACCCGCATCGGCTCGGGGACCAGCGCGGCCAACTCCGCGTGCCGCTCGGCGAACGGCAGAGCGAGCAGGTCTCGCCCGGCCACGGACAGGGCGTCGAAGAAGACGGGGGACAGGGGCAGCCCGGCCGCCGCCGTCTCGACGTCGACGCGTGAGCCCACGCGCCCCGCGATGTCCTGGAACGGCCGCGGCCGCCCCTGCGCGTCCAGGGCGATGACCTCGCCGTCCAGGATGAACTGCTCACCCTTTAGCTCGCGTGCGGCGGCCGTCAGTTCCGGCAGCCGGCCGGTGATGTCGTCCAGGGTGCGGGTGTAGACGCGGACGTCGTCCCCGCTGCGGTGGACCTGGACCCGGATGCCGTCCAGTTTCTCCTCGACCGCGCACGCGCCGAGCTTGTCGATGCCCTCGGCGACCGACGTGGCGCCGTGCGCGAGCATCGGCAGGATGGGCCGGCCCACGGTCAGCCGGAACTCCTCAAGCGCTTCGGGGCCACGCGCCAGCAGCGCCTGCGCGACCGGGCTCACGGAGCCGGCGAGCATCACCGAGCGCCGCACGGCGTCCGCGGGCGTCTGCGTGGCCACCGCCAGGCCCTCGACGGCGACCGCGTCCAGCGCGCCCTGCCGGACCTCGCCGGTGAGCAGGCCGACGAGGAACCGCTGCTCGTCCGCGGTCGCGGCCCCCATCAGCTCACCGATCAGACGGCGCCGCTCGCCCTGCGACCCGGTACCGGACACCGCGCCGATCGCGGTGAGCGCCGCGTCCACGCCGCGCACCGTCAGGCTCGGTTCGGCGGCGGGCGGCCCGGCGTCCTTGAGCGTGCTCCAGCCGATGCCGAGCCGGCCCTGGGGCAGCCGCCCCGCCAGATAGGGGATGACGATCGGCACGTCCTGGGGCTCGGCGGCCGCGAACAGCTCCGCGAGCAGGGCGATCTTTCGGGACCGCGCGGAGGTGGCGGCCACTTCCTTGGACACGTGGGCGAGCCGGGCGAGCAGCATGGGCCCATCCTGCAACGCGCCGGGGCCCGGCGCACGGCCGCACCGGCCGGGGCCTGGCACGTGTGTACCGCCCCGTGAGGGGCACACGGACGGTCACACGGTCCTCGGACGCACCACTCATGCGAGGTGGGTGACACAGGTCACACCGGTCTCTTGCCGGAATCGCCGTAATGAAACCCCTCCGTACGGGGTCGTAAGGGCACAGGGGTCCGCGAAGGGATCCCGCGCAGTGGAAGAACCAGAAGTGGAGCTCGATCATGGCCGTCACCCTTCAGCAGCCCACCCGCGCCCGCCTCGTCGCCCCGGACGGACATGAGTACGGCCTCCCCGTGGTCCTGCGCTACTCGGCCGAGGACCCGCTGGCGGTCCAGATCACCTTCCCCTCCGAGGCCTCCCTCGACGGCATGGAGGTCACCTGGATCTTCGCCCGCCGGCTCCTGGAGGACGGCCTCAGCGCCCCGGCGGGCGGCGGTGACGTGCGCATATGGCCGTGCGGGCGGGCGCGGACGGTGCTGGAGTTCCACTCCCACCAGGGGATGGCCCTGGTCCAGTTCGACAGGATCGCGCTCCGCCGCTTCCTGGCCCGCTCGTACTCCGTGGTCCCCGACGGCGAAGAGGAGGGCGGCCTCGATCTCGACGAGGGGCTCTCCCGACTCCTCGGCGGCGTCCAGGGCAGCGGGCACTAGCGGAAACCTCCCCCCCGGCCTCCTCGCCCCGCACGGCCACCCTCGGCGGAGCACTCACCGCACGGCCTTCCCGCGTCCGCTCAGTCGGGGTACCTCCGTGCGGTGTTCCTGCGCCGGGCCAGCGAGACGGCCCGCCGCCGCAGGGCCAGCACCACGCCCGCGAGGACGGTCACCGCGCCCGCGGCGACCAGCAGCACCGCGGGCCAGTCGGAGTCGTCCGGCTCCAGGGCCCGGACCGTCGCCGTGCCGGCGGCGTGCGCCGGGTTCGGCGCGGCGTGCGTGTCCTGCTGCGGCGGCAGCAGCGAGCCCACCGGCTGCACCTTCCCCGCCGCCGCGAAACCCCAGTCCAGCAGGGATCTCGCCTCCTCGTACACCGCCTGCGCACCGCCCGTCTGCGGATTCATCACCGTCACGACGAGGGTGTGCCCGTCGCGCTGGGCGGCGCTGATGAGGGTGGCGCCCGCATGACTGGTGTAGCCGTTCTTCACACCGAGCAGCCCCGGGTAGGGCGCGACGCCGTCGGCACCCGTCAGCAGCCGGTTGGTGTTCTGGATCCGGTACGACCAGCCGCCCGCCGGGAACCGGGCGACCGCGGTCGAGCAATAGCGGGCGAACTGCGGTTCGGCGAGCCCCGCCTTGCCGAACACCGCGAGGTCGTACGCGGACGACACCTGCCCCTCGGCGTCGTAGCCGTCCGGCGAGACCACCTGCGTGTCCCGGGCGCCCAGCTCGCGGGCCTTGGCCCGCATCTGCTGCACGGTGGTGCGCAGACCGCCGTTGAGCCTCGCGAGGACGTGCACGGCGTCGTTGCCGGAGCTGAGGAAGACGCCGCGCCACAGGTCGGCGACGCGATAGGCGCGGCCCGGCGCCACCCCCACCAGGCTGCTGCCGTCGCCGACCTCGTCCAGCTCGTGCTCGGCGACGACGTGGCGCTGCTCCGCGTCGAGGTGGGGCAGTGCCGTCAGGGCGAAGAGGGACTTGAGGGTGGAGGCGGGCGGCAGTGGCCGGTGCGCGTTCTTGGCGGCGAGCACCTCGCCCGTACGGGCGTCCGCCACCAGCCACGCGAGGGCGCTGACGTCGGCGGGCAGCCCGGGCGCGGCGGGCCCGGGCCGGACCTGCACGCCCGGCCGGTCCAGCAGCGTGGAGGAGTACGCGGGCAGCGGCCGCGGCGGCGCGGGCTCGGCCGGGACGTCGGTCGCGGCGGCGGGGGAGGCAGGGAAGGACAGGAGGACCAGAGCCCCGAGCGCGAGCGCCGCGGTGCGTACGGAGGAGGAGCACGGAAGGTACCTGATGGCCATTCAGCCACCGTAGGAGCGCGGCACCGACTCCGCAGATCGGCTTGGCCCGGCTGGAGGTATCGCGCCCTCGCGAGTGAGCGGGGCAGCCCGGCCCGGCCCGCCCGGTGCGACGGCGCACGTCCGGCACCGGGCGGTCCAGGGGCGCGGATCAGCCCTGGAGGTGCTTCTCGATGGCCGCGACGACCTCGGGCGCGTCCGGCTCGGTCTGCGGGGAGAAGCGGGCGACGACCTCCCCGGCGCCGTTCACCAGGAACTTCTCGAAGTTCCAGCGGATGTCCCCGGTGTGCCCCTCGGCGTCCGCCGTGTCGACCAGGCGGGCGTACAGCGGGTGCCGGCCCTCTCCGTTGACGTCGACCTTCTCCGTCAGCGGGAAGGTCACGCCGTACGTCGCCGAGCAGAACTGCGCGATCTCCTCGGAGGTGCCGGGCTCCTGGCCAAGGAACTGGTTGCAGGGCACGCCGAGCACGCTGAAGCCGCGCGCCGCGTACTGCTCGTGCAGCCGCTCCAGGCCCGCGTACTGCGGGGTCAGACCGCACTTGGAGGCGACGTTGACGACGAGGACGGTCTTGCCCTCGAACTGGCGCAGGTCGGCGGAGCCGCCCCGCAGGGCGCCGATTTCTTCTTCGTAGACAGACATAGTGGTCGAGCCTACGCCTGGCTCCCGGCCGCAGGGGAGGCGCCCGGCTCCTCGCGGTGCAGCCGCCCCCGGGCGACCAGCTCGACGGTGAGGGCCACGGCCACGGCCTGGACCGCCATCAGGGCCACCAGGACGAAGAGCTGCACGGCGCCCGCGAGCACCGGGGACGCGCCGCCCAGCAGCATGCCGACGAAGGCGCCGGGCAGCGTGACGAACCCGACGGTGCGGGTCTGGTCCAGGCCGGGCAGCAGGGCGTCGGAGGCCGCCGGGCGGACCACCTCCAGACGGGCGTCGCGGTCGGCCAGGCCGAGGGCCAGACCGGCCTCGAACTCCCCGTGGCGGGTGCGCAGTTCGTCCAGGCAGCGGCGCCCCGCGAGGACGGTCGCCGTCAGCGCGCCGCCGATGAGGATGCCCGTCACCGGGATCATGGCGATGCCCCGGGGCGGGAGCAGCCCGCCGAGGACCAGGCCGCTCACCACCGGGAGCACGGGACCCGCGATCGGCAGCGCCGTCCGCCACCAGGTGCCGTTCGCGGTGACGCGCCGGCCGGCGGTGCGGGTGGCGACGGCGAACATCAGCAGCAGGAACGCGAGGAGCGCCGCCGTCTGGTGCGCCACCCAGCCGATGACCAGCGAGACGACGGCCAGTTGCGCCGTGGCGCGCGCCCCCGCGATCAGGATCTCCCGCGCCCTGCCCCGTGAGCCGTCGGGGGCGAGCCGGAAGACGGCCGCCGTCGCGGCGGCGGCGAGCAGCAGCACCAGCAGGGCCACGGCGAGCGCCGGGCCGACCGGCAGAAGGGGCTGGGCGGCGAGAACACGCACCCGCTCACCCTAGGGCGCGTTCCGGTGCCGCTCGGGACACGAGGCGTACGACCTGTAACGATGGGCGGGAAAGACGCGGAGTTGAGAGAAGGGCTGAAGTCATGGCGCAGCAGGTGCGGGGCGTGGTCGCCCGCGCGAAGGGCGAGCCGGTACGGATCGAGACGATCACCGTCCCCGACCCGGGGCCCGGAGAGGCCGTGGTGCGGATCCAGGCGTGCGGGGTCTGCCACACCGACCTGCACTACCGGGAGGGCGGCATCAACGACGACTTCCCGTTCCTGCTCGGGCACGAGGCGGCGGGCCTGGTCGAGTCGGTCGGCGAGGGCGTCACCGAGGTCGCCCCCGGCGACTTCGTGATCCTCAACTGGCGTGCGGTGTGCGGCCAGTGCCGCGCCTGTCTGCGCGGCCGCCCCCAGTACTGCTTCGACACGCACAACGCGAAGCAGAAGATGACCCTGGCCGACGGCACCGAGCTGTCGCCCGCCCTCGGCATCGGCGCCTTCGCGGAGAAGACCCTCGTCGCCGCCGGGCAGTGCACCAAGGTCGACCCGGAGGCATCGCCCGCCGCTGCCGGTCTCCTCGGCTGCGGGGTGATGGCGGGCATCGGCGCCGCCATCAACACCGGCAACGTCGGCCGCGGCGACTCGGTCGCCGTCATCGGCTGCGGCGGCGTCGGCAACGCCGCCGTCGTGGGCGCCCGCCTCGCCGGCGCCGCGAGGATCATCGCCGTGGACATCGACGACAACAAGCTCCGGACGGCACAGGGCCTCGGCGCCACCCACACCGTCAACTCCCGCACCACCGACCCCGTCGAGGCCGTGCGCGAGCTGACCGGCGGCAACGGCGCCGACGTCGTCATCGAGGCGGTCGGTCGCCCCGAGACGTACGAGCAGGCCTTCTACGCCCGCGACCTGGCGGGCACCGTCGTCCTGGTCGGCGTGCCGACGCCCGACATGCGGATCGAGCTGCCGCTCCTCGACGTCTTCGGGCGCGGCGGCGCGCTGAAGTCGAGCTGGTACGGGGACTGCCTGCCCTCGCGGGACTTCCCGATGCTCATCGACCTCTACCGGCAGGGCCGCCTGGACCTGGACGCGTTCGTCACGGAGACCATCGCCCTGGAGGACGTGGAGAAGGCCTTCGAGCGGATGCACCACGGCGACGTCCTGCGTTCGGTGGTGATGTTCTGATGGCGGCCCCGTCCCCGGCGAACGCCTCCGGCGCGCGCGTCGACCACCTCGTCACGTCCGGGACCTTCTCCCTGGACGGCGGCACCTGGGAGGTCGACAACAACGTATGGATCGTCGGTGACGACCGCGAGTGCGTCGTCATCGACGCCGCGCACGACGCGGACGCCATCGCGGCGGCGGTGGGGGAGCGGCGCCTCGTCGCGATCGTGTGCACCCACGCGCACGACGACCACGTCGACGCCGCCCCGGCGCTGGCCGCCCGTACCGGCGCGCCGATCCTGCTGCACCCCGCCGACACGGAGCTGTGGAAGCGGACCCACCCCGACCGCGCCCCGGACGGCGAGCTGGCCGACGGGCAGGAACTGACCGTCGCGGGCACGGCGTTGCGGGTGCTGCACACGCCCGGGCACTGCCACGGCGCGGTCAGCCTGTACGCCCCGGCGCTCGGCACCGTCTTCACCGGTGACACGCTCTTCGCCGGGGGACCGGGCGCGACGGGCCGTTCCTTCAGCGACTTCCCCACGATCGTGGCATCCATCAGGGAGCGGCTGCTGACGCTGCCGCCGGAGACGGTGGTGCGCACCGGGCACGGCGACAGCACGACGATCGGCGCCGAGGCGCCGCATCTGCGGGAGTGGATCGCCCGCGGGCACTGACCGGATCGTCGCCGTGTCCCGGCCCCGCGTGGTTCGCCGCGCGGGGCCGTTCGCGTACTGGCCCCGCCCCCCGATCTCCGATAAGTTAGGCAAGGCTTACCTAATGGAGGTTGAGGATGGCTGTCCGTCACAGCAGCACGACCGTGCCCACAGCGGCGGCACGCGCCCGTTCGGTGCTCGCCACCGCATGGTCCTGCGCGGTCACCACGGAGATCGGCAAGGACGAACTCGTCGGCGCGCACAGCGTCACCGAGGACGGCAGGCTGCGGCTGTGCCCGCCCGAGGACAGCGCGCTCGCCGCCGCCCTGATCTGCGCGCCGCGCGGCGCGCCGACCACGCTGGTCGAGTTCGCCGACGTCGCGCCGGTGCCGGTCAGGGACCGCGTCCGCGCGCGTCTGTGGCTGTCGGGGTCACTGGCGTACGACGGCGACCACCTCGTCCTCGAACCGACGCGCGCGGTCCTGCAGGACGCGAACGGCGAACGCCACGGCATCGAACCGGACGAACTGGCCCTGACCGTCCCCGATCCGCTCGCCGAGGCGGAGTCCCGGCTGCTCACCCACCTCGCCGACGCCCACCCGGACGCCGTCGAGCAGCTCACCCGCCTCATCAGCCCGGACAGCCTCCAAGGCGTGGTGCGGGTGCGCCCGCTCGCCCTCGACCGGCACGGCATCTGCCTGCGCCTCGAACGCGTCCGCGGCCAGGCGGACGTACGCCTGGCGTTCCCTCAGACGGTCGAGGACGTCTCCCAGGTGACGGACTGCATGCACGCCCTGCTCACCAGGGCCCGCCTCTCAGCCTCCCGGCGCGGGCGGCCCGTCGGCGGTTGACCGCATCGAGCGCAGCGCGAGGAGCAGCACCCCGACGTCGTCCAGGTATATCGGGTCGGGGAGCAGGTCGGTGGGCAGCACGAGATAGGCGACCGCGCCCCAGAACACCCACTGCCGCTCGACCGGAAGTCCGGCTCTGCGCAGGGCGCGGCGCGTGCGGACGAGGCGGACGAGCAGAACGACCGCGACGGCCAGCGTCGCGGCGAGCAGTACGGCCGCGCAGACGAGGAGAACGGTCAGGTCCGTGCTCATACGTGGGTACGTTACCGACGCCACCGCCCCGCGTCGCGGTGTCACGCGCAGGGCATCATGGCGGGATGCAGAAACAGCCGCCCCCGCACCACCCCGAGTCCCACGCCCCCGTCCAGGCCCTGTTGGTGGTCGACATGCAGTGCGCCTTCGTCCACGGCGACGGCGCCGTGCCCCACGCGGACCGCCTGCTCGACCGGGTACGCGACCTCATGGCGAGGGCACGCGAGAGCGGCGCGTTCGTCGTCCAGCTCCAGAACGACGGCGAGCCCGGCAGCCCCGACGAGCCGGGCACACCGGGCTGGGCGGTCGCGCTGCCCGTCGACACCGACCGCGGCGAGGTCGTGCTGCGCAAGACCGTCGACGACGGCTTCGAGGGGACCCGCCTGGAGGAACTGCTCAAGGAGGCCGGCGTCACGGAGCTGGCCATCTGCGGGGTCATGTCCGAGATGTGTGTCAGCGCCACCGCGCGCACCGCCCTGGACCTGGACTTCCGAGTCGTCCTGCCGCACGACGCCCACGCGACCTACGACATCCCGGCCGCGGAGGGCATCAGCGACCTGGTCCCCGCCGCGATGGTCTCGCGCGTCGCCGAATGGGCCCTCGGCGACGAGGTGGAGATCGCCGTCCGGGCGAGCGACGTCGGCTTCACCAAGCCGTAGCGGCCGGCCGCGGCGACGACTGCCCCCCAGGGGCCCGCCCCGTCAGGCCGTCCGTCCCGCCTCGCCGACGGGCAGCGCGCACACCGCGACCGGCGCTGCGAACGGCTTGCCCGCCAGACGCAGTTCACCGCTGCGCCGGTCGACCCGGAACACGCTCACCGAGTCCGACTTCTGGTTCGCGGTGAACAGCAGCCGCTCCGACGGGGACAGGGCGAGATGCCGGGGGAAGTCCCCGCGCACGGGCACCGTGCCCAGGAACCGCAGCCGGGCGCCGCCGCCCTCGACCGCGTACCGCGCGACGCTGTTGTGGCCGCGGTTGGCGAGGAAGGCGAAGCGCCCCTCGCGCGTCACCACGATCTGCGCCGGGTAATTGGTCGTGGCACCGGAGCCCGTCGACTGCGGCTCGCCCGGGGTGAGGCGGCCGGTGGCGGGGTCGTACGCGCAGACGACGACGGTGTCGTCCAGCTCGTCGGCGAGATACGCGAAGCGCCCCGAGGGGTGGAAGGCGAGGTGGCGCGGGCCCGCGCCGGGCGGCAGCGTCGCGTACGACAGCCGGCGGAGGGTGCCCGCCTCGGTGTCGAGCCGGTAGGTGTGGACGGAGTCGGTGCCGAGGTCGACGGCGAGGACGTGGCGGCCGTCGGGCGCCGTGACGATCTGGTGGGCGTGTGGCCCGTCCTGGCCCGGGCCGGGCGGCGGGGTGGAGTGCGTGACCACGTCGGTCCGCTCGCCCAGCGCCCCGGACCGGTCGACGGGGTGGACGCTCACGCTGCCGGAGAGATAGTTGGCGCTGAGCAGCCAGCGGCCGCTCGGATGCACCGAGAGGTGGCAGGGCGCCCCGCCGCCGGTGTCCCGCCTCCCGAGGACCTTGTGACCGCCGTCGGGGGAGAGCGCGACGGCGGTCACCCCGCCCTTCTCCCGCTCGTCCACGGCGTAGAGGGTGCGGCCCGAGGGGTGCAGGGCGAGATAGGAGGGGTCGGGCACGCCGGTGATCGTGCCGGTGCCGGTGACGCGGCCCGTCGTCTCGTCGTACGTGGCGAGCCCGATCCCCTTGCCGCCGCCTTCCTGGGAGGTGTACGTGCCCAGGAACAACCGTCCCTCGCGGACCGGGCGGTGTGCGGCGGACGAGTCGGGGGCCTTGCGCGTGGCGTCCGGACGTGTGCGGTCCGCGCTCTCGCGCTCGGGCGGGTGGGGGGAGGCGCAAGCGGCGGTGGCCGACAGGGCTCCCGCCGTGGCCGCTTTGCCCAGTGCCCCGAGGAACCGCCGCCGCCCCGGCCGGCCCCCGGAAGGTCCGGCCGGTCCTGCTCCGCTGTCCATGCCTGCACCTCGCGCGTCGGTGGTGACGGTTGTGGCAGCCACAGTGCCCCCTCCATGAACGGACCCACAAGAGGCGCACCGGGCGGGTGGCGGGGCTCAGGTCATCGGTGGTCACCGCGGTGCGCGGGCAGGCGCAGCAGGCCGTGCTGGTACGCCTTGAGCAGGCGCTGCGGGACCAGGTGCCGGGTGCCGTCGACGGTGACGGGCACCAGTCGGGGAGTGGTGGCCTTCCACTGCGCGCGGCGGTGGCGGGTGTTGCTGCGGGACATCTTCCGCTTGGGTACGGCCATCGGGTCCTCCTGGGGTGATGGGGGCGGGGCGACGGCCCGACGCTATATGAAAATGGTTCCCACGAGCAATTGGCGGGTCGTGACCCTGTCACCGACCACAAGGCTCACCCTGTACTTCAGCTTGAGAGTGTGCCGGTGTGCGGGCCCGCGGTCGGGCGGCCCGGGGTAGCCCGAGCGGCCGACTGGCGAGGCGGTCCCTCGCTCCGCCGTGGAAGAGTTCCGGGCATGAGCGAGTATCCGTACACGGCGAACCCCCGCATCACGGTCCTCGGCGTGCAGCCCGGCAGCCCGCCGTTTCGCATCGTGGAGATCGACGGCGAGGTGGTCGGCACGGCGAAGACCGTCACGGATGTCCTGGACGCCGCCGCCATGGCGGGCATCGCCGTGCACGACCTCGACGATCCGGACGCCGTGCGCTGGGTGGGCGGCGACAAGTTCACCTGGCGACCGCGCTGACCTCTCCCGAGCGGAAAGCCGGTAAAGGGGTACGGGCGGGAGCGTCCGCGCCGGTCAGGGCCGCCCGGTCGCCGGCACCTCCTCGCCGGCGGGCACGGGACCCGGCGGTGTGCCGTCACCGAACGGCCGCCCGCCGAGCTGCTCGCGGTGATGCGGTGTCAGCCAGCCGCCGAGGTCGGGCCCCAGCGGCACGATGCCGGTGGGATTGATGCCCGTGTGCACCTGGTAGTAGTGCCGCTTGATGTGGTCGAAGTCGATGGTGTCCCCGAACCCCGGCGTCTGGAACAGGTCCCGGGCGTACGCCCACAGCACCGGGTCCTCGGCCAGCTTGCGGCGGTTGCACTTGAAGTGGCCGTGGTACACCGCGTCGAACCGCACCAGGGTGCTGAACAGCCGGATGTCCGCTTCCGTGATCGTCTCCCCGACGAGATAGCGGCGGCGCGCCAGCCGCTGCGAGGTCAGCTCCAGGCGGCGGAACACAGCGCGGCACGCCGCGTCGTACGCGCTCTGGTCGGAGGCGAAACCCGCCCGGTACACGCCGTTGTTGACGTCGTGGTAGATGTCGTCCATCACCGCGTCGATCTCGTCCCGCAGCGGACGCGGATACAGGTCCGGCGCCCCTTCGCGGTGCAGCGCCGTCCATTGCGTGGCGAAGTCCAGGGTGATCCGCTGGTAGTCGTTCGTGACCAGCTTGCCGCTCGGCACGTCCACGAGCGCGGGCACGCTGACACCGCCGGGGTGCCCGCGCTCGCGAGCCTCGTAGGCCTCGCCCAGGAAGCGGATGCCGAGGACCGGGTCGCGGCCGTCGGCGTCCAGCGTGAACCGCCAGCTCCGGTCGTCCTGGATCGGGTCGGTGATCCCCAGGGACAGGGCGCCCTCCATGCCGAGCAGCCGGCGGGCGATGAGCGCGCGGCCCGCCCAGGGGCAGGCGCGGCTCACCACCAGGCGGTAGCGCCCCGCCTCGACGGGCCAGCCGTCTCGCCCGTCGGCGGTGACGCGGTCCGTGAAGTGGCTCTTGGAGCGCTTGAACTCCTTGTGGCCGTAACTGGCGTTGCCCTCCGCCGGGCCGCCGGGCGCCGCGCTCATGACTGGCTCCGCTCGCGCGCACACGAACGGGCCACCGGGGGAGGGCCGGCCTCCTCCTCGGCGCGCGGCGAGGGAGCGAGATCGTAGATCCGTTCGATCAGCACCGCCTCGTTGCCCGCGAGGCCGGCGCGGCGCAGCGCGTCGTCGGCCTCCGCGATCGGCCCCGCGAGCAGGGTGGCCGCGGCGGCCGGAGGGACCTCGGAGGTGTCCGACAGCGCGGCGCGGGCGGTGTGCAGCAGACGCAAGCAGGCCTGGGCGGCGAGCAGTTCCTCGGACGTCGTGCCGGTCATGTCGAGCGACTCCTCTGCGCTGGGTGGCATGGGCGGCATCGCGGCGATGCCGTCTCCACTCTCGCGCACGGGTCTGACAATGGCGCTCCTACACGGCCGGTGAGCGGCGGGTGAGCCGCAAAGTGAGCCCGTCCGGCATGAGGGTCAGCCGCTCGGCGACGCGCAGCCGGTAGCCGGGGTCGGCGTGCAGGTCGTAGCGGCGCAGCAGCAGCCCGAGCACCAAGGTGGCCTCATGGAGGGCGAACTGACGTCCGATGCAGGCCCGCGCCCCGGTGCCGAACGGTTTGAAGACGTGCGGCGGCCTCGCCCGCACCGCCGCGGGCGTGAACCGGTCGGGATCGAACTCCTCGGGGCGCTCGCCCCACGCGGCCGGATCGCGGTGCAGCATCGTCGCGAGGACGAGCGCCCACGCGCCCCGCCGCATGGGGTGCGCGCCCCCGAGCACGGTGTCCGCGCGGGCCTCGCGGGCGAACGCGGGAGCGGTGGGCCACAGCCGCAGCGACTCGTCCAGCACCCGGCGCACGTACCGCAACTTGGCCACCTGCTCGTACGCGGGCTCCTCCCGCGCTCCCCACACCTGATCGACCTCGGCCCGCGCGCGGGCGAGCACTTCGGGGGAGCGCGACAAGTAGTGCAGCGCGAAGGACAGTGCCCCGGAGGTCGTCTCGTGGCCGGCGACCAGGAAGGTGATGACCTGACGGCGGATGTTCTCCGAGGACAGCCGCTCCCCGGTCTCGGGGTGCGCCACCTCCAGCATCCGGTCGAGCAGGTCGCCGTGGCCACCCGCCCCGGACGCGGTACGGCGGGCGGCGACCACCGCGTCGACGGTGCGGTTGAGATACGCCGTGTCCGCGTCGTCGCGCCGGCCGGCACCGCGCAGCAGCAGCGGCGTGAGCAGGGGCGGGACGACGTTGCGGCGCTGGGCGAAGGAGAGCGTGCCGACCATGGCCGTCACGAAGGGGTGCGGGGCCGAGCGTTCGAAGGAGCCGAAGTCGTGCCCGAAACCGGTGCGGGCGATCGTCTCCAGTGTCAGCTTCGTCATGTCGCCCGGCACGTCCACCGCCCGGCCGGCCGCCTCCCGCTCGTCCCAGCGGGCGGTCAGCTGCCGCGCCACGTCGAGCATCAGGGGGTGGTAGCCGGCCATCGCCTCGCGGCTGAACCCCGGCGCGAGGATGTCGTGCGCCAGCTGCCAGTTGGGCTCGTGGTTGTACGCCGTGAAGAGCCCGTCGCCCGCCAGCGGCCGGAGATTGGCCACCCCGAGCCCCACGTGCTTGGCGAAGCGCGACTCGTCGGCCAGGTCGGCGGCGAGGTCGGCGCCCCACACGAACACGAACTCCTTGCCGAACGCCTTGCGCCGGAAGATGGGCCCGAGCCGGTGCCCCAGCCGCATCGAGTCCTGCAGGGGCGTGCGCGCGTCGGCGCCGAGGATGTCGCCGAGGAACGGCAGACGGCGCGGCGGATGGGGTATCCGGTGCAGCTCGGGCCACCCCAGCTCGGCGCTGCGGAACCCCTTGGGCGGGGGCCCGGCCGGCGCCGCCCGCCCCGCCTGCCCCACCGCGGACCGCGCCGTCTGCGCCATGTGCCCATCTCCCTTGCCCGGCGGACCCGTTGGGCCTGTTGTACGTGGATTCAATAAGGCTCCCCAGTCTGGGGCCGCCGTTGAATTCGCGTCAAGCACGTCGAGTAAAGTGCCCGCATGGCCGCGAACCCTCAGGAGCGCACGCGCCGCAGACTGAGCACCGAGGAGCGGCGTGAGCAGCTGCTCACGGTCGGGGCGCGGCTGTTCGCACAGAAGCCCTACGACGACGTGTGGATCGAGCGGGTCGCGGAGATCGCGGGCGTCTCGCGCGGACTCCTCTACCACTACTTCCCGACCAAGAGGGACTTCTTCGCCGCCGTCGTGCGGCGCGAGAGCGAGCGCATGCTGCGTCTGACGGCGGCCGTGCCGGGACTGCCGGTGCGGGAGCAGATCAGTACGGGCCTGGACGCCTTCCTCGGCTACGTCGAGAGCCACGCGCAGGGCTTCCGTGCCTTCCACCGGGCCGAGGCCGCGGGCGACCCCCTGGTGCGCGAGGTCTACGGCGCGGGCCTCGCCGCCCAGGAGCGGCAGATCCTCGCCGCCCTCGCCGCGGACCCGGACGCGACGGACGTCGTCCGGGACGAGGACGTGCTGCGCCTCGCGGTGCGGGGCTGGCTCGCCTTCATGGTGGCCGTCTGCCTGGAGTGGCTGGCCGCGCCGGAACTGACGCGCGCACAGGTGCGGGACCTGTGCGCGAAGGCGCTGCTGGGCGCGATCACGCGCTGAGACGCGGGGCCCGGCGGCGCCCCTCCCATCGCCAGGCGCGGCATCGGTGCCCCTGCCCCTGCCCCCCGGGTCAGCGGTCGATCGCCGGGCGCGGGAAGAGCGGCGGTGAGGGTGTTCGGCCCGCCTCGATGTCCGCGATCAGCTCGCGGACGCGCGCGGCGCCGGGCGGTGCGGCCAGGGCGGCGGCAGCCGGGACCGCGGTGGCGGGGACGACGCCGGCCACCCCGAGGGCGCCGGCCAGGGCCTTGTGGGCGCGCCGCCAGGCACGGCTGCGGCGGCCGCCCAGATGGTCGACGAGTGCCTGCGCGTACTGCGTCATGGACCGCGTCCACAGATCGTGCCGCGGTTGCGGACAGGTCGCGGCACGACGGGCGCTGCGCCGCGCCTCGGCGGGGTCGACCCGGGTCTGCGCCACGGCGAGCAGCGCCCAGCTGACGGCGGTGGGCGGGCCGTGCTCCGCGTGCGCGGCAACGGCGTCCGCGGCCGCCCGCAGATGGGCGACGGCCTGTTCGGTCCTGCCCTCTTGCAGGGCGAGCGCCCCCAGCACATGGCAGACGCGCCCGACGGTGGCGTCATCACCCGCGAGGACGGCCGCCTGCCAGGCCTCACCGAGCAATGCGGCGGCGTCGGAGGAGTCCGTGCACACCGCCAGCCAGCCCGCCAGCCACAGCGCCTGCGCGCGGACCCAGGTCTCCGCCCCGTCCATCGGCAGCAGGCGCCGCAGATGGGCGCGCCCCTCCGCCGCCCGCCCGCAGATGGCCCACCAGAACCACAGGTCGACGGCGAGGGCCAGGGCTGTCGACACCTGGTCCGCGTCGCCCGGCCGCCGGGTGAGGGCGGCACGCAGGTCGGCCTCCTCGTCGCGGACGAGCGCCATGGCCCGCTCGTGCCGACCGGTGCTCCACAAGTGGTGGGCGGTCGAGGCCACATGGCCGTACCAGTACTGGTGGCGGCTGACGGCGGCGGCCCCGGCCCCCGCCGACCGCAGCCGCTCGGCGCCGAAGCCACGGGCCGCCGCGGACATGCGGTAACGCGCGGTCAGGACGCCGCCGACGTCGCGGACCGGCTCCAGGACCGAGGCGAGGACCAGACGGGCCAGCGCGGCGGGCACCTTCCGCGCGTCGAGGCCTTCGCCCCCGCACACGAACGCCGCCGCGTCCCCGTCGAACTCCCCGGCGAACACGCTGAGCCGGGCCCAGACGGTGCGCTCGACCGTCCCGCACAGCGCGTAGCCGGCGCCCACGGCGGCGCGCAGCGAGCGGTGTCTGCGCAGCGGGGCGTCCGGCCTGCTCAGCCGGCCCTGCGCGTCGTCCGCCAGCAGCCGGGCGAGCCGCGGCAGCGGATGGTGCGCCGCTTGCACCGCCGCCAACTCGATGGCCAGTGGCACGCCTTCGAGCCGTCGGCAGATGTCCCGGGCGGCGCGCACGTCGTCGTCCGAGAACTCCACGCCGTCGGACGGGATGCGGGCGGTGTCGCGCGAGCGGGCGCGCGGTTCGGTGGGGCTCGCGAGGTCGGGACCGCTGTGGGGGGCCGCCGGACCGCCGGTGCCGGGGGCTCGCCGCAGCCGGATCACCCCGGTCGCCAGGCCGCCTCGGACGGTCCGTACCCGGGTCAGGAACAGGATGACGGCCGGGCCCACTTCCGTCTCCGCTGCGGGGCCCACTTGCCCCTCGGCTGCGAGGCCCACTTCCCCCGCCGCAATCGAGTCAGTGCCGGGGCTGCGGGCGGGGCCCGGACGCGCGGTCATGTCCGGCTCGGCCACGCCCGTTTCGGCCCCGGCAACCCGCGCCCCCGGGTCCGCGACGACCGCGAGCGGCCCGAGGCGCAGCACCGCCTCCTCGCCGAGACCCAGGGGATGACGGCCGGCGGCCAGCACCCGGACCCCGGGTGCCTCGGCCAGGAGCGCCCGCACCAGGCGTACGCACTCCTCGCGCACCGGATCGAAGTCGTCGAGCACCAGCAGCAGCCGCCGCTCCCGCAACCGCGCGGCCAGTTCCACGATCCCGACCGGCCCACCACCCGTACGAGCCGCCCCGCCCGCACCCGCCTCGCCCAGCGCCCCGTCTGCCGCTCCGTCCAAGGCATCGGCCACCACCCGCGCCACCGACCGCCCGCGTGCCGGGCCACCCTCCCACCACCGCACGCGCACCACGCCGTCCGGCAGCGTGCCGCCCACCGCCGCGGCCGCGTGTTCGGCGAGCACGCTCTTGCCCATCCCGGCGCCGCCGACCACCGTGACGAGCCGTCCCTGGGCGAGCAGCCGGCGAAGCGCCCCCAACTCCTCGCCCCGCCCGATCAACCCGCTCCCCATCTGCCCGCCCCCGGCTGGCCCGCTCCCGTTCAGCTCGCTCCCGGCCAGACCGCACCGCTCCGACCGGGCCGCGCCCTCCCCGTCACCCCGTACTCGCACGCTTCCCCATTCCTGCCCGCGGCCCGACCCCAGCTGCGTCGGGCGCCGGGCCGTCACCACCCCTGAAGGGCACGATGACCGCGCAGAATCGTCACTGCACCCTTTTCGACAGTTCGTCCAACCGCTCGCCGTCATTCCGGGTAGTGAAATGCCGAGCCGAATCACGCGGGGCGGCGAACCGTCGTATCCCTGTACGGGTAAGGGTCTTCGTCCGTCCCCGTTCCGGGAGCGGCGGCTCGCGCCCGTGCTCTACCGTGACGGCATGACATGTCCGAGCCCCCGTGCGGTGTACGACCGCCATGTCACCCGGATCTCCGCGCAGAGCGCCCAGTTGGTGGCCGCGATCGACGGTGCGGACGCCACCACACCCGTGCCGGGCTGCCCCGGCTGGACCCTCGCGCACCTGCTGCGTCACGTCGGCGGCACCTACGGCTGGGCCGAGACCATCGTGCGCACCCGCGCCGCCGAACCCGTCCCGGACCACGAGGTCAACGAGGTCACGCCCCGAGCCGACGACGACCTCGCGACGCTCGCGGCCCGGCTGACCGACAGCACCGCCCGTCTCGTGGACACGCTGCGCGCGGCGGGGCCCGACGCCGGGGTGTGGACCCCGGCGCCGGACGGCACCCCCCTCTTCTGGGCCCGGCGCATGACGTACGAGACGGTTGTCCACCGCTTCGACGCGACCGCCGCGGTGGGCGGGACCTACACCCTGGACGCGGACGTGGCCCTCGACGGCCTGGCGGAGTGGCTGGGCTTCAGCACCCTGCCGCAGGCCTACGCCTCCCCGGCCGCGCACCGCGCGCTGCTCGGGCCCGGCCGCACCGTGCACTTCCACGCCACCGACGCCCCCGAGGGAACGGGGGAGTGGTTCATCGACCTCACCCAGGCGCCCGTCACCGTCGGCCACACCCACCGGAAGGCGGGCACGGCGGTGCGCGGCCCCCTCACCGACCTGCTGCTCCTCGTGTACCGGCGCCGCGCACCGACCCCGGCCGACCGCATCGAGGTGACGGGGGACGAGGACTTCCTGACCGCCTGGCTGGACGGCGCCGGGCACTGGCTGCGCAGATGACGGCGGCACGCCGGTCGCGGAACGCTCCGGTCAGGGCAGGATCTCGACGTACCCGTCGGTTCCGTGCACCCGGATCCGCTGCCCGTCCCTGATCCGCCCGGTGGCCCGCGCCACGCCGACCACGGCGGGCAGGCCGTACTCCCGGGCGATCACCGCCCCATGGGTCATGAGACCGCCCACCTCCGTCACCAGACCGGCGATGCCGACGAACAGCGGCGACCAGCTGGGGTCCGTGAAGGTCGTGACCAGGATGTCGCCCGCCTCGAGATCGGCCTTCGCCGGATCGAGGACGACCCGGGCGCGGCCCTCGACGGTGCCGGCGGACACCGGCAGGCCGACCAGGGCGCCGGCCGGCACGTCGTCGCGCCGGTACGCCCCGGACAGGGCCTCACCCTCCGAGGTGAGCACCCGGGGCGGGGTCAGCGCGTGGTAGGACCGGAACGCCTCCTTGCGCCGCTGGACGAGCCCCTGGTCCACCTGGTGCGAGCGCACGACGTCGTCCAGTTCCTGGAACGTGAGATAGAAGGCGTCCTCCTTGTCACGGAGCACGCCGGCCCGCACGAGGCGCTCGGCCTCGCCCGTCAGGGCCTGCTTGTAGACGAAGTAGCGGCTGATGATGGCGTACTTCGGATACTCCCGGTACCCGACGAAGGCCCGCACCTGGTCGATCATCCGCTTGGTCTCGGCGGCCTTGCGCTCACCGTCCGGCAGGTCCCGGAGGCGTGCCAGCACCTCCTGCTCCTTCTGCCGCGTCTTTCGCCGCCCCTGTTCGAAGCGCCGGGCGGCGGCGCCCGCCTCGAAGTTCCGGACGTTGTCGAGGATCGCGGGCACCAGCGTGGTGGGGCGCTCGCGCCAGCGCGGCCTCGTGATGTCGATCTCGCCCACGCAGCGCATGCCGTACCGGTCGAGGTAGGCCCCGATGGCATCGCGCGCCTCCTTGCCGCCCGCCACCTCGGGCAGCTTCTCCAGGAAGCCCTCGTCCTCCGCGTCCCGCAGAAACGCCACGACCTCCGGATGCGGGCGCACCGCGTCCGCGACGTCCAGCAGCGCCAGCCCCATCTCCGACGTGATGTTGTCGGGGGCGGACAGGGTGAGCGTGTCGGCCGCGTTCTTCTCGCCCAGCCACTCCCGCAGCCGGTCGTTGAGCCACCAGGTGGCCTCCATCCCCGCCATGATCGCCCGCAGGTTCAGCGGGTCGCTGAGCACGCGCTTGTGCTCCTCGAAGGCCTCCGCCAGGAAGTCGAACAGCGCCGGTCCGGTCTTCGTCCGGATGTCCCGCTCCAGGGCCGCGACGGACGTTCGGCTGCGCTCGATCAGCTCGGCGACGATGCCCGGATCGACCTCGGCCGGCAGGGGCAAGGCACCGCCCGCCGGCCGCCCGGGGCCCGGGTCCGGCACGGAGGGGACGAACTCGTCACGGTCGAGGACGGTCTCCAGCGCGTCCCTGACCAGCGGATCGCCCTTGCCGATGAGGTCCAGGAGGGCCGTGCGGGCGGTGGGATCGGACAGCCGCGGGGTGACGTCGACGAACAGCCTCCCGCCGGCCTCGTGCATCTCGACCATGGCCGTCAACCGCCACATCGAGAGCCCGAGGGGCCGCATGGGGTCGGTCATCATCTGCTGATGGCCGACGGAGACGTAGACGTGGTTGTCCTGGTCGCCGCTCTCGGGGACCGGGAAGAGCGTGGTGATCGGCCGGCTCTGCACGATCTGGAAGCCGTCGTCGGCCAGGCACCATTCGATGTCCTGCGGGCAGCCGAAGTGCGCCTCGATCC
The DNA here is from genome assembly GCF_040629635.1 of Streptomyces sp. NPDC005898. NCBI lineage: Bacteria > Bacillati > Actinomycetota > Actinomycetes > Kitasatosporales > Streptomycetaceae > Streptomyces > Streptomyces sp. NPDC005898. The sequence goes on along the minus strand of NZ_JBEXWC010000016.1, from coordinate 8,922 downwards.
GCCGTCCCAGGTCCACCAGTTCCACGGCCCGGGCGTCCGTGAGCGCCGGCTGGCGCTGCTGCCCCGCGTCGACCGTCACCTCCCGCGTGCCTCCCGCGGGCAGGGCCCGCACGGCACGCTCCTTGGCGGCGATCGTCCGTTCCACGACCTCGCCGTCGCGCACCTTGAAGACGTCCGGGTTGACCAGGCCGGAGACCAGGGCCTCACCGAGGCCGAACCCGGCGTCGACGGTGGCGACCCTCCGGTTGCCCGAGACGGGGTCGGCCGTGAACAGGACGCCTGAGGCGTGCGGGAGGACCATCCGCTGCACGACCACGGCCATGTGGACCGTCCGGTGGTCGATGCCGTTGCGCCGGCGGTAGATCACGGCCCGTTCCGTGAACAGCGAGGCCCAGCACCGGCTGATGTGCCGCAGGACCGCCTCGTGCCCCACCACGTTCAGATAGGTGTCCTGCTGGCCGGCGAAGGAGGCCGTCGGCAGGTCCTCCGCCGTCGCACTGGAGCGGACGGCACAGGCCGCCTGTGCGCCGAGCCGGGCGAGCGCCCGGCCGACCTCCGCCGCGAGCTCGCCCGGGAGGGGGCTCTCCTCGATGGTCCGGCGGATCCGCACACTGAGCGCACGGACCGCCTCCCGGTCGTCCGGGGCCTCCGCGTCCAGGCGCGACAGCTGCTCCAACTGCTCCCCGACGGACGGGATCCGGGCCATGACTTGACGGAAGGCGTCCGTCGTCACGCAGAAACCGGCCGGCACGCGAACGCCGTCGATCCGGGACAGCCCGCCCAGTTGCGCGCCCTTGCCGCCGACGAGGGCGATCTGTGTCTCGTCGACCTCTTGAAGATCCAGCACATGCACGTGGAGCCCTCGTTTCCGCAGGTTGTGGCGTCGGCCGACGATTGTGCGCCTTGATGGGGGCCTTGCGGCAAGCCCCCCGGTGCGCTATATCTTGAGAGTGGCGAGGAGAGTGTGTACTCCTTGCCCTTTGTTTTTTGGCCGCCCGTACGAGAGCCGCCCGCCCGGGGGATCGGGCGGGCGGCTCTCGTCGTGCCACGCGCGGGCGGTCACCTGCGGCTCAGGGGTGCTGACCGGGCCCCTGTTCATGCCGGGCGATCCGGCTGGGGGACAGGTCCGTGGGGTCCTCGCCCGCTTCCAGCAGCGTGTCGGCCGGACCGATGATCAGCGGATCCGCCTCGCCCACCACGTCCTTGTCCTTCGACTCGTAGTCCATGCGCAGCAACAGGTGCCGGATGGCCTCGAGCCGGCCTCGGCGCTTGTCGTTGAACTTGACCACCGACCACGGGGCATGGACGGTGTCCGTCGCCCGGAACATCTCCACCTTGGCCTTGGTGTACGCGTCCCACAGGTCCAGCGACGCCAGGTCCGTGGGGGAGAGCTTCCACTGCCGTACGGGGTCCACCTGACGGATCGCGAAGCGCGTGCGCTGCTCCGCCTGCGAGACGGAGAGCCAGAACTTGATCAGCACGATGCCGTCGTCGGTCAGCATCTTCTCGAAGAGCGGGGTCTGCCGCAGGAACTGGCGGTGCTGCTCCGGTGTGCAAAAGCCCATCACCGGTTCGACGCCGGCGCGGTTGTACCAGGAACGGTCGAAGAAGACGATCTCGCCCGCCGACGGAAGCTGCGCCACATAGCGCTGGAAGTACCACTGGCCCGCCTCGCGTTCCGTGGGCTTGTCCAGAGCCACCACGCGCGCCCCGCGCGGGTTGAGGCGTTCGGTGAAGCGCTTGATGGTGCCGCCCTTGCCCGCGGCGTCCCGCCCCTCGCACACGACCACGACGCGCAGCCCCTGCTCGCGCACCGTCTTCTGCAGTTTCAGCAGCTCGATCTGCAGGAAGCGCTTCCGGCTCTCATAGGCCCTGCGCCGCATCTTCTCCCGGTAGGGGTAGTTCTCCTGCCAGGTCCGAAGCGGCTCGCCCTTCTCGTCGAGCAGCACAGGGCGTTCGGGCCGGGCCTCGTCCACCCGCAACCCGTCGAGCAGGTGCTCGCCCTCGTCCTGCGCCTCGTCCGACGCCACATCGTCTCCTCTCGTCGCCGCGTAACCCTGTGTACCCCCATTTCGGGCGGCGACCCCGCAGAACCGCCCGCCCGTACCCACCGACGCCACCGCGGCCGCCTCCGTGTACGCCGGGGCGCGCCCGGGCAGGTAGCACCGGACGGCCGCGGCGGGAGCGGGCCCGAGCGACGGCACCGGAGCGGGAGGAGTCGAGGACCATGGCACAAGACGCTGTCCAGGACTGGGAGTTCACCGACGACCGGGGCCACCTGATCAGGACCCCGCACCGCCCCGCCCGCGTGGTCGCCTACGTGCCGACGGCCGCCGCCCTGCACGATCACGGCATCCGCCCCGCCGGCCTCTTCGGCTCCGCGCACGACGACCCCGACGTGCCCGATCCGGCGAAGGCGGGCGGCCTCCCCCTCGCCGAGCTCCCCTACTTCGGGGCGGGCCGGGCGCTCGACCTCGACGCGCTCCTCGCCGCCGGGCCGGACCTGGTCGTCGCGCTCACCTACGGCGGCGGACAGGTCTACGGCATCGAACCGGAGACCGCCAAACACCTGGAGGAGCGCGTCCCCCTCGTCGTGCTCGACGTCGGACGGGGCCGCAGTCTCGCCGGGATCAGGGACCGCCTCACGGCTCTCGCCCGCGGCCTCGGCGCCCCCGCGCGGCCCGAGACGGACGCCGAACTCGCCGCCGCCGAGCAGCGATTGCGCCGGGCGGCGGCCGACCTCGTACGGCCGCGTGTGCTCGCCCTCTCCCCGGCAGGACCCGACTCCGTCCACCTGGCGCGGCCCTACGCCTGGCCCGACCTCGCCGCCCTCGCCGGGCTCGGCGTCGGCCTGGTGGACCCGGCGTCCGGCGAGGGGGCCAACTGGTCCACCACCGGCTGGGCCGAGGCGGCCGCGCTGGAGCCGGACCTCGTGCTCAGCGACGTACGCTCCAATGCGAGCGACCTGGGCGACGCCTTGGGCTCGCGCGTCCGCGTCCTGCGCTGGAACCCCGAACTGCCGCCCAGCGCACGCGAACACACCCGGCTGTGCACCATGCTCGCCGAGGCGCTCGAAGAGGCACTCCCCGAGCGGTGACCCGGGGACAAACCAGATGCGGCCGGTTCCCCGGGCGTGATAATTCCCATGGCATGAAAGATCTTGAGACGGACCGGCTCGTCCTGCACCCGATGAGCGCCGAGGAAGCACGCCGTCTGGTGGCGCGCACCCCCGCCGACGGGGAGCGTTGGGGGCCCGGCTACCCCACCGACGGGGACGTGGAATCGGCCGGCGACTTCCTCGGCCACTGCGCGCGGACCGGCGACCCGCAGCCCTTCGGCGACTACGAGATACGGGAGCGCGACGGCGGCCGGGCGATAGGCAGCCTCGGCTTCAACCGGCCGCCGGACGCCGAGGGCACCGTCACGATCGGTTACGGCCTGATCCCCGCCGCCCGCGGCAAGGGGTACGCCGTTGAGGCCCTGCGCGAGCTTTTGCGGCTGGCGCGGGCGGAAGGGATCACCTGCGTCAAGGGGGACGCGGACCTCGACAACATCGCCTCGCAGCGCGTCATGGCCTCGGCCGGCATGCGGTGCGTCGGAGCGGACGAGCGCGTGAAGTACTTCGAGACCACCTGGTAGGCCCGGCCCTACGGCGACCCCTGCCGGGCACCGCTCCCGGGGTCCGCCCCCGCTCCGTCCGGGCCCTGCGCCGCCGCTTCCCCGGGGCCGGGGGCGATGGACGCGAGGTAGTGGTGCAAGTGGCCCGCGCCCTCCAGCATGGCCCGCGTCCGCTGGTCCAGCGCCGCCTCGCGCTGGGCCAGGGCGGAACGGAGCGCCGTGACGCTGCCGCCGCGCCGCAGATCGTCGAGGACCGGCCGGATCTGCGGCAGGAGGTAGTGGCTCTGCCGCAGCATGTGGATCACGCGGGCGTCGCGCACCTCGGCGGGCGCGTACGAACGGTAGCCCGTGCCCGGATCGCGGGCCGGCGTGAGCAGCCCGGCCGACTCCCACACCCGCAACGCCGAGGCCCGCACGCCCAGATGGGCGGCCAGCTCCCCGATGCGCAGCCGGGAGCGCGGCAGGGCGGGGGCGTCGGGCCCCTGCTCGGCGAGCGCCCGCAAGGCCTCCCCGGTCGTGCGGAGCGAGCGCCGCTGCTCGTGCAGGGCGGCGTGCCCGGCGTCGACGAGCGCGAGCGCCCGCGGCACGTCCCCGGCGTGCACCGCCCGCATGACGGCCTGGGCGGCCCCCGGACCGTGTCCGCGCAGCAGCGCCCGGTAGGTGAGCAGGGCCTGCCGGTGCCCCTCGTCGAACCCGCGGTACCCGGCGGGGGAGCGGGGCGCGGGCGGCAGGATGCCGGCGTCGGCGTAGTTGCGGATCTGCTGGGTGGAGACGCCCGCCGTCCGCGCCAGATCGACCGGGCGCAGCCGCTTGCCCGCGGCCCCCGGCGCCGGTCTCCCGCTCATCGGCCGCTCCCGAGGGGGCATGCCCGGCACGGCCTCTCGCTCACCCTGGGCGGTTCCATGCACCTACCGTAAGGGGCAGACCTTGCGCGGTTCCGTCGACGCCGTCCCGGGACCTCCGTACCGCCCTACACTTCCCGGCATGGACGACACTTCGCCGGACCGGCTCAGCGCCGGGAAATACTTGCTGGTCAGCAGCTATCGAAAGGACGGCACCCTCGTGCCGAGCCCCGTCTGGGTGGTGCCCGACGGGGACGCGCTCGGCATCTGGACGGCCGCCGACTCCTGGAAGGTGAAGCGCATCCGCCGCCGCCCCGACGTCCTGGTCGGACCGTGCGATGTGCGGGGCCACCCGACGGGCGGGCAGGTACCGGCGACCGCCGAGATCTGCCCGCCCGAGGTGACCGCCCGCTACCGCCGCCTCATCGCCCGCAAGTACGGGGTGATCGGCTCCCTCACCCTGCTCGGCAGCAGGCTCCGGCGCGGCGTGAAGGGCACGGTCGGGATCCGCATCACGCTCGCGACGCGCTGACGTCCGCCTCCCGGCCCGTCACCGACCGCAGGGCCGTGATGCAGGTGCCGATCGCCTGCTGGAGGTCCTCGAGGCGGCGCACCATGTCGTCCTCGTAGATCTCACGGATGTCCTCGGTGTCCTCGACGTCGTCGAACGTCAGCTCCTCGAACACCTTCGTCGCCTTCTGCAGGCTGCTGTAGAACTTCGCGCGCCGCTCCTGCACGCGCAGCTCCGGGTTGCTCTGGACGGTCTGCGCGACGATGTCGCGCACCGTGTCGTACGCCTCGCGCGCCCACTCGCCCGAATCCTCGCCGTCGTCCAGCTCGTCGATGAGCGACAGATGCCGCTCGGCCTCCTCCCGCAGCTCGGCGGGGGCCTCGATCATCTGGCCCGCCGGCGTCTTGACCTGGCCCTTCTCGACGATCTGCCGGACGTAGTCGACGCGGTCGCCCGCCTTGGCCTCGGCGGCCACGGCCTTCTTCAGGTCGTCGGTGCGGACGATGTCGCGGACCAGCTCGCCGCGGAGCGCCGGATCCTCCTCCAGGCGGTCCATGAGCGCCTTCCTGGCCGCCTCGGCGGTGCCGGGGTCGGCGAGGATCGCGGCGCGCAGCGCGGTCGGGTTCTCCGCGACCTCCAGCGCCTTGGTGGGACGGATGCCCTCGGCCTCGGCGGCCTGCGTGATCGCGGTGCCGCGCGGGGTCAGGGCGCTGGAGCGGGAGGCGTAGTACGACAGCCAGACGTCGGCGTCGGGCAGCTCCACGTCCAGGCCGGGGGCGAGCGCCTCGAAGTGCGGCACCAGCCCGTCGTCGGCCGCCTTGTCCCACGCCTTGTAGTAACGCATGACGCGGTCGGCCGAGCAGCCGGCCAGTTCCGCGAACTCCTTGGCCGAGACCTTCGGCGTCTCGCCCGCGCCCTGCCCGCCGGGCCGCACGGTGCGGGCGACCTTCAGGCCGAAGGCCCAGCCGCCGGTGCGGGCGTACGCACCGAAGGCACGGGCGTCCTCGGCCACCAGGCGCGCCGCCGGGTCGGCGGGCACGGCGGCCGCCCCGGCGGCGGCTTCCTCGGACGGGGCGTCGATGGCTACGGTCACAGAAGCTCTCCTGGTGGGACGGGGCAGAAGGTTGACGCGCTACTTTATCGCTCCTATTGGGCCGGTTTGCGCGCGAGTCGGCGGGTGGGAGGAGCCGGCCGCGCCTGCCGGCGAGGCAACTCCTTCGTCCCGGCCCGGTCACTCGCATAGGGTGCGTGGATGAGCATTCTGGATGACGCCCGCCCGGGCATGAACCCCGAGATCCGCCCGCAGGACGACCTCTTCGGACACGTCAACGGCCGGTGGCTGGACACCGAGAAGATCCCCGAGGACCGCTCCAGCTGGGGCCCCTTCGTGCAGCTGGCCGACACGGCCGAACAGCAGGTGAAGGAGATCATCCAGGACCTGGCGCAGTCCCCGGACGGGGAGGGCGCCTCCGCCGACGAGGCCCGCAAGATCGCCGCGCTGTACGCCTCCTTCATGGACGAGGAGACCATCGCCGCCCGCGGCCTGGACCCGGCGCGTCCGCTGATCGAGGAGGTCGCCGGCCTGCGGGACATCCGTGACCTCGCGGCGTTCCTCGGCCGCTTCGAGCGCATCGGCGGCTCCGGGCTCTTCGGTTCGTACATCGACTCGGACGACCGCGACTCCGACCGGTACCTCTTCAACATCCTCCAGGGCGGCCTCGGCCTGCCCGACGAGTCGTACTACCGCGACGACAAGTTCGCCGAGATCCGCGAGAAGTACGTGGCGCACCTCACCGAACTCCTCACGCTCGGCGAGCACACCGCCCCCGAGGCCGCCGCCAAGACCGTCCTCGCGGTGGAGACGCGGCTCGCCGCCGGCCACTGGGAGCGCGCCGCGACGCGTGACGTGCTCAAGACCTACAACCTCACCTCGCTGGACGAACTGCTCGCACTGGCCCCGGAGTTCGACTGGCGCGGCTATGTCGCGGGCCTCGGCGGCTCCGACGCCACCATCGCGGAGACCTGCGTCCGCCAGCCCTCCTACCTCTCCCACCTCTCCACGGCCCTCGCCGAGGTGCCGATCGAGCAGTGGCGGGACTGGGCGCTGACGCGCGTGCTGCGCGCCTGCGCGCCGTACCTCACCGACGCGTTCGTGTGCAACAACTTCGAGTTCTACGGCCGCACCCTCAACGGCACCCCCGAGCTGCGCGCCCGCTGGAAGCGCGCCGTCGCCCTCGTGGAGAACGCCATGGGCGAGGCCGTCGGCAAGGAGTACGTCGCACGGCACTTCCCGCCGTCGTCCAAGGCGATGATGGACGACCTCGTCGCCAACCTCCTGGAGGCCTACCGCCAGTCCATCGCCCGCCTGGACTGGATGACCGACGAGACGAAGGCCCGGGCGTACGAGAAGCTCGCCACCTTCCGTCCCAAGATCGGCTACCCGGACACCTTCCGCGACTACTCCGCGCTCCGGGTCAGCGCCGACGACCTGCTCGGCAACGCGCAGGCGGCGGCCGCGTTCGAGTCGGACCGGGAGCTGGCCAAGATCGGCAAGCCGGTCGACCGCGACGAGTGGTTCATGCTGCCGCAGACGGTCAACGCGTACTACAACCCGGGCACCAACGAGATCTGCTTCCCCGCGGGCATCCTGCAGAAGCCGTTCTTCTCGCCCGACGCCGACCCGGCGGAGAACTACGGCGGCATCGGCGCCGTCATCGGCCATGAGATCGGCCACGGCTTCGACGACCAGGGCGCGCAGTACGACGGCGCGGGCAATCTCAACGACTGGTGGACCCCCGCCGACAAGACCGCGTTCGAGGCCAAGTCGAAGGCCCTGATCAAGCAGTACGACGCGTTCTCGCCGCGGAACCTCCCCGGCGAGTTCGTCAACGGTGCGCTGACGGTCGGCGAGAACATCGGCGACCTCGGCGGCCTGACCATCGGGCACACCGCCTACCTGATCGCGCTCGACGGCGCGCCGATGCCCGAGAGCGAGGAGGGCACCGGTTCGCAGCGGCTGTTCAAGAACTGGGCGTACTGCTGGCGCGCCAAGCGCCGCAAGGAGCAGGAGCAGCAGTACCTCACGATCGACCCGCACTCGCCGCCGGAGTTCCGCGCCAACATCGTCCGCAACCTCGACGAGTTCCACGAGGCGTTCGGCACGGTCGAGGGCGACGGCCTGTGGCTGGACCCGGCGGAGCGCGTACGGATCTGGTGACCACCCCGTGCGGGCCGCCGAGGCCACTCGGCGCCCCGCACGGACACGCCCGCCGACGTCCCGTCAGTCTTTCCTGACGGGGCCGGCGGTCAGTTCCGTCTGCCCGCCGGCCACCGGGGCGAGTTCGTGCCGGATGTACCACTCGGTGGACAGCAGCCGCGCGCGGGTGTCCGGGGCGAGGCCGGCGATCAGCGCGGGCAGGGCGCCCCGCTCCACCTCGCTGCGGTGGGCCAGCACGGCCGCGACCTTCCGCTCCAGCCACGGCCCGACGTCGACGGCCGCCCCGATCCACGCGTCCGGCACACTGAACACCGCCCGCCGCGTGCCGATCACATCGGTGAACGCCGCCACCGCGGAGTGCGGGTGCGTGGCCAGATACAGGGCGCTCGGCTGCCAGGGCGCGCCGGCCTCCGGGCAGAACTGTTCGAGCCCGGCCGCCTGGGCGGCGAGCATCGTCACCCGATGGGTGTGCACGTGGTCGGGGTGGCCGCTCAGCCCGCCGTAGGCGTCATGGGTCACCACGATCTCTGGCCGCACGTCCCGGATGTGCGCCACCAGCTCCCGCACCGTCTCGTCGATCGGCGCGTCGCACCACCGTGCCCGGCCGGGGGCCGATTCCGGCACGCGCCCGTCGGCGTACCCGAGCAGCCGCGGGGGGGGGGGGGCGGGGGGCGGGCCCGCCGCGGCCCGCGCGGCCGCCCCGTTCCGATTTTCACACCTCTGTAAACAATGGT